>SVMK01000006.1 GCA_015067465.1 Oscillospiraceae bacterium
ATTATATTGATTTTTTGTAAAAAACTCAAAGGCGATTTTGAACAAAATACCACAACGAAAGTACTGTGCAAAACTTACACAAGGGCCTCTGTGCTTTGGCATAAGGGTATGGTTTCCTGTTGATTATCTGCCCTAAAATTGTGCCGCATATCCTTTCTTATAATATAGTTCGCCTTTGGTAAGGATGAGGTCGGCAGTTCGAATCTGCCCAGCAGCTCCATATATGCCTGAAATCGAAAGATTTCAGGCATTTTTGTTTTGCCGCAGTTTCCGCCAAAGACTTCGGACGTCAGCTGCAGCCTCTTGCGGGTCGCCGCGTCGCTGCCGTTCAGCGGCATTTTTGCCCGTTGTCTATCAATTTAGCACAAATTTTTCTGGCCTTTTCCTAAAACATATGGTATAATTGTTTATAATATACCATACATTACAACGAAAGGGGGTAGGGAGCCATGCTGCAAGGTTTTTACGCCGGACTCAGCTCGCAGGCTGCGCCGGTGATCATCTCCATCTCATGCATTCTGTTTCTGGGCTTTTTCATGACGCGCCTGACCAAGCTGGTGCGGCTGCCGAACGTTACGGCCTACATACTCGCCGGCATCATCATCGGTCCCTATGCCCTGGATCTGATCCCCGCGGAATTTATTGCGGGAACATCCTTTCTCCCCGACATTGCGCTGGCCTTTATCGCGTTCAGCACCGGCGAATTTTTCCGCCGCTCCGTGCTGAAGAAAAACGGATTGCGCGTTGTGCTGATTGCTTTTTGCGAAACCTGCCTTGCCTCGGTGCTGGTGTTCGTGCTGTGCCGCTTTGCTTTGCGGCTGAATATCGTTTTTTCCGTTGTGCTCGCAGCGCTTGCCGCCGCAACCGCACCCACATCCACGATCATGACCATCCGTCAGACCGGCGCGAAAGGCGATTTTGTAAACACGCTGCTGCAGCTCGTTGCGCTGGATGATATCATCGCCCTTGTGCTCTACAGCGTTGCCATCTCCGTCACCGTTGCGCTCACCACAGGCTCCCGCGTTGACACCGCGAGCATCCTCACTCCCGTTGTTTCCAACATCGGCGTTCTGGCGCTGGGCGCGGTGTTCGGCTTTTTCCTGAAGCTGCTCATGCCCAAAAAGCGCACCACCGACAACCGCCTGATCGTGTCGATTGCCATGCTGTTCACTTTCTGCGGCGTTTGCGCGCTGCTGGATATCTCTCCGCTGCTCGGCTGCATGTCCATGGGCATGGTGTATATCAACCTCACCGACGACGACAGGCTTTTCAAGCAGCTGAACTATTTCAGCCCGCCGATCCTGCTCATCTTCTTTGTCCGCTCCGGCGTGTCCTTCCGTCTGGATGCGCTGGCAAAAACCTCCGCGAGCGTCGGCGCCGTGCCGCTGCTGGTGATCAGCGCGAGCTACGCGCTGGTGCGCATCCTCGGCAAATATGCCGGCACATTCCTTGGCTGTCTTTACACCGGCAAGCCGAAAAATATCCGCAATTATCTCGGTCTTGCGCTGGTGCCGCAGGCCAGCGTGGCCATCGGTCTGGCAGCGCTCGGCGCGCGCATGCTCGGCGGCGAGGCGGGCGAATCGCTCAACACGATCATTCTCGCCTCAAGCGTGATGTACGAACTCATCGGTCCTGCCTGCTCCAAACTCGCGCTGTATCTCTCCGGATCCTACTCCAACCAGCTTGAAGATCTGGTTCCGGACGAGGCGCTCGCTCCGGCACAGGAGCCGCGCACCGAGCTGGAACTGCTGATCGAGCGCATACAGAAAATTCAGGCGGAACTTCCCGCCCACAACCACGACGTTTCCGAAGAGGAGGCGTTTGACCAGGCGGCGTATGAATACAGCGAGCTGATGGGCTTCGGCTTCCGCCGCCGCTTTACGCGAAGATAGGAGGAAAACACCATGATGAACATACACGATCCCCTCGCCGCGCTGCTTGGCCCCTGGGCCGGTGAACTGGGCACGTTTTCCGTGCTGCTGCGCGTTGCGCTCTCTGTGCTTTTCAGCGCGCTTGTCGGCTGCGAGCGCGCCGTGAAGCGCCACGCCGCCGGTTTGCGCACATTTATCGTCGTGTCCCTTGCGGGCACAATGGCAATGACACTCGATATCGGCTTCGGCGCAAGTTTCCCCATCATCTCCGCATTCAGCACAGTTGCCGCCGCCGTGATCGCCGTCAACTGCGTGATGTACAACTCCAAAAGCCGCATCCGCGGTCTGACCACCTCTGCCGCGCTCTGGTCCTGCGGCATCATCGGAATGCTCCTCGGCGCAGGACTTTACACAACCGCACTCGTCTGCCTTATCGCGCTCGTCGCCAGCCTTTACTATTTCCCGGCATTTGAGCGCTATCTCAAGGACCGCTCCAACCATTTTGAAATCCACCTTGAGCTGAAGAGCAAAGGCAACCTGCAGGATTTTGTCACCACCATCCGCCGCCTGGGACTGAAAATCGACGTGATCGAGGCCAACCCCGCCTATGCAAGCTCCGGACTGAGCGTTTACTCCGTTGCGCTCACCATCTCCAGTCCGGAACTGAAAAAATACAAAACCCACCACGAAATCATCGAGGCGCTGCGCAGCCTGGAATATATCCATTACATCGACGAAATGTGACCGCGCCCGCGCAGGGCAGGCATGCATTCCTCCGCGCGCCGCAGCCATTCTGCCATGAAAAAAGCCACTCCCGTTATGCGTGACCTTTGCCGCGCACGGGAGTGGCTTTTGCTTTTATGCAGTGCTGTTTTAACGGTGCAGGATGCCCGTTATTTGCCTTTGAGCCTTGCTTTCACAAAGGAAACCACCATCACCAGGATGGCCGCCGCAAGGCCGAGCTGCACGCCGGTGTAAACCGTGTTTTCAAACGGATTGCCGGTGATCAGGCCGAAAAGCCATGCAGCTAAAATGCCGCAGGCGGAGAGCACCGCCAGCATCAGGATGATTGTCAGCACAGCGTATTTGGTGAATTTCATATTCGTGTTTTCTCCTCAAAAAGCGGCGCAGGCCGCGCCTTTGTACCGGCGCGCTGCGTGCGTGGTGTTTTCGCTATCATAGCACACTTACCCCCGTTATGCAACCTCTCCGCCCGCTGCCTTCGCAGCGCGTGCAGCGCAAAAGAGGCTACGCGCGCCGTGGCGGAAACCCCAACAAAAAAGCCCCCGCAAAGCCTGCGCCCTGCGGGGGTAAGTGTGTTTTTTGTGCAGCTGCGTTTTGGAAATCGGCTCTGCGCCCGCGCCCTCAGCGGCCGGCTTTGAGCACGGCATTCACCATTTCCATATCCGCCTCCGTGGGGGGCTGCGTGTCGGCCAGACGGTAAAGGCCCGGCTCCCACTTGTGCTCGCCCATCTTGTGGAACGGCAGCGGCTCAATGCGCTCAACGCATTTGAATCCGCGCAGGTATTCCGCCAGTGCCTCAAGCTTTTCCTTATCCAGCGTGTAGCCGGGAACAACTACATGGCGAATCCAAACCGGCTTGCCGACGCTCTCGCAATATTCCAGCAGCTCTTTTTCGCGCTCAAACACGGCATCGCTGCCGGTGATTTCCGCGCAAAGCGCACGGTCGTAGGCCTTGATGTCCAGCAGGAGCATGTCGGCCGCATCCACCGCGTCCTTGCAAACGGAGAGCGGAATTCCGCCGGAGGTGTCGATCGCAACGTGAATCCCCTCCGCGTGCAGCGCATGGATCAGCGCAAGCACAAATTCGTGCTGCAGCAGCGGCTCGCCGCCGGAGAGTGTAACCCCGCCGCCGTTGCGGTAGAAGGGCTTATAGTCGCGCACCTTGTCCACAACCTCGGCCACGGTGACCTCCGTGCCGTCGGCCGGATCCCACGTGTCCGGGTTGTGGCAGAATACGCACCGCAGCGGACAGCCCTGGAAAAACACGACGAAGCGGATTCCCGGGCCGTCAACGGCGCCGAATGATTCGTAGGAATGGATCCTTCCCGTCATCACATTTTCTCGTGGAAGGTACGGGAGATAACCTCAAGCTGCTGCTCGCGGCTGAGCTTGATGAAGTTGACCGCATAGCCGGAAACGCGGATGGTCAGCTGCGGATACTTCTCGGGGTGATCCATAGCATCGAGCAGGGTTTCGCGGTTGAGAACGTTGACGTTCAGGTGCTGGCCGGTCTTGTCCATATAAGCGTCCAGCATGGTGATGAGGTTGTCGGTACGGTCTTCCATCTCCTTGCCCAGTGCGGAAGGCGCCATGGAGAAGGTGTAGGAGATACCGTCTTCGCAATCCTCGAAGGGGATCTTGGCAACGCTCAGCAGGGAAGCCAGCGCGCCGTTGGTGTCGCGGCCGTGCATCGGGTTGGCACCGGGTGCGAGCGGGATGCCGGCCTTTCTGCCGTCGGGCGTGGTGCCGGTGTTCTTGCCGTACTCAACGTTGGAGGTGATGGTCAGAACAGACTGCGTTGCGATGGAGTCGCGGTACATGTTGTTCTGGCGGATGTGGTTCATGAACATGCGGGCAACCATAACTGCGAGATCGTCCACACGGTCGTCGTTGTTGCCGTACTTGGGATAGTCGCCCTCGATTTCAAAATCGACTGCGATGCCCTTTTCGTTGCGGATGGGCTTCACCTTGGCGTACTTGATTGCACTCAGAGAGTCGGCAACCACGGACAAGCCGGCGATACCACAGGCGGTGGTGCGCTTGATGTTTTCATCCATCAGAGCCATCTCGATGCGCTCATAGTCATACTTGTCGTGCATATAGTGGATGGTATACAGCGCCTTGGTGTAAACGTTTGCGAGATATTTTGCCATCTCGTCGAAACGTGCCATAACCTCGTCGTAATCCAGATACTCGCCGGTGATGGGCTTGAGTGCGGGACCGACCTGCTTGCCGGTGATCTCGTCCACGCCGCCGTTGATTGCGTAAAGCAGGCACTTTGCCATGTTTGCGCGGGCGCCGAAGAACTGCATCTGCTTGCCGATGCGCATCGGGGAGACGCAGCAGGCAATGCCGTAGTCATCGCCGAGGTCAACGCGCATCAGGTCGTCGTTTTCATACTGGATGGAGCTGGTGCGAACAGAGATCGCGGTTGCATATTTCTTGAAGTTCTGGGGCAGACGGGGGCTCCACAGAACGGTCAGGTTGGGTTCGGGTGCGGGGCCGAGGTTGATGAGGGTGTGGAGATAGCGGTAGCTCATCTTGGTGACCATGTGGCGGCCGTCGAGGCCCATACCGCCGATGCACTCGGTGACCCACACGGGATCGCCTGCAAAGATGTCATCGTAATCCAGGGTGCGCAGGAAGCGGACGATACGCAGCTTCATGATGAAGTGGTCAACCATTTCCTGAATTTCGCTTTCGGTGTAGCGGCCTTCGGCCAGGTCGCGCTCGGCATAGATGTCGAGGAAGGTGCTGGTGCGGCCCAGGCTCATTGCGGCGCCGTTCTGCTCCTTGACGGCGGCGAGATAGCCGAAATAGGTCCACTGAATGGCTTCCTTGGTGTCCTGTGCGGGACGGGAAAGATCGAAGCCGTAGATCTTGCCCATTTCCTTCAGTTCTTCCAGAGCGTCGATCTGCTCGGCGATTTCCTCGCGCTTGCGGAGAATGTCCTCATTGATCTGGGGATAGTCGAGCTGGTCTTTTGCGGCTTTCTTCTGCTCAATGAGATAGTCCACGCCGTAGAGTGCAACGCGGCGATAGTCGCCGATGATGCGGCCGCGGCCGTAGGCATCGGGCAGACCGGTCAGAAGCTTGGCGCTTCTGGCGGCGCGGATTTCGGGCGTGTAAACTTTGAAAACGCTCTCGTTGTGGCTGTGGCGATACTTGAAGATCTTCTTCACTTCGGGGTCGAGATGATAGCCGTGCTCTTCCAGAGACTGCTCCACCATGCGCAGGCCGCCGAACGGCATGATTGCGCGCTTGAGGGGCTTCTCGGTCTGCAGACCGACGATCACTTCGAGGTCCTTGTTGATATAGCCTGCATCGTGTGCTGCGATGCCGGAGATCAGCTTGGTGTCGGCATCCAGAACGCGGCCGGGGGCATTGCGCTCTTTTTCAAGCAGAACGCTCAGCTCTTCCCAGAGCTGCTTGGTGCGTGCGGTGGGCTCGGCAAGAAAGCTGTCGTTGCCGTCATAGGGCGTGTAGTTCTTCTGGATAAAGTCGCGAACATTGACGGCTTTGTTCCATTCACCATTGACAAAGTTCATTTCTTTTTCCCCTTTTCTACAGTTTATTTTTAATTTTGCTCATTTTTTTGTATATTTCTCTTAGTATCTGTATCATACCAATAAAAAATGCGGATTTGAAGTAATCAAATCCGCATACGCATATTCCCATTCGTGATAACACAAACGTCCGACACGTCCGTACAAGTTATGTCAGCGCTCGGACAGCTCGCGCACCACCTTGTTCACTTTTTCGATAAACAGGCAGTCCCCGCCCGTGAGGTGGTAGCCGCGGCGATAGATCAGCGCGTCTTTATAGCGGTTGTCCGGCAGGTCGCAGCGCCGTTCCGTGAGCGGATAGGTGTCCATCACGCTCTGGGGCGTGGGCGATGCCCACATGTAAGTTTCCGGCATGGCGCACAAAAGCTCAAACTGGCTCTGCCTCTCATATACCACGATCTCGCGCGTCTCCGGCGTGCGGCGGCGCAGCGCCTGCATCTCCGCGGGCGAAATCTGCGGAACCTCGGGATCGTCGTGGGTGATTTCGATGAGCGTTTCCAGATCGGCTTCGGTGATCTCTTCCTTGCTCGCAAGCGGGCTGTTTTTTGCCATAACAAGATGGAAGGAAAATTCCCAGATCGGCTGCAGCAGCAGGTCCTTGCTCTCCACATAGCGCAGGAAATAGTCCTCATACGCCGTCGGGTAGCGGATGATGCCGAGGTTGCAGTCGTGATCGGCAACGTGCGCAATCGCGCTCATCGTGTTGGTTTCGCGGTAATCCGCGCGGATTCCCGCGTTTTTGTCCACTTCTTTCATAAATTCCACAAACGCCTGCGAAATGTAGCAGGCGATCGGAACTGCAAATTCGAAATGGTAAGCGTCCGTGCGATGGGGGCGAAATTCGTTTTCCAGCTCCTCCATGGACGCAATGATTTCCTTTGCGTGCGCAAGAAACGCCTCGCCCTTTTTCGTGGGCAAAACGCCGCGCGAGGTGCGGTTGAAAATATCAAGTCCCGCATCCTGCTCCAGCTCGCGGATGGCCTTGCTCAGAAAAGGCTGGCTGACAAACAGCTTCTCCGCCGCTTTGGAGATGGATCGGCAGCGTTCCACTTCAACGGCATATTTCAGGTGTTGTATATCCATAGGCTCTGCTCCGTATTTTCGGTTGGTTATTGCCCGGCTGTTTACTATATCATTTATTATATACCACCCTTCAACCCTTGGCAATAAAACTTTCCCTGCCGTTTTAGCCGAAAATTTCGCAATTGATGTGTTACATCTTTACAGCAACACTTATTTAATGTATAATTATTTTGATATATTATGCATTTTCTCTCACATAAAGGAGATTGTCTATATGATTCCCATTCTAACTCTGCGCGAGGAGTTTGTCTGTCTCGTCGTCCTTGCGTTCCTTTATTCCACATCGCTGATCTATCCCATGGGCGAAGACCGCCGCTATTTCAACCGTCTGAGCCTGTTCGCTGTAATTCACGTTCTGTTCGATATCATCACTGTCATCACCGTCAACAATCTCGAATCCGTAGCAACCTGGCTCAACAATATCTGCCACTTTATCTACCTCATCTCCGTCATTCTTTATTTCCACGAAATGTTCAACTACATCTTCGTCCTCAGCTACCCCAACCACCCAAAGCAAAAGAATGTTTATAAAACCAGCCTCGCCCTGCTGATTATCTATTGTCTCTGCCTGCCGTTTCTCAATATCACCTATGAGCGCTACGGCAACACAAACGCAGCCTCCGGCGGCGCGGCCTATGTCGGCTTTGCGATGGCTTACATCTATATCCTCTGCTGCCTTTCGCTCCTTTTTCGCAAGCACAAAAGCTTGCCGCGCCTGCTTTGGCGCACGCTCGTTCCCATGCTGCTCGTTCTCCTTGTCATGGAAACGTGCCAGCTGTTTGACCGCCAGTTCCTCTTCACCGGCGCCGGCGTCACCATTGCAACGCTCGGCTTTTTCTTCTCGCTGGAAAATCCTGCGCGCGTTTTTGAGCAAAAGATTATTACCGACGCGCTCACCGGCGTGCGCTCCCGCCACAGCTACAATCAGGATATTCTGCGTTTTCAGTCCGAATTTGAGCAGGCGCCCGACATTCCGTACACCTTTGTTTTCTTTGATATCAACAATCTCCGCTCCGTCAACGCCCAGTACGGCCATCAGGAAGGCGACCGCAACATCACGTTCATCGCCTCCACGCTCTCGCTGGAAATGAAGCACGCCTACGCCATCTACCGCATGGGCGGCGACGAATTCCTTGCCGTTTATCGCGGCGAGGAAGAAGGCGTCATCCGCGGTGAGCTTCAGCGCGTTCAGTCAGTTTGTCTTGAAAAAGCGGCAGACTTCAAATATCCGCCCTCCGTCGCAATCGGCTATGCGGTTTCCGGTCCCGAGTATAAGTCCCTCCTTGACGTTATCCGCACGGCGGACTACGTTATGTACCGCAACAAAGAGTCGATGAAAGAGAACAAAACTTATCTCGACGGCGGCGACGGCATGCGCTATAACCTCGCCGGTCTGACCGACCGTCTGTTCACCGCAATGTGCTCTTCCAACGACCGCACCTACCCCTTTGTTACCAATATGGAAACCGGCGTTACCCGCATTTCGCCGAGCTGGGCGCAATATTTCGGGCTCAACGGCGAGTTCCACGCCGATTTCGTCAATGTCTGGCAGGCTTACATCCATCCCGGTGACCGCAAGCAGTATTTCGATAATTTCACCGCCGTGATTTCCGGCAAACAGAAATACCACAACTGTGTTTACCGCGCGCTCAACACCGACGGCAAATACGTCACCTGCGTGAGCCACGGCTCCATCTACCACGGCAATGACGGCGAACCCGATATTTTTGCCGGCTACGTTGTCAACCACGGCGCACGCGAAAACGTCGACCCCACCACCGGCCTGCAAAACTTCCTTGCCCTGAGCAGCCGCCTGTACGCCACCCGCGCTTCCAAAACCCAGGCTTTCATCCTCAGCCTGCGCATCAACAATCTCTCCCGCATCAACATGCTATACGGTTACGAGGGCGGCAACCGCGTGCTTTGCGAGATGGCTTCTTTCTTTACCAAAGAAGTGAAAAACATCGGCGAAGTTTTCTGCCACGACGGAAACAACTTCTATTTCTATTTCCAGGAAACCCCGCGTCAGACCGTTGCCACATTCTATACGCATATCTCCAATGTGCTGATCCACGGTCTGCCGATCAACAACCGTTCCGTCCCGCTCAATATCTCCGGCGGCGCGTTCGAGATTCTGCCGGACTGCACGCTCGACGATATGAGCATTCAGCGCTGCCTGATTTACGCACTGGACGAATCCGCATATTCCCAGCAGGACAAACTCGTTTTCTACGACGCCATCAACTCCGAAGGCGAATCCCCGAACTTCGACCTGCTTGCCGCCATCCATCGCGACGCGGTCAATGAGCAGCAGTATTTCCGTCTGCGCTATCAGCCGATCGTTGATTCCCAAACCGGCAGGGTTGTCGGCGCGGAAGCGCTCCTTCGCTGGATCCATCCCACGCTCGGCGAAATCCCGCCCGGCCGCTTCATCGCCTTCCTCGAAAACGACCCCAGCTACTATTCCCTCGGCATCTATATCCTCGACCTCGCGCTGGCGGATGCCCGCGTGTGGCGCGAGATGATTCCCGACTTCCGCATCAACGTCAATATCACGGCGCTGCAGCTGCAAAATTCCGGCTTCATCACAGAGGTTCTCTCCCTGCTCGCCCGCCACAACTATCCGCCGCAGGGTCTTATCCTCGAGCTGACCGAGCGCTGCAAGGAGCTGGACATCACCTACCTTTCAGATCAGATCGCCGCGCTGCGCAAAGCCGGGCTGCTCGTTGCCTTTGACGATATGGGCACCGGCTACTCCACCGTGGCGCACCTGCTCAATATCCCCGTGGATGAAATCAAGCTTGACCGCACGTTTGTTTCCAACCTCATGCAAATGAACGGCTACCGCCTGTTTGCCGACGCCCTTGTCCGCGCCGGCGCCCAGAGCGCCTCCCGCTACATTGTCTGCTTTGAGGGCGTTGAAACCGAAGAAACGCTTGACTTTATCCGCAACTACGGCGACACCGTATGCCAGGGTTATCTCTTCTCGAAGCCCCTGCTTCCGGACGAATTTAACGCCTACATAGAAAATCAGCTCTGATTCCGCAGCTGTTGCCGCTATCGTTTCCATCGCATGCTTGTCCCCGGTTTCCCTCGGGCAAACGTAGAAAAACCAAACCAAGGCCGGGTACCGATCGGTACCCGGCCTTTTCCGTATCCTGTTTTGCATATGATGCAAAATCGCCGGGCAAATGTTTGTCCGGCGATTTTTCGTATGGTTTTTTTTGCGTGCGCACTCTGCGCCTTTCCGCGGCCTCAGATACGGTAAAATTTCTGGAACTTGCTCTTGGGTTTGTCCGGGTGCGTCATCGCAAGCGTGCCGGCCTTGACAAGCGGATGGAGATATTTTGTCACAACATAGTAGCTCGTGTTGATCTCCAGCAGATCCGCAATCTCGTCTTTCGACTTCGGCGTGTCGCAAAATTCCAGGATGCGTTCACTCACGGTAGGCTCCTCCGCCTTGCCGTCCGGCGCCGGAGAATTATAGAGCGTGGCCCGGAACTGCCCGCGCGCGCTCTCAAACACCGGCGGCTTCAAACCGGCCTTGCGGATGCCCTGCTCGTCTGCCACGGAACGGCCGGGTTCATAGAGGCCGCTGTACACGCAGCGGCCCAGATGTTCTGCAAAAATAACCGTAAATGCGGGAGCGTTATATTATTCGCCTTTTTCCTTTGCCTGAATTCGAACCTCATCGCCGACCCACTCGAAGGCTGCGTTCAGACCGGCGCCGTCCGTAATTTTTTTCATATAGTCGAATACCTGCTGTCCGCCGTTTTCACGGGTGACCACACGTGTCACGCCTTCCTTGTCCACAATCATGGGGACGTAGCGGGTCTCCACGATTTTGCCGTCCTCCACGATGCACTTGGCAGCCACGGTGTTGACGGACTCGGGATGGAAGGGATACGTGGGATAATCGGGATCCGGCACAAAACCGAAGCGTTCCTGACGCTTCTTGGCCCATTCCAGTTCCGCATCCACAGCCAGCTTGGTGTCGCCCAGATTGCGCTTGAAATCGGGGCGCAGATACGGTGCCCAGGCCACAAAGTTGTTCAGCCCGTGATAAATGGTTTTGCCCTTGTAGACTTCAATACCGTGGAGAATATGGGAATGGGAAGCCGTGACCACATCCGCGCCGGCATCAATGGCGGCGTATGCCACAGTCTGCTCGTAATCCGCCAGTTTTACAGGCTTATGAACGATGCCCTTGTGTAGGTAGACGCACAGAATGTCGCACTGTTCCCGCAGCGCGGCGATTTCCCGCTTCATGCGGGCAAAGGTGTTGGGTTCCGGCCATGTGACAGTGCGCTCGGGAGGGCCGCCGGGGTTAGCTACGTCGCCCATGTCAAAGTATGTCAGGATCTCCACATAGGGGTTGCCGGACTTGGCGGGGCCTGCCCATGCGGCCTTGGGGCCTACGCAGTTATAGCTGATATAGCCGACCTTGCAGCCGTCCATGTCAACAATCACCGGCACCGACGCCTCTTCCAGATTGCGGCCGCCGCCGGTAAAGGGAATGCCATTCTCCTTCAGCCACGCGGTGGTATCCTCCACACCCACTTCGCCGGCATCATACACATGGTTGCCTGTCAGTGCCAGGGCATCCACCAGGCCCTTCAAAGGCTCCAGCGTGGACGGACTGCGGGACAGCCCTTTCATTTCCGGTGCACGGTCGGTATAGGGCACTTCCAGCTGTGCCAGCACCAAATCGGCTTGCTCCATCATCGGTGCCACACCCTGCAGGAAATCCGCGGAGCGTTCACCAAGGATGATATCACCGGTGAGAATCATAGAATACTGTTTCATAGGGAACCTCCTTTTATATTATTATACCATTATACCGCAAAATACCGCAAATCCCCCCGCCGGTCACAGCGCGCCCGACAGGGGGATGTTCGCATCCTGCGTCAGATGCGGTAGAATTTCTGGAATTTGCTCTTGGGCTTGTCCGGGTGCGTCATCGCAAGCGTGCCAGCCTTGACAAGCGGATGGAGATATTTTGTCACAACATAGTAGCTGGTGTTGATCTCCAGCAGATCCGCAATCTCGTCTTTCGACTTCGGCGTGTCGCAAAATTCCAGGATGCGTTCGCTCACGGTAGGCTCCTCCGCCTTGCCGTCCGGCGCCGGAGAATTATAGAGCGTGGCCCGGAACTGCCCGCGCGCGCTCTCAAACACCGGCGGCTTCAAACCGGCCTTGCGCATCTCTGCGCAAACCAGAGGAATTCCGGAGATTGCCGCGCTCTTGCCCAGCAGCACTTCTATGTTGCCCGCAATGTAGGGATTTCTGCGGTCCGGATGCGACTTACCCAGCTCCCCGATCGTCATCGTGCCAAACAACCCGCCCGGGTTTTCCACCACCAGCCGGTCACTGTACATCGTCAGCGTGATCGGCGCGTCCTCGGTGTAGACGCTGTAGTCGCGATGGATCATAGCGTTGAGCAGCAGCTCGCGAACGGCGGGCAGCGGGTATTCGGGACGTCCTGTGCGCAGGCCCTTGCTGTCTTTGTTCACAACATTCTTCATATTGCGGCGCACAAAGGCCATTGCGTCGTTGAGCATCTGGCGAATGGAGCCTTCAAAGCGCCGGCTGTCGGTTATCTCGTTCGGAAAATCGTCCGGGCCGATGCGCTGTGTTCCCGCAACCGCGGTTGCGATAATGCCCATCTGGGGGAAATATCCCTGCGGATAATCGCCCAGCAGCATCAAACCGCCCATAGTCAGCTGCTCTTCCTCGGCAATGCCCTGCAGCTGCATCACGCGCGCGGCGTCGTTTTTCACCAGCCGCGGCTTCTCCGCGCGCAGCTTGGCAAAATATGCCGCCAGCTGTTCGCGGTTGATGTCTTTCAGCTTCGTGCGCTCCACAACGCGCAGCTCATCGCGGATCTTGTTGCGATATGCGTCGAAGCAGTAAACTTCAAACTCGCTCATGGCAACGCACTCGCCGCCGATGCGCTCAAAAGCGCCGCTCGCCCTTCCCGCCGGTTTGTAGTAGCAGGGCTTTTTCTCCGGTTCGCATTCCGATATCTCCGCGCTGATCACCGTCATGCCGTTATACACCGTTTCGGTGAAAAAAGCCTCCGCCGCCGGTTCGAGCTGATGCGCCGCGGTCATCACCTGATCGTGAATCGCCGCTGCGTCGCGCACGCCGACAATGCGGGTGCTGTTGCGCGGGTCAACGCCGAAAACGATTGTGCCCCCGCCTGCCTGATTGGCAAACGCGGACAGCACCGTGTATAGTTTTTCCGTTGCCCAGTATCCGTCGCAGCGCAGTTCCACGCGCTGACGGTCGGTTTTTTCGAGGATAATATCCTCGATCAAAGAGTGTAATTCCTGTGCCAGCAAATGGATTTCACCCCTCTTTATCTCGTTCGACTCATTTTAGCATTTTTCAAAACTTCGGTCAATGGTTTTTTGCTATTTTTGTTTTGATTTTTTATTTTTGTTTTGAAAAATTGCATTTTTCAAAAATATTTTTGCCGTGTTTTGAAAATTTACATAATTCGTTAGGTTTACATCGTTTTACATAATATTATTATCGCTTCGACATTTTCCGTGTTTTGAACTCTGTCGTTTTTCGAAGAATTTGTTTTGAAAACGTTGAAAACCGCACAATTCATTTTTGAGAATCGCCCTCGTTTGCGAATTGTCATAATACGTCCGAAACTTGTTCCGGACGCTGCGCCACTCAATTTTTCAAAAATTTTGTCATTTTTTCAGTTCGTCCGATTTTTGAAAATTTCTTTTTCCTCCGTCGATGCCTGCCTGACTTTTCCAGGCGCTTTCGCGCATCAGTTCGGTGAAGTCTGTTTTTGCCGAAAACGGCCCGACGAAAAGGTTTGTATGATGCCTGAGTGGGGATTTAAGCGCAAAAAACGCTGCGCAAAACTTTTTCTCTCCGATTTCGACGGATCAAATTAAATTTGCTCTGCGCTGCGCGTTCCGGAGAGCTGCTGCGACGATTGAACCTGCCTGTGCAAACCGAGCGCCTGTTGTGTCTTGCGTAAAACGGATCTGTTTGGCCTCCACGCGCAAGGGGCGATCATCTGCGCGTGCGGGGGCGATCCTGTGCGAGCAGGGGCATGCAAGGAAACGATTTCCGGCGCATGCCGGGGATGATTTTTTCGCGATTATTTCCGCAGTACGCAGCGCACCGCCGCGGCGCGCATTTTTTCGATATCAGCGGTGTCATATTGTTGATTTTTCCTTGTTTTGCAGCCGATTTTGTAACCGCGCTGTAACGCTGCGATATTATAATTAAGTATACATGAAAAACTTTTTATACTTTCGGTTACAAAAAGTCTTTACATTTTCATAATTATAGTATATAATGTAACCAGGAATAGTATCCGGCGCAGTATGCCGCCGGTCGGAAGGAGTTAGATACATGAAAAAAAGATCTGTTACTCTGCTTGTTGTTTTCTGTCTTGTTCTGGCGCTCATCCCGCTCACAATCGGTGTGATCGGCACGGGCAGCGCCGCCGCACCCGCACCCGTAAAGGAAGTTCTCTACCAGTCCTCCAACGGTCAGGCGGTGATTGATGCAACCTATGTTGCAAACGGTTATGTCAAAGTGAAGTTCAACCCCGGCATTGACGTCAAAACCAAGGTCATCATCAAGGGGCCCGACGCGGTGAAATATACCTACAACCTCAACAGCAAGGGCAATTACGAAACCTTCCCGCTCACCGCAGGCAACGGCAAGTACACCGTCGGCGTTTACAAAAACGTCAGCGGCACTTCCTACAGCACGATGCTGAGCAAGGAAATCACCGTAAATATGCCTGACCAGTTTGCCCCGTTCCTGAACCCCAACCAGTACGTCAACTATTCCGCCGACAGCAAGGTGATTGCTCTGGCGGCTGAGTTGGCCGGCGCTGAAACGACGGAGCTTGGCAAGGTTGAGAAGATTTACCACTACATCATCACCAACTTCACCTACGATTACGACAAGGCCGCAACCGTAAAGAGTGGCTATCTGCCGAATGTTGACACCACGCTTGCCGAAAAGAAGGGTATCTGCTTTGACTACGCCGCCGTGATGAGTTCCATGCTGCGCAGCCAGGGTGTCCCCACCAAGCTGGTTGTCGGCTACGCGGGAACGCAGTATCATGCCTGGATTTCCGTTTACACCAAGGAAAACGGCTGGGTTGAGTCCGTTGTATTCTTCGACGGCAACACCTGGAAGCTTATGGATCCCACCTATGCCTCCTCCGGCTATGTTGAGTATGCGAACAACGCAGCAAACTACTCTCAGAAGTACGTTTACTGATTTGTAGGATACAAAAACGCAGCCGTTACAAAAATCAAAGTCCGCAGCGTATCCAAGCGATACGCTGCGGCTGTTTTTTTATTGCGCAACAGCTAATTTATGCGGTAATTTATTGCAATTAACGCATAACACTGATATAATTAAGTAATTATTGCGCGGCAAAATTTAACCGCGCAGCATATGAGAGGAGGAGTTCACCATAAAACTCCGCACACTTGATGACGAATATCTGTCCTTTTTCTGCGCAGCGCTGAGCAACGTGCTGGACGCAGGCCTGCCGGTCAGCGAGGGCATTTCCCTGATGGGCGAAGAGGAAGACGATGACGACCTGAAAGCGATGCTCGACCGCCTTTACGAACGTCTGGGCTACGGAACCACCGTTTTCGCCGCTTTCACCGAGGAAGGCGTGTTTCCGGAATATATGCTCAATATGATCGACCTCGGCGAGCAGACCGGTCACCTCGCAACGGTGTTTCACAAGCTGGCTGCCTATTACGACAAGCAGGTTCACATCCGCTCCGTCATTCGCAGCGCAGTGGCATACCCCGCCATGCTGTTTGTGATCATTCTGGCCGTGTTTTTCGTGTTCCTTACCGAAGTTTTGCCCGTTTTCAAGGATGTTTTCGCGCAGTTGGGCGCCACGATGCCCCCCTTCGCCACCGCTCTGCTGAATTTCGGCATTGGTCTCGGCAAGGCAAAGTGGGTTTTACTCGGCGTTCTGGTTGCCGTGCTGGTTTATCTCATCCTCTGCCGCACCGTGCGCAGCGTTCGCGATGCTTCGATGAATCTGCTGACCCGCCTGTTCGGCGGCTCCGCGCTCGGCCTGAAGGTTTCTCTGGCACGTTTTGCCGCCGCGATGAATCTGAGCTATTCCGGATTGTCCGACGTGCAGGAAGCGCTGGCAATGTCCGAGCGGTTTTCTTCGAGCAAAGCGCTGGAGGAAAAGATTCGCCGCTGCCATGCGGAAATTGAAGCCGGAAAAGGCGTTGCCGAGGCGATGTCCGCGTCCGATCTGTTCTCTTCCATTGACTGCAAGATGCTCAGCATCGGCGCAAAAACCGGATGCGTGGACGAAGTATTGGAAACCATCGCGGTTCACACCGAAGAGGACATGGACGAAGCGCTCGAGAAGGCAACCGGCCGCGTGGAGCCCGTGATCGTGCTGATCCTCTCCGTTTGCGTCGGCCTGCTGCTGCTCACCGTGATGCTCCCGCTGGTCAGCATCATGTCCGTGATCTGAGGCGCTGTCTATGAAAAGAGAGAAGAAAGCCGTCATCCCGCGCGCTGCCGTGGTAACGCTGCTGCTGTTTGCGGTGCTGCTGATCTGTGTGCTCAGCGGTGTCCGTCAGGCGGCGCAGGCACAGAAAACAGAGGCAAAGCGCATTTTGGAAGACAGCCTCTACCGCGCCGCCGTGAGCTGCTATGCCATTGAGGGCCGCTACCCCGACACGCTGGAATACCTTACGGATAACTATGGCGTTTATATCGACGAAACGAAATATGCCGTATTTTACGACATATTCGCATCCAACCTGATGCCGGACATCACCGTGCTTGACAAGCAGCCGTGAATCCCTGCCCCGGAATCACTGACCGAAAGGAATTAGGTTATACATGGGAAAAAGTTCTCAGACGATCGGGTTTATCATCAGCCTGATCCTTATATGCCTGTTCGCAGTCTGCGTGTTTCTGGTGCTGGCAACCGGCGCGGAGATTTATAAAGACATCTCCGGCGTCATGGACACGCAGTTCGGCGCGCAAACCGCCCTTGGCTACACCGCAACAAAAGTCCGCCATTTCGACATTGCCGAGAGCGTGAGCGTCGGCAAGCTGGTTGAAACGGACGCAATCATCCTGCGCGAAACCATCGACGGCAGCGAATACCACACCTATCTCTACAACCACGACGGCTATCTCTGCGAGCTGTTTTGCGAAGCGGATTCCGGACTCCGCCCGGAGGACGGACAGCAAATCATCGCAGTGGACGGCTTTGAATTCAAGCTGGACGGGAGCATGCTCCACATTGCATGCGAAACAAACGGCAGCACCATCACGCAAAGCATCTATCTGCGCAGCGGAGAGGCGGGTGAGGCGGCATGAAAAAACGATCGAAAACCCCGCTTTCCCTGATTGAAATCACCACAATGGTCCTGATTTTTTCCCTCTGCGCCTCCATCTGCATGCGCCTGTTTGTGTCCGCAAACGAAAAGGCGAACCGCAGCAGCGATCTTGCCTGCGCCGTTGGCTGGGCACAAACCGCAGCTGACACCTACAAAAGCTGCGGCGGCGACCATGCGGCGGCGGCACAGCAGCTCGGCGCAGACATTTCCGGCAAAACCGCAACGCTGTGGTTTGACAACGGCTGGAACGTGTGTGCGCAGTCGGGCGGCAGCTTTTGCCTGACGCTCACCGACGGGGATCCCGCCGGGGTCAGCGTTTCACACGCCGGCGGCGAGGTGCTTTTCGCGCTGGAAGTAAAGGCGGTGCCCTATGGATAAAAAAAGACGCACGGGCACAGCCCGCTTCAACATCGGCATCGCATCCATCATCTGCATCTTTGCGGTGCTTGGCCTGACCATTTTCGCCGTACTCTCGGTTTCCACCGCAAGCGCGGAAGCCAAACTGGCGGACAAATATGCCGCCTCCGTCACGGACTACTACGCCGCCGACCGCCGCTGCTCCGATATTGCCTGCCGTTTCGGCGCGCTTTGGGAATCCGGCGCGGATGCGCAGGCGCTGCGCGCACTGGCGCAGGAGCTTGACGCAAGCTTTGAGTCGGACGGCACAGAAGCACAAATCAGCTACAGCGTTCCCATCGACGGCACGCAGAACCTGAGCGTAACGCTCCGCCTGGGTGCATCGTTCCGCATCGAACGCTGGCAAACAGAAAACGCCGGAGAGTGGCTCCCCGATACGGAGCTGAATCTCTGGGACGGAACTTGAGGAGGAACCTATGTCCGGATTTTTTGAAATCATCCAGCAAGCCATGGAGCAAAAGGCGTCCGACGTTTTTATCGTTTCCGGACAGCCGATCTCTTTCAAAATCAATAAGCGCATCGTCCCGATCGACGATGACCGCGTTATGCCCGAGCGCGCTCACATTCTGGTGGCGGAAGCCTACGCCGCTGCAAAGCGCGATATGGCGCGCCTGATCGAAAAGGGCGACGACGACTTTGCCATTTCCATGACCGGCATCGGCCGCATGCGCATGTGCGCCTACAAGCAGCGCGGCTCTCTGGCCGCCGTTGTTCGCATGGTGTCGTTCCAGATCCCCGATTACAGACAGATCGGCATCCCGGAAAACGTGATTAGCTGCGCGCAGGCGCAAAAGGGCCTTGTTCTTGTAACCGGCCCTGCCGGAAACGGCAAATCCACCACGCTCGCGTGCATCATCGATCAGATCAACAAAACGCGCAACGGTCATGTGATCACACTGGAAGACCCCATCGAATTTCTCTACCGCAACGACAAATGCATCATCAGCCAGCGCGAAATCGAGCAGGACACCCAAAACTATGTCACGGCCATCCGCGCCAGCCTGCGTCAGGCGCCGAATATCATTCTGCTCGGCGAAATGCGCGACTATGAAACCATCAGCGCCGCAATGACCGCCGCAGAAACGGGCCATCTGGTGCTCTCCACGCTCCACACCGTTGGCGCCGCCGACACCGTTGACCGCATTATCGACATTTTCCCGCCCTCGCAGCAGCAGCAGGTGCGTGTTCAGCTGAGCATGCAGCTCCACGCCGTTGTGTCGCAGCAGCTGGTCCCCACCGTGGACGGCGGCGTTGCCCCGGCATTTGAGGTCATGTTTGCTAACAACGCAATCTGCAACCTGATCCGTGACGCAAAGGTGCACCAGATCGACTCCGTGATCGCCACATCGTCCGCACAGGGCATGATCAGCATGGACAACAGCCTGCTGGATCTGTATTCGCGCAAGCTCATCACCAAGGAAACCGCGCTGACCTATTCTCAGCACCCGGAAATCATCGCAAAGCGCCTTGACTGATCGTAAATTCCCAATAAACGCAAAAAACCCGCCTGCCCTGCAGCACTGCCTGCACGGCGGGCGGTTTTTTTATGCCTTGAGCGCGCCTCTTGCCGCGGCGACGCTCAAAAACAGCGACGGAGCCCTGCCTCGAATTGAAGCAGGGCTCTGGCGGAAGGTATATTTTTGAATGGAGGTAAGGATATGAATCAGCAATCGGTTTCGGACTTTTTACGCATCGCAGCGGTTGCGATCAGGCCGCACAGGCTGAGCACTGCAACGATGAGCATTGCGTTGCGCACGGTGGAGGCAGCGCCGGTTGCGGGGGTTGCGTCCAGAGGAACATCCTCGTCCTCAATGTCGGTCATCTCTTCTTCGGGCTCGCCGGTGAGGGGAACTTCCTCGTCCTCGATGAGTTCAACTTCCTCTTCGGGTTCATCTGCCAGAGGAGTTTCCTCTTCAAAAATCTCTACGGTTTCGTTGGAATCGTAGAAATATTCGTTGTCGATTTCGTTTTCGTTTTTGATTTCTTCCTTGGGTTCTTCCTTGCGCTCGGTGACGTTTTCTTCAACCACAGGCTCTTCAACTACGGGTTCTTCAACTTCGGGCTCTTCAACTACGGGTTCGTCAGCTTTGGGCTCGTCGACTACGGGCTCGTCAACTGCGGGCTCGTCAACTTCGGGCTCGTCAACTGCGGGCTCGTCAACTTCGGGCTCGTCAACTTCGGGCTCGTCAACTACGGGCTCGTCAACTTCGGGCTCGTCAACTGCGGGCTCGTCAACTTCGGGCTCGTCAACTACGGGCTCGTCAACTACGGGCTCGTCAACTTCGGGCTCTTCAACTTCGGGCTCTTCAACTTCGGGCTCTTCAACTTCGGGCTCGTCGACTTCAGGCTCTTCAACTACGGGCTCTTCAACTACGGGTTCTTCAACTTCGGGCTCTTCAACTTCGGGCTCTTCAACTTCGGGCTCTTCAACTGCAGGCTCTTCAACTACGGGTTCTTCAACTACGGGTTCTTCAACTTCGGGCTCTTCAGTGCCCGTGCTGCCGGCACCAACATTGAAGGTGCCGCCAAGCTTCATGCCGCCGATATTGACAGAGACGTTCACACCAAAACCGTTTTCTCCAAACTGAATGTCGCCGATGTTGATATCAAAGCCGCCCTCGAACGGGTTGCCAAACTGCGCATCAATCGTGCCGTCAACATGAACATCGCCGTTTTCGCCGCTGTAAGTGCCCTCAACAGTGCCGTCTTCGGTGACGTTGCCTTCTGCGGACCAGAAGCCGCCAAACCAGTCGGTGAAAGAAGCGCCGAACGGATGGCTGTTGCCTTCTGCAGCAGACGCGGAAACGCTGAGTCCTGCGGTCATGACCAGAACGAGGACAACCGCAAACATCTTCTTGAGCTTCTTCATAATCTCTTCTCCTTCAGCGCGATCACGTCGGCGATCGGTGTTCTTTATGACTATAATATATATGTCCGGCGTTACACCGCGGTTACATTTCGCGATAAAAAACAGTTAAATTTCGACACAAAACAACCATTTGTATCGTTGCTTCTGTAACCTTTTCTGAAGTTTTCTATATTTTGTTCCAAAAGCAAATCCCCCACACAATATATTGTGTGGGGGATTGTTACGGTTACAGCCGCAAAATATTTCGAATTTTTTTATTTGTAACTTTTTTGCGCTGCGCGTGCAGCCTCGGTTACGGCAGCGGCTGCTCCGCTTCGGGCGCGGGATCCGGCGTAATTTTTTTTGCAACAACGGCGAACCGACCGTTTTCAACGTGGTAAGAACAGGTGGACAGCGTGAGCAGCTGGTCGCCGAATTCTGCCTCCACGCCGGTGTCGTAGCACTGGTTTTCGCGGATGAAGTCGAGATATTCGTTGAATTCTTCCTCGGTTTCCGCCTCGCGGAAATAGTAATAGCGGAAGCCGTCTTCGCTTTTCATGAGCACGCGGGCATAAAACGCACCGATGATTTCGTAGGTTTGCTCCTCATAGAGCGTGTCGAAGCGGATATATTTGTGGTCTTTCCAGTAATCCTCATAGGAAAAATAATCCAAGTGGCCGAACATGGCGCTGCTTTGCATATGGTGGCCGTAAATGATGAGATTTTCGGACGTGTTAATATCATTTTTCGCATCGAGATACAGGGTGCCGCGGTTGGATGGGTTGCCGTAGAAATCGATGTCGATATATTTGTCCGGCTCATCGGGCGTATGCATAACAACATAGTCAATCGCCGTGCCATCAATCTTCAGCCAGCCGATCGTGTCGGGGTTTTGCTCATACACCTCAGCGTATTTCTCCATCACAACGGGTTCCGGCGTGGGGGTGGGGGAGGGTTCGGGCGTTTGCGTTGCAGCGGGCATCGGCGTTGGCGTAAGGGTGGGCAGGGGCGCCGGGGTTTGCACAACGAGCGACTGCACCTGCTT
This sequence comes from Oscillospiraceae bacterium, assembly GCA_015067465.1. GTDB lineage: Bacteria > Bacillota > Clostridia > Oscillospirales > Oscillospiraceae > SVKR01. Next base: position 21,966 of record SVMK01000006.1, read on the forward strand.
ATCCGTTTGGGATTCGCGGTATTGCCCGATATAGTACACGGCGAGCCAGCCGCCGCTGATGATAAACACCGCCGCAAAGATCAGAATGATGATTTTTCTGAGCTTGTTCATGCCGCAAAATCCTCCTTCGATTTGTTTCTGTTACATATTATATATGTATCTCACCCGTTGCGCAAGCGCGCTGTTAAAAAAGCGGGTCGTCTTTCCCCTGCGCAAGCAAAGCGGGGCGACCGTTTTGCTTGCGGTCGCCCCGTGGGTGTATCACTTTTTTCAGGCATTATTCGGACAGGGCGCTGTCCAGAATCATCAGCAGCTCAAGAACGCTGCGGAAGCTCGCTTCCGACTCCTCCTCCAGCCACGTAACCGTGCCCTGCCAGCTTGCGTTCTGGCGGAAATGCACATTGATGCGGAACGTCGCAATCTGGCCGCCGGCGTTTTCCGCGGGCTGCGCGCCCGTCGCGGACACAGTGGTGCCGCTGAAGCTGCGGCGCTCCATCGCGCGCTGCGGACTGTTGAGCTCATCATAGAGTTCATCCATGATCATCAGCAGCTGCATCTGGCTTTCAAATTCCAGTCCCTCCGGGAACTTCGCGTTGGTCACGGTTCCTTTCAGGTTTTTGCCCGCATAGGATTTTGCCTTGACCAGGCAGGTTTTGCTCTCAAACGGGACAAACTTGGTGTAAACCATCTTTTTTCTCCTTTCCGGAGGTAATCCTCATACTCATTATAGCCTAACTATACTCGCGTCCGGTCACACCGCGGTTACAAAACGCGAAAAAATAAATTAATAATTTTTTATTTTTATCTTTTTTCCCTCTAATTAATGTAAGTAACATACATGTATACTGTATTTTGCTCCAAAATGTTCGGATTTTAGTTGTATATGTATCCAAAATTTCATTTTTCGGTTGTAATTGCAAATCTGCGGGGATATAATTAATTGGTTTGATTTGTTCCCAAAACTGTCGTTGCAACGACGGAGGATACATATTATTATGGATGATTCTGCTTATCTGAAAGTAAATATGCTCGGCGGATTTTCCGTCTCTTACGGTGACACGGGCAAAACCCTCACCGATAAAGACACCCGCTCCCGCAAGGTTTTGATGATGCTTGAATATCTCATCACCTTCCGCGAGCGAGAGATTCCGCAGCACGAGCTGATCGATATGCTTTGGCCCGACGAAGAAAGCGACGATCCCGCAAACGCACTGAAAACCCTGCTCTACCGCGTGCGAAGCGCCATCGGCGAGGTCGGCTTTGTGGACGGCAAGGACCTGATCCTCTCCCGCACCGGCTCCTACGGCTGGAACAACGCTTACCCCATCTGGATTGACGCCGAGGAGTTTGACCGCCTCAGCCGTATCGACACCGCGCTTCCGCCCGACGAACTGCTGAACAATCTTCTGCAGGCCATCGCCCTTTACAAAGGCGATTTCCTTCCCAAAACCTCTATGGAGCCCTGGGTGGTTCCCATCAGCACATATTACCATTCCCAATACCTCAAGGCCGTGCACTACGCCGTTGAAAAGCTCAATGAGCAGGCCCGCTTTGAGGATATCATCGCCATCTGCCAGGACGCCATCGCGGTTGACCCCTATGACGAGCCGCTGCATCTGGCCACCATCCGCGCCCTGATCGACACCGGCATGCAGCAAAAAGCCCTGCAGCACTACAACTACGTCACCGACCTTTTTATGAAGGGCTTCGGCATCAACCCCAGTCCCGAGCTTGTGGCCCTTTATAAGGAAATCATCAAAACAACAAAAACCATGGAGACCAATCTCCATGTTATCCGCGAAGAGCTTCGCGAGCACGAGCACAGCAGCACCGCGTTTTACTGCGAGTATGAAATCTTCAAAGACATCTACCGTCTGGAAGCACGCGCTGCCGTCCGCACCGGTCAGGTGGTCCATATCGTGCTGGTCACCGTGATGGACGGTCGCGGCAAAAAGCTTTCGCAAAAGCAGCTCAACCTCTCCATGGACCGTCTGCAGGAGGTTATCGCCGGCTCGCTCCGCATCGGCGACACCTTCACACGCTACAGCGTTTCCCAGTATCTTTGCATGCTCCCCACCGCGTCGCTGGAAAACTGCGACCTTGTGATGCAGCGAATTTCCCGCAATTTCAAGAAAAAATACGCTCATATGGACATTTTGCTCCAATACTCGGCGCTTCCGATCGAGCCGTGTGAATGAGGGGACATATGGAAAAGACAAACCGCCGGGCTGCTCGCCCGGCGGTTTGTTGCGCTTTTGTGTATGCTGCGCGCATTTATTCTGTTTTGTCCTCTGCGCGGCAGGCTGCTGCGCCGTGGAAGCAATAGCGGTTTTTTCCGCTCTTTTTCGCGCCGTACATCGCCTGATCCGCCCGACCGAGCAGCGCGTCGTAATCTTCCTCGCCCGGCTTGCTGTAGGCGCAGCCAACGCTGATGCTGAAGCAGATCTGGGCTTTTTCGTCCAGATGCAGGCAGCAAACCTTGTCGAGCATCTGTTCTATGCGCTCCACAATGGCTTTTTCCTCGAGCGCATTCGGCAAAAACACCAGAAATTCATCGCCGCCCAAGCGCCCGATCAGATCGGTGTCTCGGAAGTGTTCGCGCAAAAGCCGGATCAGCCGCGTCAAGATCTGGTCGCCCGCCTGATGTCCGAAATTGTCGTTGTAGTGCTTGAAATTATCTACATCAACCACCAGCAGGCAGCCGCGCTGGCTGTCCTCGCGCAGATGGTGCTTCACGCGCGACTCAAACGTTGCGCGGTTGAGCGCGCCGGTCAGGCTGTCGGTGATGCTGCTTTGGATCAGGTGCTGGCGCATCATGTGCTGCTCGGTCACGTCGGTGGCAAGGGCATACACATGAATGTGTCCGTCGTTCGGGTCGGTCAGAAGCTGCATCTGAATGCTCATCCAGCATTTCTGCCGTCCGGCGTCAATCACGCCGGCAAATTCCGCCTCTGTGCTTGTTTCTCCGGCCGCAACTTTCTGCATCAGCGTTTCGCGCGAGAAAAACAGCCGCGCGGCGGTGCGGTAGGACGGGCTGATATATTCGTCCACCACGCTGTTCATCACATCGGTGTAGCATGATTCCGGGCGCTTGATCGGTGCGCGGAATCCGTCAAGCAGCAGGATCTGGTCGGCGGAAAGGTCGCCCTGCATCTGGGCAATCATCTTGTTGTCCGGCTTTCGCTGCACCGCACGCTGATAAAAAGCCTCTTTGCGGCGCTCGTCCGTTATATCGCGGATCGAGAGAATTCCGATGCGGTCTTCGCAGCCCTCCGGCGTTGCGCTCACGCGTGCGCTGTACCAGCGTCCGCCGCGTTCTGCGGAAAGGCGCGCGTGGATAACCTTTTCCATGGTTCTGCCGCCGTGCAGACCGCAGCAAAGCAGTGCGTGGGCATGGCGGATGGTGTCCGGATAAATATAGCTGCACAGCGCGCTCGGCGTAATGGGGATTTCCTCCGCCATTCCCGCCAGACGGCAGCGCTCCGGATCAATCGCCCGAGCCACCGTGTCGTGGAATTTCCATGTATAGACCAGCCGATCCGTATGCACAATCAATTGCTCAAGCAGCAGCTCGGCTGCATCTGCGCCAAGCATTGCCAGCACGGCCTGATCTGCCATGTTCACGTCCCTCCTTCGCCGTGTCGATTTATGGATAATTTGCGGTTATTTGTCGATTTTTCACGCGATAACCACAAAATTTAGGCCCTTACCTTATATAGTATCGGCAATTTTCTCCAAATGTCAAGACAAATTGCAATTTTCTTTCACCTTGCCGCATTTTCGCGCAAGATTTCTGTCATTTTGCTTGAAAACCGCCCTGTTCTGCTATACAATGCGCCATGTCCGTGCCGCAGCACAATATCTGGCGCTTCGCAGGAAAAGTGCGCGCCGCGCTCTTGAAGCGCTGCGGTGCGTTGTGGTATAATGTTTTGTCTTAATCAGACAATGTATTCCCCGCGCGGTGCGCACCGCCGCGGGAATGTGATATAAAGGAGGCCAACCGTGTCTACCGAAGTGACCAACTATCAATGTCCGTCCTGTTCCGGTCCGCTCCATTTCTCTTCCGAAACCGGAAAGCTGCAGTGCGACCATTGCGGCACTGCCTACACCCCGGACGAGATCGCCGCGCTGTATGCCAACAGTGACGCTGCCGCGCAGCAGGCCTTTGCCACCGCGCGCGCCGCGGAGGAAGCCGCGGAAGAAACCGTGGTGGAGGAAGCCGAAGCTGCGCCGGAAGAGTTTGCCGCCGCGCCCATCTCCGATGACGAAAAGGCCGCCCGCCGGCAAAGCCGCTGGGACGGTGCCACCATCAGCGCAGACTGGGGCGAAGAAGGCAACGCCATGCGCGCTTACAGCTGCCCGAGCTGCGGCGCAGAGCTGCTGTGCGAAGAAACCACCGCCGCCACCAAATGCCCTTACTGCGACAACCCCTCCATCGTGCCCGGTCAGTTTGCCGGCGCGCTCAAGCCCAACTATATCATTCCGTTCAAGCTCACCCGGGACCAGGCTGTTGCCGCGCTGAAGCAGCATTACCGCAAAAAGCTGTTTTTGCCGCGCTCGTTCCGCGACAACAATCAGATCAGCAAGCTGCAGGGCATCTATGTGCCTTTTTGGCTGTTCAACGCCGAGGCTGCCGCGGAATGTGCCTTTGCTGCCACAAACAGCACCAGCCACCGCTCCGGTGACTATATCGTCACCAAAACCCGACACTACGACGTGCGCCGCGCGGGCAACATCCGCTTTGTGCAGGTGCCGACGGACGCATCGAAAAAAATGCCGGATGACCTGATGGATTCTCTGGAACCGTATAACTACAGCGAGCTCAAGCCCTTTTCCACAGCCTATCTCCCCGGCTATCTCGCGGACAAATACGACGTATCCGTGGAAGACGACGCCGCGCGCGCGGACAATCGCTGCGCCGCTTCCGCCACCGAGATCATGCGCAACGATGTGCGCGGCTATCAAAGCGTCCGCCTTATCCGGAACGACACCTATATCAACCGCGGCAAAGTGGAATATGCGCTTTTGCCCGTCTGGATTCTGAAAACCCGCTGGGACAACAAGGATTATCTCTTCGCCATGAACGGGCAAACCGGCAAATTCGTCGGCAATCTCCCCGTTTCCAAAAAACTTTTCTGGGCCTGGTTGCTCGGCATCACGGCTGTTCTGGGCGTCATCCTCTGCTGCACATCGGCACGCACCGCGCTCGGCGAGCTGATCTATCACCTGATCGCGGGCTGAGAGGGGAGGTAAGCGATATGAAACGATTTTTCACCGCAATGCTGCTCCTCGCGCTGCTGGTTTCCATGCCGGCAGCCGCCGCACGGGCCGAAACGCCCGCGTCCCCGCCTGTTCTCGCAGACCTTTACCACGCCGTAAGCTGCGTTTCCGACGGCAGCGACTACGATTGCGACGGAGAATACCTCGAACTGCACCCCGACGGCAGCGGCATTTTTCTCTACTGCGGCACACCCTACGACCTGCACTGGTCCCTGGGCGACGAGCCGATCACCTATGAAAACAGCGGTGCTTTCTCTCAGGTTTGGCCCTTCGCCTTCACCGACCGCGACGGCGACGAATTTTCCGGCTACCTCTTCCCTGAGGGCCTCATCTACGGCACTTACCGCGACTATGAATACGCCTTCGCCTCCGAAGCGCTGCTTCACGCCGGAAACGATGCTTCCCAATCCGCAAGCACCGACACGCTCTACGTCCCCACCCCCGGCTACGAGCCCTCTGCCGCCGACGAAGCGCTGCCTTACCGCACATTCTACCGCGGCGACGACTACATTCTCCTCAACGATGACGGCACCGGCGTCTGGTTCTGGCTGGATGAAGCCATTCGCATCACGTCCTGGACAAGCGAGGGCGAACGCATCCGCATAGAAGCCTATGACGGCAGCGTTTTGTCCGGCACGCTTGCCAACGGCGTGCTCAACTGCGGCGATGGCTACAACGACTGGTTTTACACCGCGATCCCCGGCATGCACCCGCCCGCAACGCAGTTGGCGCCCGAGCGCTGGAACGCCGACCTGCCGAGCGTGCTTGACGAGGCGGACATCCTGACCGACGAACAGGAGCGCAGCCTGTCCCTTCGCGCCGACGAAATCAGCCGCGCAAACCACTGCAATGTTTATATCATCGCGCTTTCCGATTACCGCGACTACACCGACGCTTACAGCCTTTACGCCTGCGACGAGGAAATCCGCACCGGCTACAATCTCGGCTACGGCAGCGACAAATCCTGCATCTGCCTGTTTCTGAGCATGAACGCGCGCGACTACGACCTGCTCACCTTCGGCGATTTTGCTTCCGCCGCCTTCACCGACTACGGCAAGTCCCGTCTGGAATCGGCATTTCTCGACGATTTCTCGAACGACAACTGGTATGCCGGTCTGACCGACTATCTCGAAACCTGCGGCAGTTTGCTGCAATCCGCCGCCGTCGGCCAGCCCCTGGATTTTGACAGCGACCCGCTTGTGGGCGCTGCCGGAATTGCCGGCTGTGTGCTGCTCGCATTCGTGCCGGCGCTCATCTTCTGCCTGCTCCACAAGCGCCGGATGCAGGCCGTTGCGCGCGGCGGAAACGCCAACGCCTATGTTGACGGTGTTGAGTTCACCTGTCGCCGCGATCAGTATCTGCGCACCACCACCTCGCGCCGTTATTCCCCGCGCAACTCCGGCGGCAGCGGCGGGGGACGCAGCGGCGGCAGTCGCGGCGGACATTCCCACCGCGGCGGAAAATTCTGACCGCATCCGCTCCACAATATTTCGCATATACGAAAAATCAGCCTTTCCGAGCGATCGGAAAGGCTGATTTTTGGTTTGTTTGATTCATTTCGCGGCTATCGCGTCCGGCGCTGCGCCGGTTTTCCCGGTCGCGCCGCGGGTTTTTCGCCGCTTTCAGCGAAATTCGCGGTAGATGCTGCGGATGGCTTCCTCAAAGTCGTTCTCGTCCACGCCGAGAATGATGTTCAGCTCGCTGGAGCCCTGGTCGATCATGCGGATGTTGATGCCTGCGTCCGCAACGGCGCGGAAAATGCGTGCTGCGCTGCCGCGCGCGGCAACCATGCCGTGACCGACAATGGCGATCATGGCAAGACTGCTTTCCACAACGATGCTCTCCGGCTGCAAAACCTCATTCAGGTCGTCCAAAACGGCGGCACGGTGCTCTTCAAACTGCTCGCTGCTCACAACAACGCTCATCGTATCGATGCCGGTGGGGCAATGCTCAAACGAAACGCCGTGCTTTGCCAGAACGCCGAGCATTTTTGCGCCGAAGCCAACCTCGCTGTTCATGGAGGACTTCTCCAGCAGGATGCTGGTGAAGCCTTTGCGGCCCGCAATGCCCGTAACGGTGCGCATGCGGAACTCCTTGGGCAGCGCGGCAACGATCATGGTACCCTTGTCGGCGGGGCAGTTGGTGTTGCGGATATTGATGGGGATGCCCGCCTTACGCACGGGGAACACTGCGTCCTCATGCAAGACGGAAGCGCCCATGTAGGAGAGCTCGCGCAGCTCGCGGTAGGTGATGTATTCAATGGTCTGCGGATTGCTGACGATGCGCGGATCGGTAAACAGCATGCCGGAAACATCCGTCCAGTTTTCGTAAACGGTGGCATTGATTGCGCGGGCAACCAGCGATCCGGTCACGTCCGAACCGCCGCGGGAAAACGTGTGCACCGCGCCGTCTTCCGTTGCGCCGTAAAATCCGGGCACAACCGCGCATTCCACCATCGCGAGAACCGCGCTGAGGTTTGCGTTGGTCTGCTCCTCGTCGAATGTGCCGTCGGCTGCAAAGCGGATCAGGGGCGCCGCATCGTAAAACGGGAAGCCCAGATACGCCGCAAGGATCTTGGAGTTGAGATATTCTCCGCGGCTGGCCATATAATCGCGGCTCGGCTCCGCGCTCAGATGCCGGCGGATCACGTCGATCTCGCTGTCGAGCGCAAAGTCAACCCCCAGCTCGGAGATAATGTCGGAAAATCGGGCTTTGATCTGCTCCAGAACGCTGCCGTAGTCGCCGCCCGCAACGGCCTGATCGTAGCAGCGATACAGCAGATCCGTCACCTTGGTGTCGCTGTCGCTGCGCTTTCCCGGCGCGGACGCCACCACAAAGCGGCGACGGTCGTCGGCTTTGATGATATCGGCAACCTTGCGGAACTGCCCGGCGTCCGCAAGCGAACTGCCGCCGAATTTAACAACAATGGTTTCCATTTCTGTTTTGTTCCTTCTCTAAACGTATTCAAATGCCGCGCCGGTTAAACATCCAGCGCAACGAGGTCCTTCAGCGTTTCGCGCTTCACCGCAACATAGCTCTCGCCGCCGCGCAGCATCACCACCGGGGGGCGGGGGATGCGGTTGTAGTTGGATGCCATGGAGTAGTTGTAAGCGCCCGTGGTGCAAACAGCAAGCAGGTCGCCGCGGCCGATGCTCTTCGGCAGCGAAATATTTTCCTGAATGATGTCGCCGCTTTCGCAGCAGCGCCCCACCACGGAGCATTCAAAATCGCAGTCCTCGTTCATTCTGTTGGCTGCCAGGCAGGTGTAGCGCGCGCCGTAAAGGGCAAAGCGGGGGTTGTCCGTCATGCCGCCGTCCACGGAAACATAGTTTTTGTAGCCGGGGATCTGCTTGACTGTGCCAACGGTATACAGCGTCAGGCCCGCGTCGGCAACGATGCTGCGGCCCGGTTCCATATGTATTGCAGGCTCGGGAATATTCAGCGCTGCGCAGGTATCGTGAAATACCTTTGCAACCTCTGCGATCTTCTGGGCAATATCAAGCTCGGGATCGTCCGCCACATAGCGAACGCCGTAGCCGCCGCCGAGGTCCAGTTCGCGCGCCATGTAGCCCTGCGTTTTTGCAATGTGGGCCACATAGTTGAGCATCACAACCACCGCGCGCTCAAACACATCCTCCGCAAACACCTGCGAACCGACGTGGCAGTGGTAGCCCGCCAGATCAATGTGCTTTTGCTGCAGCGTGAAAGCGATCAGCTCGTCGGCCTGACCGGTTTCGATGGCCGTGCCGAACTTGGAGTCCACGCGGCCGGTGTCCACCGCCGCGTAGGTGTGGGGGTCGATGCCGGGGGTGAGGCGCAGCAGAATCTTTTGCAAAATGCCGCGCTTTGCGGCCTCCGCTTCCACCGCGCGCACCTCTTCTTCATTGTCCGCAACAAAATAGCCGACGCCGCAGTCCATCGCAAAGGCAATATCCGCATCCGTTTTGTTGTTGGAATGGAAATACGCATTCGCAAGGTTGAATCCCGCCTGCTGTGCGCTGTAGATCTCGCCGCTGGAAACAACGTCGATGCCCATGTTTTCTTCCTGCACAATGCGGTAGATCTGCTTAAACGCGTTTGCCTTTCCCGCATACAGCACCTGCGCGCCCTCGCCGAAGCAGCGGCGGAACGCCTCGGTGTAAACGCGGCAGTTGCGGCGCACGCGGTCCTCATCCATGAGGTAAAGCGGCGTGCCGTACTGCGCGGCGAGCGCCGCGGTGTCCTGCCCGGCGAAGCACAGGTGGCCCTGCGCGTTCACCGATAAATTGTCGCAAACAAAGTTGTTCATCTTGTGTTATCTATCCTTTCAAATCAGAGCAGATGCGCCCGCAGTTCCTCCGCGGAGAGGGGAGAGAGGTCTGCCGGAGCAACGTCGAAAATCGTCTTGCAGCCGGTCTGTCCCTTTTCCTGCATTCTGCTCACAGCACGCGCCAGGGCAACCAGTGCTCCCGCGGTAAACTCGGGGTTGGAGTCCAGCTCCAGCCGGTATTCGATGCTGTGCTTATGCTCGCCGTTCAGGCCAGTGGTGCCCGAGCGGATGACAAATCCGCCGTGGGGCAGCGCGGCATGCTCGCGGCGCAGTTCCTCCGCGGTGATAAAGGTCACCGTGGTGTTGTAGTCTGCAAAATAATTCGGCATGGTCTTGATCGCGGTTTCGATCGCGGCCTTGTCTGCGCCCTCTTCCGCAACCACATAGCACTCGCGCAGATGCTTCTCGCGCGCCGTCAGCTCCGGCTGCGTTCCGCTGCGAACAGCGTCCAGCGCGGCAGCGATTGGCACGGTGTACTGTCTTGCGTCGGCAACGCCGGGAATGCGGCGAATCGCGTCGGAGTGGCCCTGGCTGACGCCGCGGCCCCAGAAGGTGTAGTCCTTGCCTTCGGGCAGGAGCGCGCCGCCGTAAAGGCGGGCAAGGGAAAACATGCCGGGATCCCAGCCGCCGGAGATCAGCGCAGTGGTTCCGCCGCGCCGGGCCGCAGCGTCAACCGCAGCAAAATGCTCGGGAATACGGGCGTGGGTGTCAAAGCTGTCCACCACATTGAATTTTTCCGCCAGCTTGGGGGTGAGCACGGGCAGGTCGGTGGCGCTGCCGCCGCACAAAACAACCGCGTCGATCTTTCCGACAAAGTCGTCAATGCTGTCCGCCGCAAAAACGTTCACGCCCGTCAGCGTCTGCACCGTGGCGGGGTCGCGGCGCGTGAAAACGCCGACCAGCTCCATATCGGGATTCTGACGCGCGGCAAGCTCAACGCCGCGGCCGATGTTTCCGTAGCCGTAAATTGCAAGCTTCATGCAAATAGTCCCCTCTCTCTCAGAACGAGATCATGCTGTTCATGTCATAAAGTCCCGCGCTCTTGCCGCAGAGGAATTCCGCCGCGGCGAGTGCGCCCTCGGCAAACAGGGCGCGGCTGTGCGCCTCATGCTTGAGGGTGATGGTCTGGTTGGGGGTGCCGATGATCACTTCATGGTCGCCCACAATGTTGCCCATGCGAACGGCGTGGATGCCGATTTCTTCCTTCGTGCGCTTGGCCTGACCGCTGCGTCCGCAGTTCACGGTTGCATCGGTACGCACGGTCTGAATCGCGGAAGCGATGGCAAGGGCGGTGCCGCTGGGGGCATCCAGCTTGCGGTTGTGGTGCTTCTCGATAATCTCAATCTCGGCTTCGGGCATCACTGCGGCGGCCTTCTTTGCCAGCTCAATCAGCAGCGCAACGCCCAGCGAGAAGTTCGCTGCGAAAAACAGAGGGATCTTCTCGGCGGCGGCGCGGATGGCCGCGCGCTCTTCCTCGGTCTGGCCGGTGGTTGCCAGAACCAGCGGGATATTGTTGCGCACAGCAAACTCCAGCAGCGCAGTCGTGCAGCTGTGATGGGAAAAATCAACGATGCAGTCCACATTCGTTTCCGCATCGGCAAAGCTCGAAGCGCAGGGAACGGTGGCGGCTGCTGCGTTGCAGAAGTCCACGCCCGCAACCAGTTCTGCGCCGCGGTAGCCTTCTGCGGCAAGGCGCGCAACCTCGTTGCCCATATGTCCGCAAAGTCCATTGATAAGAATTCTCATATCTTTATCCTCGCTTTGTCCGGTCAGATCAGCTTCATCTCGCGCATCAGGGCGAGCATCTGCTCTTCATGCGCGCTCTCCATCGTGGTGAGCGGCAGGCGCACATAGTTTTCGCACCAGCCCATAGCGGCCATGGCGGCCTTCACGGGGATGGGATTCACTTCGCAGAACAGCGCCTTGATCAGGGGCAGATACTCCATCTGCATCTTTGCGCTGCCGGCGGTGTCGCCGTTGAACCAGCGGTGGCAGATCTCGGAGGTTTCCTTCGGCATCACGTTGCTCAGCACGGAGATAACGCCGGTGCCGCCCATGGCCAGGATGGGAACGATCTGGTCGTCGTTGCCGGAATAGATGTCCAGCTTGTCGCCGACGAGGGCTGCGGTTTCAACGATCTTGGAGATGTTGCCGTTTGCTTCCTTGATGGCGGCGATATTGGGATGGTCGGCCAGTGCGGCATAGGTTGCCGGCTCAATGTTCACGCCCGTGCGGGAGGGAACGTTGTAGAGGATCAGGGGCTTGGTGGATGCATCCGCAATGGCGTTATACATCGCGATCAGGCCCTTCTGGGTTGCCTTGTTGTAGTAAGGGGTAACCACCAGCAGTCCGTCCGCGCCGATCTCGCAGGCATAGCGGGTAAGGTTGATGGCGTAGGCGGTGTCATTCGAGCCGGTGCCGGCAATCATGGGAACGCGGCCGGCAATGCGCTCCACGGCGAAGCGCAGCAGCTCGCGGTGCTCGGCGTCGGTAAGGGTGGAGCCCTCGCCGGTGGTGCCGGCAATCACCAGAGCATCAATGCCCTGCTCGATCTGCCAGTCGATCAGCTTGCCGAAAGCGGGATAGTCCACGCCGTTGGCGTTCATGGGGGTGATCAGTGCGCTCGCAGCGCCGCGGAAGATGGGATTTGCAGTCATTTTCGTTTTCTCCTTTGTTTTTTCAAATTTAATCGAATACCGCAACCCTAAGGAAATGAAAAGCAGCCAATGCCATTTGCATTAGCTGCGATTTTTTCATGTATCTCCCTTTTGTCCGGTTAAAAAACTTCGAACAGCAAAAGAAAAATCCACAATCAATACATAGCTCTCCGCAAATGCGACAGTCGGACGAATATTGTTCGTACAACCAGGCAGGGGTGACAACTCCCCACCTTCGGCAGCGGCCCCTTTCGCCCCGGCAACGGCTCTGTCAGCCTTGCGCACCGGACCTACTCTTGACAACTGCACCTCTATCCTTTAATTGCAATATTTGATTTTGCTGAATTATAGCATAAACACACGCGCCGTGGCAACCCGCATTATTGCCAATCTTCCCTGTGCTTTCTTGGCTAAAATCATGGGCATTTCACAGATTGCAGCAAAACTCCTGTTGTATCAGGCGTTTCGCGGGCAGCGCCGCGCTTGCCCGATGCCTTGTTGCAGGCGCGCTGCCGCGGCGTTTTTTTCACCGCGGCGCATCCGCAATGCGCACGCCGCGGCCTTCCAGCCTTGCGCCCCACACATCAAAGCGGAAGCGCAGCGCCTGCGTGCTGTGGGCATCGCCCGAGAGCAAAAAGCTTGCGCCGCGCGCCGCGAGATAGTCCTGCATCGAGGGCGCGGGATACGGCACGCTGCGGCAGCCGCGGAACATCGCGCCGGTGTTCAGCTCAAAGGGCTTTCCGCACGCCAGCAGCCTGTCGGCAGCGGACTGCCACGCCACAACATAGCGCGGGTGCGCCTCGTCAAACAGCGCGCCGCCCTCGTTGAACTTTGCGATCAGGTCGAAATGCCCGATCACGTCGCAGCCGGTTTTGTCGCAAACGTCCGCCACCGTGCGGAAATAGGCTTCCGCCACGCCGTAGATGTCGCCCCCGAAGTGTTTTGCCGCGGCCGCGCGCAGAATTTCCGCCGATTCATCCACGGGCACATACTCTCCGCCCAGCTGCACATAGTGCACGCCGCCGATCACATAGTCGTAATCCGCCGTGGATGCGTCGGAAAAATAGTCCTGCTCCACGCCGCAAAGCACGCGGATGCGCCCGGCATATGCCGCTTTCAGCCGCGCGATCTCCGCGCGGTAAGCCGCCGTGCCCGCCTGCGACATGCACCAGCTCTCGTCAAAGCCCGTGTGGCTGTGGCCGGAAAAGCCGATGGCGGTCATACCCTGCGCCAGCGCAGCCTCTACCATTTCCTCAGGGGTGTTTTTCCCGTCGCAAAACGCGGTGTGCACATGATAGTCCGCAAGCGGGATCATGTCATCTTCTCCTGCTTCACCTTGTGGTCGATCACATGGCGTGAGCCGAGTTCGCGGTGGATTTCCTCAAGGGAAATGCCCATCTCGGTCATCAGCACCATCACATGATACGCCAGATCCGCGATCTCATAGATGGTTTCCCGGCGGTCGTCCGCCTTCGCGGCGATGATCACCTCGGTGGTTTCCTCGCCAACCTTTTTCAAAATCTTGTCGCGGCCTTTTTCAAACAGATACGTGGTGTAGGAGCCTTCGGGCTTTTCTTCCATGCGGCCCTGCAGCAAACGCATCAGCCCCTCCAGCGAAAATTCGCTGCGCTCCTCGCTCTGAAACACGGGATTTTCAAAGCAGCTCGTCGTGCCAAGATGGCAGGCCGGACCGTCGGGTTCCACCATAACCACCAGCGCGTCCTTGTCGCAGTCCGCCGTGATGGAAACGATGTGCTGATAGTTGCCGCTGGTTTCGCCCTTGAGCCACAGCTCCTGCCGCGACCGGCTCCAGAAGCAGGTGAGTTCCTTTTCCATGGAGATGCGCAGGCTCTCCTCGTTCATATACGCCAGCGTCAAAACGCGCTTGCTCACCGCATCAACCACGATGGCGGGAATCAGGCCGTTGGCGTCAAATTTCAGTTCGGAAATATTCAGGTATTCCATAGCTTACAAAACCTCTCTGACGGGAATATTCTGTGTTTTCAGCGCTGCTTTCAGGTCGGGGATCTTCACCTCGCCGAAATGGAAGATGGATGCCGCAAGCCCCGCGTCCACGCCGGGCAGCGTTTGAAACAGCGTGGTAAAATCGTCAATGCAGCCCGCGCCGCCGGAGGCAATCACGGGAACGGACACCGCCGCGCACACGGCCTCGAGCATCTCAAGGTCAAAGCCGCCTTTCACGCCGTCGGTATCGATGGAGTTTACAACAATCTCGCCCGCGCCGAGCGAAACGCCTTTTTTGATCCATTCGATCGCTTCCATGCCGGTGTTTTCGCGTCCGCCCTTGGCAAACACGCGAAACACGCCGTCCACGCGCTTTACATCGGCCGACAGCACAACACACTGGTCGCCGTAGCGCTTCGCCGCTTCAAAAATCAGCTGCGGGTTACGAATTGCGCCGGAATTCACGCTCACTTTGTCCGCGCCGCATTTGAGCACGCGGTCAAAATCGTCCACCGTGTTGATGCCGCCGCCAACCGTGAGCGGGATGAACACATTGCGCGCCGTTTCCGTGAGAATGTCCGTAAACAGACGCCGCCCGTCGCTCGATGCGGTGATGTCGTAAAACACCAGCTCATCCGCGCCGTTGTCGCTGTAGTATTTCGCCAGCTCCACGGGGGAGTTGACGTCGCTGAGTCCTTCAAAGTTCACGCCCTTGACCACGCGGCCGTCGCGAACGTCCAGACAGGGAATAATTCGTTTTGTAATCATCGCGCCGCCTCCACCGCTTTTTTCAGATCGATCGCGCCGGTGTAATACGCCTTGCCGATGATCGCGCCGTACAAATCCAGCGCGCGCAGCGCGCAAACATCATCCAGATCGGAAACGCCGCCGGACGCCGTGATCTGCATGGAAAATTTCTCCGAAAGCTCTTTATACAGCGCGCGGTTTGTGCCCTGCATCGCGCCGTCTTTGGAAATATCCGTGCAGATAATGGTTTTCACGCCGAGCGCCTGCATCTTTGCGCAAAACTCAAATGCGTCCAGCTCGGATTTCTCCGTCCAGCCCTTCACGGCAACGCAGCCGTCGCGGATATCAACGCCAACGGCGATCTTCTCGCCGTAAGCGGAAACGGCTTCGCGCAAAAACGCCTCATCCGTCACCGCGGCGGTGCCGAGGATCACGCGGTCGATGCCCGCGTCGAGATAGCGCGCAACCACCTCCATGGAGCGGATGCCGCCGCCGATCTCGCAAAACAGGCCGCTTTCGCGCTTGATGGCGCAAACGGTTTCAAAATTGGGCGTTTCGCCGCTTTTTGCGCCCTCCAGATCCACGATATGGATGCTGCTCGCCCCGCAGGCGGCAAAGTCCCTGCCGATCTCCTCGGGGTGCTCGCTGTAAACGGTCATCTGCGCATAGTCGCCCTTGAAAAGGCGCACGGCCTTGCCTTCATATAAATCAATGGCGGGAAACAAAATCATACGCCCACCTCCATTTCACAAAACGCGCGGAGAATATTCAATCCCACTTCGCCGCTCTTTTCCGGATGGAACTGGCAGCCGAACACATTGCCGTTTTGCACCGCCGCCGTCAGCTCCGCGCCGTATTCCGCCGTTGCGATCACGCTCTCGCCGCAGTCGGCTGCGAAAAACGAATGGACGAAATACACGCAGTCTCCGTTTTTGATGTTGCGGAAAAGCGGGGATTCCCGCTTGAATATCAGGCCGTTCCAGCCGATGTGAGGGATCTTCAGTCCCGCTGGGATCACATCCGCGATCGGCTTTACGCTGCCCGGCACCAGCCCGAGGCCTTCGTGCTCGCCGTATTCATAGCCCTTTTCAAAAAGCAGCTGCATGCCGAGGCAGATGCCCAGCAGGGGCTTGCCCGCTTTTGCCTGCTCCACAACCACCTTGTCCAGGCCCGTTGCGCGCAGCTTGTCCGCCGCATCGCCGAACGCGCCAACGCCCGGCAGCAAAATCTTGTCCGCCGCGCGCAAAACCGCCGCGTCACCCGTAACAATCGCTTCTGCGCCAACGGCGGCAAAGGAGCTTTTCAGGGAAAACAGATTCCCTACGCCATAATCTACGATTGCGATCATCAGAGAACTCCCTTCGTGGACGGGATCTCGTCCTTAAACTGTTCCTCAACGCAAACCGCCGCGCGCAGCGAGCGGGCTGCGGACTTAAACGCACCCTCAATGATGTGGTGGGCGTTTTTGCCCGCCATCTTGCGCAGATGCAGCGAGCAGGCGCAGTTGCGAACAAAGGCGTAGAAGAATTCTTCAACCAGTTCGGTGTCAAATGTGCCCACGCGCGCCGTGGGGATGCGCAGGTCAAAACCGAGGAAGGCTCTGCCCGAGAGATCCACCGCCGTCAGAATCAGCGACTCGTCCATCGGCAGAATGCAGCTGCCGTAGCGGACGATGCCGCGCTTTTCGCCGAGCGCCTGCGTAAAGGCCTGACCGAGCGCGATGCCGATGTCCTCCACGCTGTGATGATCGTCCACCTGCGTGTCGCCGCGGCAGGTAAGCGTCAGGTCAAAGCGGCCGTGCTTGGCAAACAGCGTGAGCATATGGTCCATAAACCCAACGCCGCTTTCGATCTCGCTCTTGCCCGTGCCGTCCAGATTCAGCTTCAGGGCAATCTCGGTTTCTGCGGTTTTTCGATAAATTTCGGCCGTTCTCATTCAGGCAGCCTCCAAAATTGATTTGATGGTGTTGAGCAGAATATCCATCTGCTCTCTGGTTCCGATGGTGATGCGGTTAAAATCGGCGATCTCCGCGCGCGTGAAATGGCGCACCAGCACGCCGCGCTCTTTCAGGCGGCGGTAAAGCTCGCCGCCATCCATCTTCGGCGTTCTTGCAAAGATGAAGTTTGCGCACGACTCCAACACCTCAAAGCCCATGCCGCGCAGCGCCGCCGTAGTGTAGGCGCGGTTTTCCATGATCGTTGCGCAGTTGCGTCTGGTGTAGTCCTCGTCGTCGAGCACCGCCGCTCCCAGCGCAAGCGTTGCGGAGTTCACATTATAGGGGTTGGTGGAGTTGCGGATATTGTTCAAGTCCTGAATCAGTTCCCTGCTGCCGATGCCGAAGCCCAGCCTGGCGCCGGCCATGGAGCGGGATTTGGAATAGGTCTGCGTCACCAGAATGTTGTCGTATTTGTGCACAAGCTGCAGGCTGCTCTCGCCGCCGAAATCCACATACGCCTCGTCAACCACAACCACATTGTCGGGATTCGACGCCACAATGCGCTCAATCTCGCTTACCGGCAGCAGCAGACCCGTAGGCGCGTTGGGGTTTGCGATCACGATGGTTTTGCCAATGCCGCAATAGTCGTCGGCGTTCACGGAAAAATCCGCGCGCAGGGGGATTTCCTCATACGCAACGCCGTTCACCGCGGCGAACACGGGATAAAACCCGTAAGAAATCGCAGGAAACGCCACCGGGTGCGCAGCATCGCAAAAGGCCATGAACGCAAAGTTCAAAACCTCGTCCGAGCCGTTTGTCACGATCACCTCGTCGGCGGAAAATCCGTAAAAATCCGCCAGCTTTTCGCGCAGCGCGCGGCAGTCCGGATCGGAATAGAGGTTCATTGCGCGGGTGCTTTCCGCAGCCTGACGCAGCGCCTTGTCCGACGGGGGAAAGGGACTTTCGTTCGTGTTGAGCTTCACATACTGCATGTCCTGCGGCTGCTCGCCGGGAACATAAGGGGCAAGGGCCGCGAATTTATCGCTGAAAAATCTGCTCATCGGCTCATTCCTCCCCGCGAACGGTCACGCTGCGGGCATGTCCGGTCAGTCCCTCGGTCATGGCAAAGCGCGCAACCTGATCGGCAACGCCGGCGAGCGCTTCGTCGCTGTAGTAGATATACTGGGTTTTCTTTACGAAATCATCCACGGACAGCGGGCTGGAAAAGCGCGCGGTGCCGCTGGTGGGCAGGGTGTGGTTTGCGCCGGCGAAATAGTCGCCCAGCGCCTCCGGGCAGCTTCTGCCGAGAAACACCGAGCCGGCGTGCTTCACCTGCTCAAGCCACGCAAACGGGTCCTCCACACAAAGCTCCAGATGCTCCGGCGCAATGGCGTTTGCAACGTCCAGCGCCGTGTGCAGATCGTCCGTTACGATGATTTTTCCGTTATTGTCAACGGAAACGCGCGCAATCGCCTCGCGCGCAAGCAGCGGCAGCTGGCGCTCGATCTCCTGCTGCACCTGCTCTGCCAGCGTCTGCGAGTCCGTCACCAAAACGGCGGCGGCCATGCGGTCATGCTCCGCCTGCGAGAGCATATCGGCTGCAACATGGCGGGGATCGTTCGCCCCGTCGGCCACAACCAGAATCTCGCTGGGGCCTGCGATCATGTCGATGGAAACCTGACCGAACACCTGCTTTTTCGCCTCTGCAACAAACGAGCCGCCCGGTCCGACGATTTTATCCACTTTGGGCACGCTTTCCGTACCGTAAGCCAGCGCGGCAACAGCCTGCGCGCCGCCGATTTTGAAAATCTTGTCCACACCTGCCACCTTTGCCGCGGCAAGGATGGAAGCGTCGATCGTGCCGTCGGCGCGCGGGGGCGTCACCATCACAAGCTCACTGCAGCCCGCGATCTTCGCGGGGATCGCATCCATCAAAACGGTGGAGGAAAGCGGCGTAACGCCGCCGGGCACACAAAGGCCAACCTTCTCGATCGGAATCACTTTCTGGCCGAGCACCGTGCCCTTGTCTTCCATGCGAAAGCCCTCGCGCAGCTGGCGGGCGTGAAACGCGCGGATATTCTCCGCTGCGCGCTCCAGCACCGCGAGAAACTCCGGATCCACGGCGTCGAGCGCCGCGTCCAGCTCCTCGCGCGTTACCTGCAGCGTGCTCAGCTTTGCTTTTTCAAATTTCTCGTTGTAAGCCAGCAGCGCGCTGTCGCCCTGTGCGCGAACCGTGGCAATAATGTCCGCCACCACGGCGGAAACGTCGATTTCCGGCACGGCTCTTGCAAAAATATCCTGATCGGCAACCTCGCCGTATTTCATGATTTTGATCATCTTCAAGCCTCCACAAGCTTCGCAAGGGCGCTGCTGAGCGCCTCGATCTGTTCTCTACGGAATTCATATCCCGCCTTGTTCGCCACCAGCCGCGCGCTGATGGGCACGATCGTTTCCACAACCTCGAGATTGTTCTCCCGCAGGGTTTTCCCGGTTTCCACAATGTCCACAATCACGTCGGAAAGTCCGAGGATGGGCGCGATCTCGATCGAGCCGTTGAGATGGATAATGTCGATATCGCGGCCGAGCGATGCATAATAGTTCGCCGCAATGTTTGAAAACTTGGTGGCAACGCGCAGGGTGCGTCTGCGGTCATCGTAAAAGCCGCTTTTTGCCGCCACCGCCATGCGGCAGCGCCCCAGATTCAGATCCAGCAGCTCATACACATCGGGGGAATACTCCAGCAGAATATCCTTGCCCGCCACGCCGATATCGGCCGCGCCGCGCTCAACATACACGCCCACATCCGACGGCTTTACCCAGAAATAGCGCACACCGAGCGTTTCGTTTTCAAACACCAGCTTGCGGTTTTCCTCCAGAATATCGGGACATTCATAGCCCGCGCGGGCAAACATGTCATACACCTTTTCGCCAAGGCGGCCCTTGGGCAGCGCAATATTAAGAAATCTGTTCAACGTATTCCACCTCGTTTCCGCGCAGCCGCGCAAGACGGCGATACTTCAGCTTTTCGGGAACGGCGCACTGCGCCATCACATTTCCGTCGCGGGCGAGCTGCTTCACCGCGCGCAGCAGCGCTGCGGGTGCTGCGGTTTCGTCATACAGCAGCAGCGTATCCACATCGTATTCCGCGCTCTCGCCGGAAAAGCGCTCCAACATGTCGAGATACACGGCAAAGCCCACCGCGCCCGCGCGGCGGCCCATGCGGCTCATCAGCTTGTCATACTGTCCGCCGGAAATCACGCTGCCGGGCACGCCTGCAACAAAGCCCTTGAACACAACGCCGTTGTAGTAGTCCATATCGTTCACAACCGAGAAATCAATGCGCAGCATGTCGCCAAAGCCCATCTCGGTCAGCCCGTCGGTCAGCGCGGTCAGCTTTTCCAGCGCCGCAGCCGGGCAGCCCAGCTCAGCCAGCGCAGGCAAAACGGTTTCGGGCCGGCCCGCCGTGCGGATGAGCGCCTGCAGCCGCGCAACGGCCTCGGGCGCGGCACCGGCAGATGCGCAAAGCGCCGCCAGCTCATGCATATTTTTCCCGCCGATGCACTTGAGGATCGCCCCGCGCTGCGCCGCGCCAACGCCGAGGGCATCCACCATCGCGGAAACCACATCCATATGCGAGAGATCCAGCACGCACTCGTCCGAGATCGCGCGCAGCGACTCCGCCGCGAGCATCAGCACCTCAAGGATGCAATAATCATCCACATGGCCGATGCACTCCAGACCGGTCTGCATAATCTCGCGGAAGCTGCGTGTGCTGCCGGAAACTCTGTAGACATTTTCGTTGTAGTAAAGCTTATGCACGCCCGCTTCCGTGTCGCGCGTGCTGCGCACGATCGAGAGCGTCACGTCCGGCTTGAGCGCCATCAGCTTGCCGTTTGTGTCCGTAAACGTGATCACATTATCGGAAACCAGAAAGTCCTTGTTTCTGGCATAAAGGTCGTATTCTTCAAATTTGCTCATGCGAAACGGAAGATATCCGAATCGGCTGTAAAGGTCGCGCAGCGCAAACACGATGCGCTCTTCATACTGCAATGTAGGCATATCCATGCTCAGTCCTCCTTGGCGCGGTCAATGGCGGCGCGATACCCGCCGCTGCCGTAATCCAGGCATTTTTTCACGCGGCAAATCGTCGCGGAGCTGACGTTTGCCTCCTTTGCAACTTCCTGATAGCTCAGCCCGCGGTCCAGCAAAAACGCAACCTCCAACCGCTGGGTGAGATCCTTCAGTTCTCTTATGGTGCAAAGATCCTCAAAGAAATCGTAACAATCATCAATGGTTTCCAGCTTCAGAATGGCCTGATACAGGCGATCCTGCGCCTCGTTATGCCTGGCGCTCATGCCGCGTCCCCCTTTATCGTGATACCTGACTATTATACTATCACGCTATTATGCTAAAGTAAATAGCCAATGTGACGAATCTTGCCCGAAAAAACCGCACGATTCGGTGTTGTTTGCTCCTGCCGCGTCCGCCGCGACAGGGAATATGCGCGCGCAGCACGTCCCTCTGCACGCCGCGACACTTTTCCGGGCGTCTGCGCGCTCCGTCCGCGCTGTCACACGCGGTCGCTGCGATGCGCAAATCGCCCCGCCGCAAGCTGCACCGCGCAAACGCCGCCGCACAAACGCCGCCGCGCAAACGCCACCGCACAAAAAACATGAAACGGAGCGCATCGTGCGATACGCTCCGCTGTCGGGAATCTTCCCGCTGTTTGAACCATTGTCATTTGCCGTCCTTGCGCGGCTTCAGTCCTCGGGACACAGGCCCGGCAGATGGTGGGCGGAAACGCCCCCGTTTTTCACCGTGCAGGTCATGCAGAAGAAGGAGTCCTCTCCGCCCGCAACCACGCCGGTGGTTGCCCACACGGAGGTTCCGGATGCGTTGGCGCAGAGAATGTCCACATTCTGCTCTGTCAGCGGCGTATCAAAGGGGGTAAGGCATGTGTTCACCATGTCCAGCCACGCGGGAACATCGATGCTCACAACGCTCACGCCGCCGATATAGCTTCCCGTCGCAATCGGCAGGGTGTGGAATTTCACATCATCCATGCTGCAGCGCAAAAACTGTCGGGCAAACCACGCGATATTCGCCGCCGTCAGGTCGGTTTCCGTGTGCTCGGCCACAATCTCGGCCAGCGTCGAGAGGTTGGGGATGTTTCCAACCGTAAGCACCTGAGATGCCAGCGTTTTCAGCACATCCTGCTGCACGCCGATGCGCTCGATATCGCCGCCCGCGTAAGAATCGCGGAAGCGGCAAACCTTCACGGTGTCCTCGCCGTTGAGCAGCTGGTAGCCTGCGGGAATCGTAATGCTCAGGTTCTGCGCGAAGTCCCAGTAATACATGTCCTCGGGAACATCGTACCAAACGCCGCCGATGGCGTCCACCACCTCGGCAACCGCATCCATGCTGACCACCACATAGCAGTCCACCTCAAAGCCGAGCAGCTTTGCAACATGGTTGCGCAGCGCTTCCACGCCGTCCTTGCCGGAGTTGATATAGCCGGGATACACAGCGTTGATCTTCTTGGGCGTGCTGCTCCAGGAGATGTTGATGAGCGTGTCGCGCGGGATGCTCACGCAGTCCACCGTGTGGGCCACGGTGTCAAAGCGTCCGACAATGATGGTGTCGGTGCTGTTGCTGGCAGCGTCGCGGCCAACAAGCAGCACGGTGTAAACGCCGTCGCGGTGCGTCGCGTCGGTGGTCAGCGCGGCGCTGTTGTCCGGGTCGTCGTCCGGATCGGAAACGTCGGGGCCGTCGGCAGGCGCAGCAGACTCCACCGGCTGCGTTGCCGCCTGTTCCGGCGTGGGCTGGGCGGGCTGCGGCGCCGCAATCGCGGGCGGACGCTCCCAGATTGCATACCCCGCCACGGCAGCGGCCACAAGCAGCACAACCGCCAAGAGCGCATTCAGCGCACGGTGGCTTTTCGGTTTTTTCTTCGGCGCGGGCGCCTTGCGTGAATCGTTTCCGTTCAGCTTCATATCTTAAAACCTGCTTTCGGGTGCGGATTTCTATTTATTGTATATGTATTATACCCCGTTTGCATCGTTTTTGAAAACTAACCGCCCGGGTTTGCGGGATATAAAACGCGCATCGGAACGTTCCGATGCGCGTTTGTACAACAGCTGATTACAGCTGCTTCTGTGCGTTGATCTTGACGCCGGGGCCCATGGTGCTGGCAGTGACGCAGCTACGGATGTACTGGCCCTTGGCAGCAGCGGGCTTTGCCTTGACGATCGCGCCCAGCAGAGCAACATAGTTTTCAAAGAGCTTCTCAGCGCCGAAGCTGACCTTGCCGATGGGGCAGTGGATGATGTTGGTCTTGTCCAGACGATACTCAACCTTACCGGCCTTGGCTTCCTTGACAGCCTGCTCAACGTTGGGGGTAACGGTGCCGGCCTTGGGAGAGGGCATCAGACCCTTGGGGCCGAGGACCTTACCGAGACGACCGACGGTACCCATCATGTCGGGGGTAGCGATAACGGTGTCGAATTCGAACCAGTTTTCCTTCTGGATCTTTTCAACATACTCCATGCCGCCGGCATAGTCTGCGCCTGCAGCCAGAGCTGCCTCAACCTTTTCTTCCTTGCAGAAGACCAGAACGCGAACGGTCTTGCCGGTGCCGTTGGGGAGAACGATAGCGCCGCGGACCTGCTGGTCAGCGTGACGGCCATCGACGCCGAGCTTCACATGGAGCTCAACGGTTTCATCAAACTTTGCCTTGGAAGCCTTGCAGACCAGCTCCAGAGCATCTTTTGCGTCATACAGTGCAGCCTTGTCGATCAGCTTGGCTGCTTCTTTATAGTTCTTACCTCTAAACATTTCTTACGTCCTCCTTCTCAGTCACCGACGACGACGCCCATGGAGCGGCAGGTACCTGCGACCATGCTCATGGCGGCTTCGATATCGGAGCAGTTCAGGTCGGGCATTTTCTGCTCGGCGATCTTGCGGACGTCTTCCTTGCTGATGGTGGCAACCTTCTCGCGGTGGGGAACACCAGATGCCTTGTCCAGGCCGCAGGCCTTCTTGATGAGCAGGGCTGCGGGAGGAGTTTTGGTAACAAAGGTAAAGCTGCGGTCGGAATAGACAGTGATGATAACGGGGATCATCATGCCCATGTCGTTCTTCGTGCGTTCATTGAAATCCTTGGTGAACTGGCCGATGTTAACGCCATACTGACCAAGAGCAGGGCCGACAGGGGGGGCCGGGGTTGCCTTGCCTGCGGGAACCTGGAATTTTGCATATCCAACTATTTTCTGTGCCACTTGAAGTGCACCTCCTGATTAAAGATTATTGTTCAACGGGCTCAACCTGATCAAGCTCCAGGTCAACCGGCGTTTCTCTGCCGAACATGGAGATGACCACGCGGACAAGATCTTTATCCGCATCGAGTTCTTCAACGATGCCCAGAAAGCCCTCGAGAGGACCGTCTGTGACTTTTACGGTGTCGCCGACAGCGTAACCGACAATGATTTCCTTGCGCTCAACGCCGAGATCGTAGATCTCCTGCTCCGTCAGGGGAATTGCCTTGCCTTCGCTTCCTACGAAGCCGGTGGCGCCTCTGACATTGCGGACCAGATGCCAGCTCTCATCGGTGAGGATCATCTTCACCAGAACGTAACCGGGGAACACTTTGCGCTCATAGGTTTTTTCACCGGAGTCGGTGTGCTCGGTAACGGTTTCCAGCGGGATGTTCACTTCGTGGATAAGATCCTGCATCCGGCGGTTTTCGGCAGCTTTCAGGATTGCGGCAGCAACCGCGTTCTCATAGCCGGAATAGGTGTGGACAACATACCACTTTGCATTTTCTGCCATTGTCGTTTAACCTGCGAGTGTGACAACCGCCTTGATGATCATCTGGGCGATCTCATCGAAGCCCCAGATCACGACCGCGGAAATAATCATGACGACGAGCGCAACAACCGTGTTGGTCACAGCCTGCTTCGGCGTGGGCCAGATGACCTTCTTCAGCTCGCTCTTCATCTCTCGCCACCACTTAGCGACTTTCTTGAAGAAGGAAAGCTTCTTGACGTCCTCTTTCTTGACGGCATTGGTGGTAGTGACTGCCTTATCGTTTGCCATTTTGTACGTCCTTTCTGAAGCTTACTTACTTCGTCTCGCTATGCAGTGTGTGCTTGCGGCAGAAACGACAATACTTCTTCATCTCGATGCGATCAGGAGTATTCTTCTTGTTCTTCTTCGTGTTGTAGTTTCTCTGCTTGCATTCATTGCATCTCAGGGTGATTTTTACTCTTGCACCTGCAGCCATTTTTCGGCACCTCCTTGTTGTATTTGACCTTGGTGGGGTCATGCCTCCCTGTTCGGAGATCGGGCCGGCTTTTCCGTGCCGCGAAAAGCCGGTTTTCCGCGCCTTCCTTGCACTTTTTTCGCGCGGCGGAATTTGCGTTGAATCTGCTTTCGGACACAAAAACAAACCCGTCTGACGACAGGTAACGGTAGTGTACCACAGCCGAAGCCAAAGGTCAAGCTGTTTTTTTGCAGATTTTTCAATCGTTTCGGGGCTTTTTTTGACGATTTTCCATATATTCGGGGACTTGCGGAGCCAAACGGAGAATGCTATACTACATCTTGTAAATTATCTGCGAAAAGGAGCATAAAAATTCATGCGGATCATGGCCATAGATTACGGCGACCAGCGCATCGGCATCGCCATTTCGGACGCAATGTGCATCCTGTGCGGCGACGCGTTCACCATGCAGGAATGGAATATGGAGCGCGCAGCGCAGCGCATTGCGGACGAGGTCCGAGCCCGCGGCGTGGGAACGCTGGTGCTCGGTCTGCCGAAGAATATGGACGGCTCCGAAGGCCCCCGTGCGGAAAAATCCCGCGCCTTTGCCGCGCTTTTGCGCGCCGAAACCGGACTGGAGCCCATTCTCTGGGACGAGCGCCGCAGCAGCATCGAAGCCCACGCCATCCTCCACGCCAACGGCAGAAAAATGAAGGACCACCGCAAATCCGTGGACGCGGTGGCCGCAACCCTCATGCTCGAGGGCTATCTCGGAACGCTGTAAAAGGTTCCCGCGGCGTTCCCATTTTTTGTCCGCACGGGCAGCGCTATAATTATATAAGTAATCCCCGGGGCGCGCCGCAGCCGCTCCGGGGAGATTTTTTTACATATCAAAACAGTGCGATAACCGCCTGCCACGCGCCGGTCAGCCGCGCCGCGGCCGTGTCCGCCGCGGTTTGCATCGCGGTGTAAAATCCGTCCACGCTGCCAAACAGAATGTCCGCCATGCGAACGGGGGATGCGCCGGTCAGCCAGCCGATGCCCGCGAGCACCGCGCCGCCGACAATCAGCGCCAGCACCACCCAGAGAACGATACGCCATGCTTTCGTCATACCGTTTCCTCCTTTTTCAGACAGAGCTTTTCACCCAGCGCAACCAACACTCTGGCAATCCAGACATAGGCAAGCTCCATGCTCAGCCACAGGCCGAACCACGCCGCCAGCAGGCCGAGCGCACCCACGCCGAGCGCGCCGCCGAGAAGCAGCAAAACATCGCTCACAAGGCTGAGCATCGCCGCCGCGCGCAGCGCAAACAGCACTGCCGCCGCGATCGCAGCCGCGCCCGTGATGAGAAACGGCAGCCCGATGCACACCAGCACCACCGTAACCGGCAGTCCGATGATCACAGCGGGAATCAGATACGCGATGAGCGCCCCCGCTTTCACGCGGCTCGGCTTTTTCGCCGGCTTTGCGGGCGCTTCCTCCGCCTCCGCCGTATCCCACGCCAAGGCGGTCTCCTCCGGTTCTTCGGTCATCGCTTCCGCGGCGGCAAGGCGTTCGCCCCGCACTTCCGCAATGGTTTCCAGCGCTTCGCGGCGCAGCGTATCCACCGCGCTCGGCGGCGCACTGGGAACATAAGTGCGCGCAAGCTCAATCGCCACAACCGTGGGGGAGCCAAGCTGCTCGATCAGCGCCTCTTCGCTGCGGCAGGACGCAAACCGCGCTTCGTATTGTTCCAGCACAGCCTGCCTGTCCCATGAGGACATAAAGCCCAAAAGCTTGGCCAGCTCTGCAATATACTGTTCTCTGCTGATGGAAATACACCTCCGGCGGCATGGTTCGCCGCTGTTTTCTCGCGTAACGCACAGTTACATATAATTATACATATTCCCGCTCTTTCGGTCAAGATTTTTCGTCTGCTGCAGCAGGCGCAAGCGCGCGCATTTTGCTTTCTGTAATAGACTTGACTTATATCGTGATAAAGCATATACTGTAATCATCATTATAATAAGTATGCGCAGCATTGCATCAAATCTGCGTAAATCCGGAAAGAGGAGCTTCATATGAGAGACATTTATGTAGTAAACTGCTGCAGAACCGCTGTTGGCTCCATGGGCGGCAGTCTGAAGGACATTCCCGCTCCCGAACTGGGTGCAATCGTTATCAAAGAGGCGCTCCGCCGCGCCGGCGTGAACGCCGCCGATGTTGACGAGGTCATGATGGGCTGCGTGCTCACCGCCGGACTCGGTCAAAACCCCGCGCGTCAGGCCGCCGTGAAGGCCGGCGTTCCCCTGTCCGTCCCCGCCTACACCGTCGGCATGGTGTGCGGCTCCGGCATGAAAGCCGTGATTGAAGGCGCCCGCTCCATCATTTCCGAGGATGCGGAAATCGTCGTGTGCGGCGGCATGGAGAACATGTCCTCCGCGCCCTACACGCTGCCCGACATGCGTTTCGGCAAGAAGATGGACGTTTCCATGGGCACCCGCGGCGTGGTGGATACCATGGTGAAAGACGGCCTGTGGGACGCTTTCAACGACTATCATATGGGCTCCACCGCAGAAAACATCTGCGACATCTGGGGCATCACCCGCGCAGAGCTGGACGATTTTGCCTACGCATCCCAGACCAAATGCAAGGCCGCGCAGAGCGAAGGCCGCTTCGCCGACGAAATCGTCGCCGTTCCCGTGCGCGTTCGGAAAGAAACCGTGCCGTTCTGCGTTGACGAATTCCCGCAGCCCGAGCCCAACCGCGAGAAGATGGGCAAGCTGCGCGGCGCATTCCGCCTGACGGACGACAACCGCTTCGTCGCCGACGGCGGCACCGTGGAGGACACGTTTGCTGCCGCTGCCTGCAAGCCCACCGAAACCGACGGCGCCACGCGCGTGACCGCCGGCAACGCCTCCGGCATCAACGACGGCGCAGCCGCCATCGTCCTCGCCTCCGGGGAAGCCGTTGCGAAATACGGCCTCAAGCCCATGGCAAAGCTTGTCAGCTGGGGTCAGGGCGGCGTGGATCCCAAAATCATGGGCACCGGTCCCGTTCCCGCGTCCCGCCAGGCCATGACCAAGGCGGGCCTGACAATTGCGGACATCGACCTGATCGAGGCCAACGAAGCCTTTGCGGCGCAGTCCATCGCCGTTGCGCGCGAGCTGGGCTTTGATATGAACAAAGTGAATGTAAACGGCGGCGCAATCGCCATCGGCCACCCCGTCGGCGCCTCCGGCGCGCGCATCATCGTCACGCTGCTGCACGAGATGGCAAAGCGCGGCGATGCAAAAACCGGCCTTGCCACGCTGTGCATCGGCGGCGGCATGGGCGTTGCCACCATTTTTGAAAAGTGCTGAATCATCCAAACGAAACGAGGTAGAAAAAACGCATGAAAAACAAAGTTATGCGCGTGGAAGACGCCATCGCTGAATACTGCTTCTCCGGCATGACCGTAATGCTGCCGGGCTTTGTCAATGTGGGCGTTTCCGAAACGCTGATCGACGCGCTGCTGCGCACGGACATCTGCGACCTGAACATCATCTCCAACAACACCAGCATCAAGGGCCGCGGCATCGGCAAGCTGGTGCATGCCGACCGCATCAAGCACATCACCTGCTCCCACATCGGCAACAATGAAGAAACCTGCGCCAAGGTTGTTGCGGGCGAGATCAACATCACGTTCTGCCCGCAGGGCTCCCTGTGCGAAAAGGTTCGCGCGGGCGGCGCGGGCATCGGCGGTGTGCTCACCCCGACCGGCGTTCACACCCCGATGCAGGACGGCAAGCAGCTGCTCGAGTGGGACAGCGCAGCCGGTCAGTTCAAATTCGTCATGCCCGACGAGCCGCAGAACGGACAGCGCTTCATTCTTGAGCTGCCGCTGCGCGCCGACGTTGTGTTTGTCCATGCCTGGAAGGCGGACACCTTCGGCAACGTTGTTTACCGCCGCACCTCGCGCAACTTCAACGAGGCTTTCGCCACCGCCGCCGACCACGTCATCGTGGAAGCGGAGCAGATCGTGGAAGTCGGCGAACTGGATCCCGACGAGATCATGACCCCCGGCTTCATCGTTGACGCCGTTGTGCAGGGCGCCGCCCTGACCGAAGCATAAGGAGGAAACGGATATGGAACTCACCGGAAAAGAACTGATCGCTTACCGCACCGCCCGTTTCTTTCAGGACGGCAACGTTGTAAACCTCGGCATCGGCATGCCCACCAAATGCCTGAGCTATCTGCCCGAAGGCGTTGATATCTGGATCGACACCGAAAACGGCGCCGTCGGCCTCACCGGCGCGCCCAAGCCCGGCGAAAGCTACGACCCCAACGTTGTGGACGCCGGCGGCAAGCCCTCCATGCTGCGCCCCGGCTCCGCCTGCTTTGATTCTTTCCGCTCCTTCGGCTACATCCGCGGCGGCCACATCGACGTCACCGTGCTCGGCGCATACGAAGTGGACGCGGAAGGCTCTCTGGCCAACTGGATGATCCCCGGCAAGGCCGCCGCCGGCATGGGCGGCGCGATGGACCTCGTCACCGGCAGCAAAACCACCATCGTCATGTCCACCCACACGGACAAGGCCGGCAACCCCAAGCTGGTGCAGCGCACGGAGTATCCCCTCACCGGCTACCGCTGCGTGGACTATTTCGTCAGCGAGCTGGCTGTCATTCACTTCTCTCCGGAAGGCCCCGTGCTTGAAGAGATCTCCCGCTCCACCACCGTGGAGGAAGTAGTTGCCAAAACCGGCGCCAAGCTCATCATTCCCGAAACCGTCGGCATCCTCGAAGACGCCTGATTTCCCGGCACTTCCGCCGAAAAACGCACACCCTGTGTCCCCGCGGACGCAGGGTGTGCGCCTTTTTATGCCCGGAAGCGGCGAAAAAGCCCGAAAACACAGGGACTTATTTGAAAAAATCGGTTGACAAGCCGGATATTTCATGTATAATTATATGGCTTGCCCTTGTCGGCAAGTTATCCTTGCTTGCGCTTCGGGCGCAGGCCATTCGTCCAGAAGGAGGTGCACAAATGGCAAAGTCCATGGAAAAGTACGAGTGCATGTATGTTCTCAATCCCAACCTGACCGAGGATGAGACTGCAGCAATCGTCGAAAAGTTCAAGGCGCTTGTCGAGGCAAACGCAACGCTTGATGAGATGGAGGAGATGGGTAAGCGCAAGCTCGCTTACGAAATCAACTACCTGACCGAAGGCTACTACGTCCTCGTCAAGTTCACCGGCAGCCCTGATTTCCCCGCAGAGCTGGACCGTGTCCTCGGTATTACCGATGGCGTCATCCGCAGCCTGATCACGCTTCGTTGCGAGTAAGAGGGAGCGACAGACATGTTGAACCACATTGTTCTGATGGGACGCCTCACGCGCGATCCCGAGCTTCGTTACACGCAGAGTCAGCTCCCCGTCGTGTCGTTTACGCTGGCGGTGGACCGCGACTTTGGCGGCCGTGACGGAGGCGACAGACAGACCGACTTCATCGATGTCGTCGCATGGCGCTCCACCGCCGAGTTCGTGTCCAAGTATTTCACGAAAGGCAGCATGGCCGTCGTTTCCGGCCGTCTGCAGATCCGTGACTGGACCGACAAGGAAGGCAACAAGCGCCGCAACGCCGAAGTTGTTGCGGACAACGTCTATTTCGGTGAAACCAAACGCAGCCGCGAAGAAAGCGGCGGAAATTATCGCAGCGACAGCGACGGATACGCCCCCCGCGGCGGTTATCAGAGCTTTGACAGCGCTTCCGGCGCTCCCGCATTCTCTGATCTCAGCAGCGCGGACGGCGAGCTCCCGTTCTGACCCGCGGTGAAAAAATACGATAGGAGGATTCAGCCTTGGCTTTTGATAAGAACAACAGCAATATGAAGACCCGCAAGCGCAGAAAGGTTTGCCAGTTCTGTGTTGACAAGTCCACCTTTGTCGACT
>SVMK01000007.1 GCA_015067465.1 Oscillospiraceae bacterium
TTAAACATTCTTTTATATAATCCAAAGTAACTTAAGTTTTCACGTAATGAATCGTACATATGACTTATCCTCCAGTGTTGCTTGACCTAACAGCAAAATTCAAGTTTGTCTAACTGATTATATCATAGCATCGAAAAAATAACAAAATAAAAGACCGACCATTCAGATACTTATCGTATCAAAACCATCGTCTTTTTTTGGTGCGGGCATGGGGACTCGAACCCCAACGCCGGAAAGCACGAGAACCTAAATCTCGCATGTCTACCAATTCCATCATGCCCGCATATTTTTCCGCAGTTGATGTGCCAAAACCGGAATGCCAAAACCGGAAAAAGACTTGAATATTTTACACCGTAGTTAATGTCTTGTCAATCGCCGTGCGCCATTGACATTTATCGCGCCGCATGATATTTTAAGTTAATAGAATACACGATTTAGTCAGGTGAAGTATCCCAATGATAGCAGTTTTTGTCAATATGGCCACGGTGCTCATCGGCAGCGCCATCGGCATCGTTTTCAGCAACAAAATCAAGAAAAATTACATTAATTCCATTATCACCGCGCTGGCACTTGTAACATTTGTCATCGGCATCAGCAGCGCCGTTGCAACGAACGATCTCCTTTGCGTGATCGTTTGCATGGCGTTTGGCACCATGCTCGGCGAACTGCTTCGTTTGGACGACCGTATCAACAGCGCAGGCGATTTTCTGAAAAGCCGCGTGCTGCGCGGCCGGTTTGAAGGCAACCGCTTCACTGAGGGTTTTGTCAGCGCATGCATTCTGTTTTGCGTTGGTTCGATGACGATTATGGGCTCGCTGGAAGCGGGTGTGAATCGGGACTATAGCATCATCTTTGCAAAAAGTGCGCTGGATTTTGTTTCTGCGATGATGTTCGGCGCTGCTATGGGCATCGGCGTTTCGTTCTCTGCGCTGTTTGTTCTGGTGTTTCAGGGCGCGCTGACGCTGCTGGCCGGTCTGGTTGCACCGTATCTCAGCCAGCCGATTGTTAATGAGATGAGCGCTGTGGGCGGAACGATTCTGATCGGCATGGGCTTTAATATGCTGGAACTGAGCGAGAAACGCGTGAAAGTTGCCAACATGCTGCCGGCAATTTTTCTGCCGATTGCCTATGTTCCGCTGTCGGCCTGGATTGCCGGAATCGTCTGATTGTAGTTTAATTTTGCGCAGGGGAGAAGTCCGGCTCTTCTGCGCAAAATGACAATATTCGAAGCTGTGCGCGCAATGCGGTTGCGCGGCTTTGGTAAACTGTAAGAATTGCAGGTGATTTGATGAGCAGATTGGATATTAATACCCCGAGCCAGGCTCAGAAGGTGGTGGAAGGAATCTACCGCGACATTGAGCGCCGCATTGCTGCAAGTCCTCCGGGACTTTGCCCGGTGGATATGGCGCTGAGTTTTCTGACGCTTTGCCTTGCCCAAACCTGCGGCAAATGCGTGCCCTGCCGCATTGGTCTCAGCCAGCTTTGCACGCTGATTCGTCAGGTGCTTGACGGCGAGGCCGAGGAGAGCACCGTTGACCTCATCGATAAAACTGCCGACACCATTGTTCAGAGTGCGGACTGTGCCATCGGCATTGAAGCGGCGCGCATGGTGCTCAGCGGTGTTCGCGGATTCCGTGAGGACTATCTCTCCCATGTCCGCACCGGCAACTGCCTTGGCAGACATGAAAATCCCGTGCCCTGCGTTGCCCTTTGCCCGGCGGGCGTGGATATTCCCGGCTACATCGCGCTGGTCCACGAAGGCCGCTGCGAGGAGGCCGTGCGCCTGATTCGCAAGGACAATCCGTTCCCCGCGGCCTGCGGCTATATCTGCGAGCATCCCTGCGAGGCGCGCTGCCGCAGAAATATGGTGGACAATGCCATCAATATCCGCGCGCTCAAGCGCTATGCGGTGGATAATGCGCAGCCTTCCGCCCCCCCTGCACTGGCAGAAGCAACAGGGAAGCGTGTTGCCGTGATCGGTGGCGGCCCCGGCGGACTTTCCGCGGCATATTATCTTGCGATCATGGGCCACAGCGTGACTGTTTATGAAAAGCGCAAACAGCTTGGCGGTATGCTGCGCTACGGTATTCCGGCTTACCGTTTGCCGCGCGAAGTTCTTGACAATGAAATTTCTTATATCCTCAGCACCGGTATTCAGGTGAAAACCGGTGTGGATGTCGGCGTGGATGTTGGCTACGATGCGCTGCGCGAGGAATATGACGCCATGTATATTTCCATTGGCGCACACACCGACAAAAAGGTTGGCATTGAAGGCGAGGGAAGCGAGGGCGTGATTTCCGCCGTTAAGCTGCTCGGCGGCATCGGCGACGGCGACATGCCGGACTTCACCGGCAAGCAGGTTGTTGTCATCGGCGGCGGCAACGTTGCGATGGACTGCGTTCGTTCTTCCATCCGCCTTGGGGCCGACAAGGTTTCCTGCATTTATCGCCGCCGCCGCGCGGACATGACCGCGCTGGACGAGGAAGTTGACGGTGCGGAGGCCGAAGGCGCGCAGATGATGTGCCTCCAATCGCCCAAGCGCATTGAAACGGATGAAAACGGACATTGTGTTGCGCTGTGGACCGTTCCGCAGATCATTGGCGAGATCGGTTCCGACGGCAGACCGAAGCCGCACGCAAAGCGCGATACGCCCGAACTTCGCATTCCGGCGGACGTGATCATCGTTGCGGTCGGTCAGGGCATTGAAACGTTCGGCATCAATGCCGACGCGGTGAATGTTTCCCGCGGCACGATCAAGGCACTGCCGAGCGGACAGATGAAAGACTCTGACGGCGTTTTTGCCGGCGGTGACTGCGTTACCGGTCCGGCAACCGTTATTCGCGCCATCGCAGCCGGCAAGGTTGCTGCGGCGAACATCGACGAATATCTCGGCTATCACCATGTGATTGCCTCGGATGTTGAAATTCCGCATCCGAGCCTGAGCAACAAGCTGCCGCATGGCCGCATCAACGCCGTGGAGCGGCTGCCCGCAGAGCGATGCAGTGATTTTGAATGCATCGAGTGCGGAATGTCCGCCCAGGGCGCGGAGCAGGAGTCCTCGCGCTGCCTGCGCTGTGACCATTTCGGCTACGGAAACTTCAGAGGGGGGCGCAGAGAAAGATGGTAACACTGACAATCGACAAGCAAACCGTCACCGTTCCTGAGGGAACCACGATCCTCGACGCTGCCAAAACCGTCAATATTGAAATTCCGCATCTGTGTTATTTCCGCGAACTCAACGAGATTGCCGCATGCCGCATCTGCGTTGTGGAAGTTGACGGCTGCGACCGTCTTGTGACCAGCTGCAACAACTATGTGGAAGAAGGGATGGTTGTACATACAAACAGCCCGAAGGTGCGCCGCTCCCGCCGCGTGACCATTCAGCTTATCCTCTCTCAGCACGATTGCAACTGTCCGTCCTGCGTGCGCAGCGGAAACTGCATGCTTCAGAAGATCGCGAACGATCTCAACATTGTGATGAATTCCTATCCCAAGGACGTTCGTCCGTTCCGCTGGGATATGAATCTGCCGCTGATCCGCGACGAGGGCAAGTGCATTAAGTGCATGCGCTGCGTTCAGGTTTGCGATAAGATTCAGAATGTCAGCATCTGGGACGTTGTAAACACCGGAAGCCGCACGAATGTTGGCGTTTCCGGTAACCGCAAACTCGACGCCACGGAATGCACCTATTGCGGTCAGTGCATCACCCACTGTCCGGTCGGCGCGCTGCGTGAGCGTGACGATACGACGAAGGTGGTTGAAGCGATCTGCGATCCGGAGATCACCACCATCGTTCAGGTTGCTCCTGCGGTCAGAGCCGCATGGGGCGAGAGTATGGGCCTTACGCGCGAGCAGGCAAGCGCCGAGCGCATGGTTACAGCCCTGAAGCGGCTGGGCTTTGACTATGTGTTTGACACCAACTTTACCGCCGACCTCACCATCATGGAAGAGGGGAGTGAGTTTATTGAGCGCTTTACCCACCGCGATGAATATGCCTGGCCGATGTTTACATCCTGCTGCCCGGGCTGGGTTCGTTTCCTGAAGAGCCAGTATCCCGAGTTTACCGCCAATCTTTCCACCGCGAAGAGTCCGCAGCAGATGTTCGGCGCGGTGGCCAAGAGCTATTTTGCCGAAAAGCGCGGCCTTGACCCGCACAAGGTGTTTGTCGTTTCCATCATGCCCTGCGTTTCGAAAAAGAGCGAGAGCGCGATCGGCGTGATGAATGACGCCTGCGGCGATCCCGATGTGGACGTGGTGCTCACCACGCGCGAGATGAACCGCCTGTTCCGCAGCGAGCATATTTCCGTTGCCTCCCTGGAGGAAACTCCGTTTGATTCTCCGCTCGGCACCGGTACGGGCGCTGCCGTTATCTTCGGTGCAACCGGCGGTGTTATGGATGCGGCGCTGCGCAGCGCATATTTCCTCATCACCGGAACCAACCCGGATGCGGATGCGTTTAAGACTGTGCGCGGCACGCAGGACCGCCGTGAGGCCGTGTTTAACATTCCCGGTGCGGGCAATGTCCGCGTTGCGGTTGTGAGCGGTTTGAGCAACACCCGCAAGCTCATGGAAGAGATTCGCACGGGCGCGGCTGAGTATGACTTTGTGGAAGTGATGGCCTGTCCCGGCGGTTGCGCCGGCGGCGGAGGACAGCCGATCCACGACGGCGCTGAGCTTGCCGGCTGCCGCGGTGACGTTCTCTGGGGACTTGACAGCAAGGCGCAGATCCGTTATTCCCATGAGAACCCCGAAGTTCGTGCGATGTATGAAGAATATTTTGGAAAGCCGCTCGGCGAGCGCTCTCACCATTTGCTGCATACTGACCATTTTGCATGGGAAATGCCGACAAAGGCGAAATGAAACCAATTATAAGATCATAAGAAAAAAGCCGGGAATCCGACAGCATCGGATTCCCGGCTTTTTGTTGTTTAGAGTCAGGTTTTTTTCCAGAGCAGAATGTCTCCGGCGCTTTCCGCGAAGCATACGCGGCTGTAAGCGATTGTGAACGCAAGGTAAAATCCGCTGGTGACGGAAAAAAGCACATGACCGGCCACGGTGAGGTAGCCGACGATCATGCCCAGCGCGATGAATGCAGCAAAGGCTCTGACATCGAATTTTTTGAAGAAATTGGCGAAAAATGCGATTGCCAGCTTGAAATAGAGCCACATCATTGCGGCGAAGCCAAACACACCGTAGTAGAACAAAACCTCAAACAGATCCATTTCAACGATGACTTCCTGACTGCCGCGGCCGAGACCGAACAGCCATACGACGATGCCGCCTTCGCGGAACTGACGCAGCTGGTCGGCAAGCTTGTGCTGCCTTCCGCTGAGCACTGCCATGGCCGCGCCGTCCTGCTCGGCAATCACTTCCGTTGCACCGAGCGAGTCGGTGATGATTTTTAAAAACTCGCTCTCGCGAATGATGCGAAGGAAGTTGAAGGGCGTTTTTTCTGCGGCGGGCAGCTTGGCCTGCGCGTCGAAATAGGAGATAAAGGTGAGAAGCAGCAGGATCAGGCAGATGATGACGATCACCGAAACGAAGCGGAGCAGCGCTGCGGGCTGCTTTTTGATGATGCTGAAGATCACAACAAAAATAAACAGCAGACCGATCGTGAGGGCAAAGGCGAGAAAGGCGGTTTTGCTGCCGATGACAAGCATGGCGTCCGCGCCGAGCGCCGCTGCCACGGCGGACACGGCGGGGAAGCGGCGCTTGCTGCCCTCGCTGCCTTCGGGGATATTGCCGCGGATTACATGCGCGATGGAAAGCGGCAGCAGCATCGCCAAAACGGCGGTAACATCGTTGCCTGCATAGAAAAATCCGCGGTTGCCGCGATAGCCGAGGCGGTCGGCATAGGTGCTGTAGCCAAGGCCGAGGATGGCGGGGACGAGGATTGCGAGGGACATGGCGATGAGGGTGTAGGTGATGATATTGTCCAGCGCGGTAATGAGGAATTTTCCGCCGTCGTCACCCCAGCGCGTTGCAAAAACGCGGGTATAAACCATCAGAAGCGCGATGTTGTAGCAAAAGCGCGCCATATACTGCGCATCCACAAAAATGCGAACCGAGCCAAGCAGGAGATATTCCGAAACAACGGACAGCACAAAAGCAAGGCCGATGGGCAGGGCGGTGAGGATAGAGTGTTTGTCACGGACGAGAATGATATAGGCAGCAAATGTTACCAGAAACAGCATACGAACAACGAGCGAGGGCGTTACGCCGAGCGTTGAAACAAATTCCACGTCCAGTATGCCGACGGAAAGCACATTGCTGATGAAAAAGCCGTTGAATATATCCAGCAACGGATTGATAAACAGAAACAGCAGAAAAAGCCGTTCAAGAAATCGGGTGAGTTTTGATGATTTTTCCATGAATGAACCTCGTAGATTCTTGCGTGTCCACGCAAAATTGTACACAACAGTATAAATTAAATGATATTAAGAGTCAATATTTAACAAATAAAATACTTGTCTAAAAAACGGAGGTGCATTATACTTTATATGTATAAATAAAAGCAGGATTGTGCTGTGTGGAGGATCGTATGAGCATCTTTAATCTGTTCTCATTCCTTGGCGGAGTGGGTCTGTTTTTGTTCGGCATGCATGTGCTGGGCGATGCCATTGGCAGACAGGCCGGCGGCAAGATGAAGGTTGTGCTGGAAAAAATCACCTCGAACAAGCTTATGGGCATTGTTCTGGGTACGGCAGTGACGGCGATTATCCAGTCCTCCGGCGCAACAACCGTTATGATCATCGGCTTTATCAACTCCGGTATCATCTCCCTTGAAAACGCTGTCGGCCCGATTCTCGGCGCCAATATCGGCACCACCGTTACGGCGTGGCTGCTGGCGCTTAACAGTATCTCCGGAACCAGCTTTATCCTGCAGCTGATCAACCCGGACAGCTTTGTTCCGATTCTGGCCTTTATCGGTGCGGTTATGATTATGTTTTCCAAGCGTGACCGTACGCGCGATTTCGGCATGATTCTGCTGGGCTTCGCCGTTTTGATGTTTGGCATGAGTGCGATGTCCGACGCGATGAGCCCCCTGCGTGATTCGCCGCTCTTTAAGGAAATTCTCACGGCGCTGAGCAATCCGTTCCTCGGCGTGCTTGCGGGGTTTGTGCTTGCGGCTGTGCTGCAGTCCTCGTCTGCCGCTGTCGGTATTGTTCAGGCACTTTCCGTTACGGGTGTTGTGTGCATCGGCAATGCGCTGCCGCTGATTATGGGTATCAATGTTGGCGCCGGTCTGATCGTTCTGCTTGCAGGCACCGGCGCAAACCGCGACGGTAAGCGTGCATCGTGGATCTATATGCTTCACAACTGCTTTGATGCAACGGTTACGCTCATTCTCCTTTGCCTCGTCAAATATATTGCGCACCCCGATTTCCTCAATATGTCGGTTAACGCCTTTGGCATCGCAATTCTCCACACCGGCTATAAGCTCTTCAACACCATTTTGCAGATTCCGTTTTTCAATCAGCTGGTGGAGCTTACCCGCCGCATTGTCAAGCCGGAGGAGAAGGAAGAAAAATTCAACCTCCTCGACGAAAACTTCCTCAAAACGCCCCCGCTCGCCGTGGCCCGCTGCAGCGAACTGACCAACGATATGGCCGAGCTGACGCGCACCACCATCCTCACGGCGATGGACGTTGTCCGCAATTTTGACGACAATGCCGCCCGTGCCGTCCGTGACCTGGAAAGCGAGATTGACGTTTTTGAGGACAAGATCGGCAATTATCTTGTCAAGGTTTCTGCCAGCAAGCTCTCCGACGGCGACAGCCGAACCGTTTCGCGTCTGCTGCACAGCATCAACGACTTTGAGCGCATGAGCGACCATGCCCGAAACATTGCCGAGGCGGGCGAGGAACTTTCGCAGAAAGGCATTGAGTTCTCCGACGACGCACGCGAGGAGCTGGAAGTGATCTTTGCTGCCGTGCGCGACGTCACCGACCTCGCAGTGGAAGCTTACACCAAATGCGATGCGGAGATTGCCGTTCGCATTGACGCGCTTGAACAGGTTGTTGACGATCTGAAAGACGAACTGCGCAGCAACCACATCCGCCGCCTGAAAGCCGGCGCATGCTCCACAACGCTCGGCTTTGTGTTCACCGATATCCTCACCGACCTTGAGCGTATTTCCGACCATTGCTCCAACATCGCAATGAGCGTTTTGCAGATGAACGAGTTTGTTTATGAGCCGCATCTCTATCAGGAAGATCTGCGCCACAACGACGAGAAGTTCAAGATGCTTTATAAGGAATATCTTAAAAAGTATTCCCTGAAAAAGTAATACGCCCGAATTGAATCGAATTTGTTAAAAAAGAGGTTCGCTGCGCGTGCAGCGAACCTCTTTTCATGCTTGTTTCGTAAAGTGAAGATACCTCAGCGCTCGCAAAGCATGCGCAGCGCTTCGAGATAGCCGTTCAAACCGTGACCGCGGACCGTTGCGATGCAGGCGGCGCGGATATACGATACGCGGCGGAAATCCTCCCGCGTGTCCGGATCGGAAACATGCACCTCAACCGTTGGAATGCCGACGGCTTTCACCGCGTCGAGCAGGGCAACACTGGTGTGGGTGTAAGCGGCGGGGTTGATGATGATGCCGTCGATTTTGTCGAAATATGCCTGCTGCACGGCATCAACCAGCGCGCCTTCGTGATTGGATTGGAAAAAGGAGACTTCAACGCCCGCTTTGTCGGCCTCGGCGCGGATCATGGCAAGCAGATCATTATATGTTGCGGTGCCGTAAATCTCGGGCTGACGAATGCCGAGCATGTTCATATTCGGGCCGTTAATTACCAGAATTTTCACAAAAATCCCTCCAGATATTCTCTGCCGTTTCTTCAGGCGTACCGGTGTTTGTAATCTCAGCGTCGCGGAAAGCGGCATACAGCGGCGCGCGTTCCGCCCAAAGCTCGGACAGGGCAGTGGACTGTGAGATGGGGCGTCCGTCCGTCGGGAGCAGCGACAGGTCGCGCAGGAGATGATAGATGCGCCCGTTTCGGTGGAGATGGGCATAGTTGCGCGCATCTTTCACAACGCCGCCGCCCGTGAGGATGATTTTTCCCGACTCCATACCGGCGCGCGCCGTTTCTTCCTGCTCCAGCGCGCGGAAAGCCTGTTCGCCCTCGCGTGCAAACAGCTCCGGGATGGAGCAGCCGCAGCGTGCGCAAACGCGCTCGTCAATGTCGATGGCTTCGCGCCCCGTCAGTCGTGCAAGCGCCTGACCGACCGTTGTTTTCCCGCAGCCGGGCATGCCGATGAGCACGATATTTCCCGTTTCGCGCCGCAGTATTGCAAGCAGACGTTCGTTTTCGCTTTCCGGCACGGTTTTTTCAAAGAAATGCGCTTCCGCAGCCGTGGCCTGTGCCACCAGCATGGGCAAGCCGTCGCTGTTTGGGATGCCAAGCTGCTCCGCCTGCAGCAAAAGTGCGGTGCGGCGCGGATTGTAAACCACATCGAGCACGCCGCGGCAGGCGGGAAATGCGCTAAGGTCCACGGGTGCAGCGTTCACGTTGGGATACATGCCCACGGGCGTTGTGTTTACAATGATATCCGCATCCGCATGGGCAGCGAGGTTTTCATAGTTGTTTTCGCCGCTGCGCGATACCACAACGATTTCCCGTGCGCCCATGGCGCGCGACATGGCCTGCGCCGTGAGCGAAGCGCCGCCGCTGCCGAGAATGACAATTTTTCTGTCGGTGAAATCAATGCCTGCGCGCTTTGCCATGTAGCAAAAGCCGGCGGCGTCGGTGTTCCATGCATAAAGCTTTCCGTCAGCTCGGCGCACAAGGGTGTTGACGCTGCCGATGGCTTTTGCCGCGTCATCAATCACATCGCAATACGGCATAACGTCGCGCTTGTATGGGATTGTGACATTCAGACCGCCGATATCAGACCGCGAGAGAAAAGCTTCCAGCGCATCCGGTTCCAGCTCGATCAGACTGTAGCTGTCACAGCCGAGGGCGCGGTGAATTGCAGGGGACCAGCTGTGGCCCAGCTTGCGCCCCAATAATCCGTAAATCCGCTCTGCCATGGCTGATTAAACTTCCGCGTAGTTGCCGAGGAAACTGAAGCTTGCGCAGCAGCGTTCCATTTCCTCCAGCATTGCCAAAACGCTGGGATCAAGCACGGATGCGTCCAGTTCAAGGAAGAATATGAATTCAAAATCGCTGCCGGCAACGGGACAGGACTCCAGTTTTGTCATGTTGATATCCAGCGCTGCAAGTTTTGCGAGGATTTCATACAGTGCGCCGGGCTTGTTTTCAAAGGCAATGACAAGGCTGATGCGGTTGGCACCGGCGTAAATCATGGGATCCTTGGTGACGCAGATGAAGCGGGTGTAGTTGTTCTCACTGTCCTGAATCTGGTCGTTCAGACATTCCAGACCATAGAGCGCGGCGCAGGGATGGGACGAGATTGCGGCTGCGTGGCGGCTGCCGCTTTCGGAAACCATTTTTGCGGCAACGGCAGTGTTGTCGCAGGGGATGACACGAACGCCGTTGAGGCTGCTGAGGAACTTGCTGCACTGGCCGATGGCCTGCTCATGGGAATAGATTTCGGTGATGTCGCTCATCTTCACGCCGGGGAGCGTGAGCAGTTCATGGCGAATGCAAAGGCGCGTGGAGCGAACGATGGACAGTCTGTGCTTCTGCAGGAGATCGTAGACAGCGCGAACAGAGCCGTTGGAGCTGTTTTCAATCGGGAGAACGCCGAACTTGCAAAGTCCGGATTCCACGGCGGAAACAACGGCGCTGAAGGTTTTGACGTAAACGATATTACCGCGGGGGAAGAGTCTGTCGCAGGCAACCTGGCTGTTTCCGCCTTCAACACCCTGGCAGGCAACCAGACCGGTTTGGGGGAACAGCGCGCTGCCGGCGTCAAGCGAGGCTTTCACCTGCGCAGCAACGCGGGACGGGGCCGTGAGCAGCTCTGCCTGACGGGAACGGGAGAGCTCGAAGAGCGTGGAATAAAGGTGGTAAGCGTAGCGCTCTTTGTCGCCGGCCTTTTCCGTCACTTTTGCAAGCACTTCGCGCTCGCGCTGCTTGTTGAGGATGGGGAGATTGTGCTCGTTTTTATAGATTGCAACCTGTTCGGAAAGTTCCATGCGCTCGAGAAACAGCGACAGAAGCTGATCGTCAACACGGTCGATTTGATTACGAATTTCAGATAAGTCCATGATTACCCTCCAATATTAGATCTAAAATTACAATTGCCGCAACAGCTTCCACAACAGGTACGGCGCGGTGTGCGATGCACGGGTCATGACGACCGTGGATTGCAAGGTCGACAGCTTTCTTTTCTGACAGACTGACGGTTTGCTGCAGCTGCGCGATGGAAGGCGTCGGCTTAACGGCGGCACGCAGTGTGACAGGCATGCCGGTTGTGATGCCGCCGAGTATGCCGCCGCAGCGGTTGGTTTTTGTGGTGATGGAGCCGGATTCTGCCGAAAACGCGTCGTTGTTTTCAGAGCCGCGCAGCAGCGAAGCGCCGAAACCGAGGCCGAACTCCACGCCCTTGACGGCGGGAATGCCGAACAGCGCTGCGGCAAGGCGGTTTTCGATGCCGTCAAACATCGGATCACCCAAACCGGCGGGCAGACCGATCACGGCGCATTCCACCACACCGCCGACGGAGTCGGACGCGTCGCGCGCGTTCATAATTTGCTGCTGCATGCGCTCGCCGCATGCATCGTCCAAAACGGGGAAGGTCTTTTTTGCAACGGCGTCAAACATCTCGCGCGTGGGCTGCAGCGGGAAGGGGATGTCGGTTTCCGTGCCGACAGCGGAGAGCTTTGCGCCGACATGAATGCCGCGGCGGGCAAGGATTTGCTTTGCAATGCCGCCGGCAATGCAAAGCGGCGCGGTCAGGCGACCGGAGAAATGGCCTCCGCCGCGCATGTCCGCGTGACCGTTCCATTTCATGCGTGCCGTGTAATCGGCGTGGGCGGGCCGCGGTGTGTCCGCAAGGGCGGCGTAGTCGGAGGAATGCTGATCGCGGTTTTCGATGATGGCGCAAAGCGGTGCGCCGCAGGTAACGCCGTTTTCGATGCCGGAGAGAAAAACCGGAACATCATCTTCGCGGCGCGCAGTGGAAAGAGGGTCCTTCCCGGGCTTACGGCGCGACATAAATATATAGAGCTCGTCGAAATCAATCGCTTCTCCGGCGGGCAGACCGTCGATATTCACGCCGATGGCCCTGCCGTGGGACTGACCGAAAACGGACACCTTGAGCAGCTTGCCAAATTCAGAGGACATGCACTTCGCCTCCCAATCTTTGATATTCTTCCCAGAAATCGGGGTAAGACTTCTTAACGGCTTCGGCACCGCGGATCGTGACGGGGCCGGAGGCAGCGCTGGCTGCAACGGCTGCCGCCATTACAATGCGATGGTCGTTTGCACCGTCGGCAATGCCGTCTGTGAACTGCGCCGTGCCGTCCACAAGCAGAAAGTCCGGTCCCTCCTGCGCCGAAACGCCGAGGGCGTTCAGAAGGCTGCAAACGGTTGCGAGGCGGTCGCTTTCCTTGATGCGCAGACGTGCCGCACCGACAAAATGCGTTTTCCCACGGCGTGATGCAGCCATTACCGCAAGCGGCGGAAGCAGGTCCGGGCAGCCGGAAAGGTCGATTTCGATGTCTCCGGGCCGCGAGAGTTTTTCATACAGCGCAGCAACCACCATGTCGCCCTGCGCGGATGCGTGATTCAAACCGGAGAGCGTGACGGGATTTTGCAGGAATTTTGCCGCATACCAAAATGCGGCCT
Source organism: Oscillospiraceae bacterium (assembly GCA_015067465.1). Lineage (GTDB taxonomy): Bacteria > Bacillota > Clostridia > Oscillospirales > Oscillospiraceae > SVKR01. The sequence continues at coordinate 12,762 of SVMK01000007.1, forward strand.
GCGACCAGTCCGCTTCCACGGCTGCGCTGACTGGCTGGTATTCCGCGGGGGAAATATGAAAGACAGGGAATGGCTGCGCGGAGGAGGCAATGTGAATTCCTGCTTCAGCAAGTGCGTTTGCCGTCATGGTGATATAATCGGCCGATTCCAGCGCCGTGGTGCTCACAACGGTGCTCTCGCCGCTGAGGAGGGGGAGGGCAAAGAGCAGGCCGGTGAAAAACTGGCTGGAAACATTGCCGGGCAGGCGGTATTCTCCGGCAGGGAGCGTACCCCGAACGGTGAGTTCATCGCCGGTTTGTTCATAAAAAATGCCTTTTTCGTCAAACAGGTCAAAATACGGCTTTTGCGGCCGCTGCATCAGCCGTCCGCGCCCGGTGAAGATTCCGCCGCCGCAAACGGCAAGCGCAATGGGAATGAGGAAGCGGAGCGTTGAGCCGGATTCGCCGCAGTCAAAGCGCGGAAGTTCGCCGGAATGAGTATGAGAGGCAACGCCGGTGATGTGAAGCGCGCCGTCTGCGGTTTGCTCCCACGCCGCGCCGAGGGCCTGCATGCAGCGCAGGGTGGCTTCGATATCCTGAGAAAAGGCAACGTTTTTTACGGTGCTGACGCCGCTGGCGAGTGCGGCGGCGATGATCAGACGGTGGGCCATGGATTTGCTCGGCGGGGGCGTTACCGCGCCGGCAAGCGCATGCGGTATGATTTGTATGTCCATATCATACCTCCAAACCGGCCTGAATGAAAGGCAAAATGTCGGAAACTGGGATCTTTTTCAGCTCGCACGCTCCGATTTTGCGGGGAACTGCGATCGTGATTTCGCTGCCGCTGCGCTTCTTGTCACCGGCTGCTGCTGCAGCAAGCGCCTGCGCGGAAAAATCGGTGGTAACAGGCAGCGCGTTTTGTGCAAGACAATCGGCGATGCGGCCGGCAATCGGCTCTGCCGTCCAGCCGAGGGTCTCCGCGCTGCGGGCCACGATGGCGAGGCCGGCGGCAACTGCGTGACCGTGGGGGATCGTGTAGCTGCTGCACGCTTCGATTGCGTGCCCGACAGTGTGACCGAGATTGAGCAGCTTGCGTTCGCCCATTTCCTTTTCATCGCGCTCCACAACGCCCGCTTTATAGGCAACGCAGCGCGCAATGATCTCGCTGATGCGACCTGTCAGGTCGCCGCGCTCAAAAAGAGAAAACAGACCTTCGTCGCAGAGGATGCCGGTTTTGATTGCTTCCGCTGCGCCGTCGGCAAAGGTTGCGGCGTCGAGCGTCTGAAGGCAGTCCGTATCACAGAAAACGGCGGTGGGCTGCAAAAACACTCCGGCGAGATTCTTGCCCGCTTTGAGATTGATGGCGGTTTTTCCGCCGACGGAAGAGTCCACGGCGGAGAGCAGCGTGGTGGGGATCTGGATGCATCGGACGCCGCGCTGGTAGCAACCTGCGGCAAAGCCCGCCATATCGCCGACAACACCGCCGCCGAGTGCGATGATGCAGTCGCTGCGTGTCAGGTGCTGCTGCGCGAGAAACTCGAGAATGCCCGAGAGCGTTTCAAAATTCTTGTTTGCCTCGCCGGCGGGAAAAATATGGGAACTGACGGCGAAACCCGCATCTTTCAGTCCGTCAACCACTTTGCCGAGATACAGCGGGGCAACGTTGCTGTCGGTGATGACAGCGGCGTGGCGGCAGGTGAGCATTTGCGCAAGCCGGCTGCCGACGCCGGACAAAAGTCCGCTGCCGACATATACATTGTACGGCGGTGCGGTGTTTACAGAGATAATCCGTGCGGAGTTTAACATGGTAAACACTCCTTTATCATCTTCAGGGGAATGTGCAGACGGTCTGTATGGGCTCAGTTGCCGCCGGCACCGGCCTTTTTCTCACGTCCGTCGCGCAGCAGGGCGTGCAGCTTTTCCGCATCGCGCTGTTTGAGTGCATCGGCATATTCATTGAGATGCGTGATAAGGATATCAAGCTCGCGCGTGAGGTAGTCCGCATCGGCGAGAAACAGTTCTGTCCACATATCCTCGTCCAGTCGCGCAACGCGGGTCATGTCCTTGAAGCTGCCGGCGGAAAAGCCGCGTCGGCGCTGCGCTTCGGGGGACTTGATATAAGCGCTTGAGGTGATGTGCGCCAGCTGCGAAGTGTAGGCGATGATGCGGTCATGCTCTTCGGGATCTGAGAAGGTGAGTCCTGCAAAGCCGAGGTCGAGGAAAAATGATTTCAGCGTTTCCAGAAGCTGCATGTCCGTGCGCTTGTCGGGGGTAAGAATCATGGATGCGCCTTCATAGAGGTTGTCGGTGGCGGAAGTGAAGCCGCCGCGTTCCTTACCGGCCATGGGATGACCGCCAATATAGGCAAAGCCGTTTGCTTCCGCAATCGGGGAAATGGCGGAAACCACGGTGCGCTTGACGCCGCACAAATCCACAACAATCGCTTTTTTGGAGATGACAGCTGCGTGCTGCGCCACCCAATTCACTGCGGCGGCGGGACGAATGGCGATCAGAATCAGATCGCATTCGGGGAGATTATCATCCGTCAGGGGCGCGTCGATTGCGCCGCACATGCGGGCCATCATCATGGTTTCCTGATCGAGGTCCGTGCCCCAAACGGTGTGGGACGTGCGGTGCTTGATGCTTTTTGCCATGGAGCCGCCGATGAGGCCGAGGCCGATAATTGCGATGTTCATAAACTCAATCCTCCAGCGTTTGCAGGGAATTATGCAGGGTCAGCAGCTTGCGTGCCAGAGTGTCGAAAGTTTCCGGCTTGAGCGACTGCGGACCGTCGCACAGCGCATGGGCGGGATCGTTGTGAACTTCGATCTGCAGGCCGTCTGCGCCGGTGGCGACAGCGCCCATTGCCAGCGGATCAACCAGCCAGTTTTTACCCGTGGCGTGGCTGGGATCGATGATGATGGGCAGATGCGTGAGCTTTTTCATAACGGGGATTGCGGCGAGATCGAGGGTGTTGCGCGTGTAATGCTCAAAGGTGCGGATGCCGCGCTCGCAGAGGATGACGTTCTGGTTGCCGCCTGCCATAACATATTCTGCACTCATCAGCCATTCTTCGTAAGTGGCGGACATGCCGCGCTTGATCATAACCGGCTTGTCCTGATGTCCGACGGCCTTGAGCAGGTCAAAATTCTGCATATTGCGCGCGCCGATCTGAATCACGTCAACATCGTCAAACAGCGGCAGCTGGCTGAGGTCCATCAGCTCGGTTACGATGGGCAAACCGGTTTCCTGACGGGCAACCTTCAGGTATTCCAGGCCTGTTGCGCCGAGACCCTGGAAAGCGTAGGGGGAGGTGCGGGGCTTGAAAGCGCCGCCGCGCAGCATGGTAGCGCCGCTGGCCTTGACGGCCTTGGCGATTGCAACAACCTGATCTTCCGATTCAACGGAGCAGGGGCCTGCCATGATCGTGAGCGTGCCGCCGCCGATCTGGGTGTTGCCGACTTTGATAACGGTGTCTTCCGGGTGGAACTTGCGGTTTGCGTTTTTATACGGTTCCTGCACGCGCTTAACGCTCTCTACGATGTCGAGCGCAGCGATCAGGTCGGTGTCGAGCTTGGAGGTGTCGCCAACGAGACCGAGCACGGTGTTGCCGTGGCCGAGACTGGTGTGGACGGTGATGTTTTTATCCTGCAGCCAGCTTACAAGGCCGTCGAACTGATCCTGATTGGGGTTGTGTTTGAGAACTACGATCATTTTGGTTTCCTCCTGTAAATGGTGGTACAAAAAAAGACCCGCAGCCGGTTCGGCTGCGGGTCGTAATGTACTACGGTAAAAAATAATAAAACCGATTTTACATTCCCTGCATTATGCCAAACCGAAATAAGCCTTACTCACAAAATAAGTAAAGCTAAAATAGCGGTATGCATAATAACGGGTGTTGAAGGTCATTTTAATATCCCTCACGGTCATTTGATATGCTTAGTGTAGCACTTTACAGACGAAAAGAAAACTGTGAATTTTACCAAAATCTATTTTAGCGGTTTGTTTGCGATTATGCAGATTGGTTGATTTCATGTCGCTAATTGGCGCAAGTGTCGGATGAATCCATATGCATCCACTGGCGTAATTGCGCTTTTCTCGGTTGACACTGTGGGTTTTCGCGCTATAATAATATTATTAATATTGTTAGGAGATGTTTAACGATATGTCAGATGCATGCACCCACGATTGCTCCAACTGCACTTCCGACTGCGATTCCCGCACGGAACCCCAGAGCCTTCTGGAGCCGATGAATCCGTATTCCGATGTTAAGAATGTGATTGCGGTTGTGTCCGGTAAAGGCGGCGTTGGAAAGAGCCTGATCACTTCGCTGATGGCAAGCCGTATGAAAGCGAAAAATTACAAAACCGCCGTTCTGGATGCTGACATCACCGGCCCGTCCATCCCCAAGATCTTCGGGCTTGATGATGCGCGTGCGCAGGGCGACGAGCGCGGAATTCAGCCCAAGGTCAGCCGCGGCGGTGTTGAGCTGATGAGCGTGAACCTGCTGCTGGACGACACCACTGTGCCCGTGATCTGGCGCGGCCCCGTAATTGCGGGCGTTGTCAAGCAGTTTTGGAGCGAGGTTTGCTGGGGCGATGTTGACTATATGTTTGTCGATATGCCTCCCGGAACCGGCGATGTTCCTCTCACGGTGTTCCAGTCCCTGCCCATCAAGGGTATCATCATTGTCAGTTCCCCGCAGGAGCTGGTCGGCATGATCGTGCAGAAGGCTGTCAATATGGCGAAGATGATGGATATTCCCGTCATCGGCCTGGTTGAGAATATGTCTTATTATGAGTGCCCCGATTGCGGCAAGCGCCACAGCATCTTCGGCGAGAGCCACATTGAAGAGATTGCCGCAAAGCACGGCATCGACACCATTGTACGCATCCCCATCGACCCTGCGTTCGCCGCTGCCTGCGATGCGGGTAAGATTGAAGATGTGGATGTTGCATGGCTTGACACGATTGTGGAACAGATTGAAAACAAACTCTGATCCGCTTACGGATGAAAGCTTAAAAGGGCAAACGGTTATAAAGCCGTTTGCCCTTTGTTATAATTTATTTGTATAAAGGCTGATAAAATTTCATCCCCCCGGGAGGCTTCTGCCGGGGGGAAAACTATGCTATGATGTATGCAGAAATTAATTAAGGAGCGTATATACATATGAGTTTTGAACACAGTCACGATAACCATCCCGACCACAGCCACGATGATGATGTGCATTTCCATGCCCACAACCATCGCCACACCCATGAGCACACGCACGGCGGCAGCACCCACACCCATGAGCATGCCCATTCCCATGACCACGGTCACACCCACCCCCATACCCATGACAATCTCCATGACGGTTCGGACGATGCGCACAACCACAGCCATGAACCGATGGAAGAGATGATGACGCTGCTCAACTTTATGGTGGCGCACAATGTTGCGCACGCAAAAGAGCTGGAAGATCTGGCGCACAAGCTGGACCATGCCGGCAACCACGCGGCTTACCATAAGATCATGGAGGCGGTTGAAGACTTTGCGCGCGGCAATCAGCGCCTGACCGAAACGCTGCAGGATCTGCTCTGATTTGCATGCGAGGCGAAACGGTTATGAAGAAAAAGACTGCAATGTTTATAGCCGGCGTTCTGGCGCTTTGTCTGCTTGCCGGATGTGCCAAAGACGAGGGAAAAGCCAATGCGCCCGATACTCCCGCACAGCCCGAAACACGCGTTATCACCGATATGCTCGGCCGCGAGGTTGAGATCCCTGCTGAGATCAAAACCGTGGTTTGCACCGGCAACAATGCCCTGCGTATGCTGACCTATCTTGAAGGAACGCATCTGCTTGCAGGCATTGAGGAGGCCGACCTTGCTTTTGAAACCTCCACAAAGCGTGATTATGCGTATGTCAATCACGAAATGTTTTCAACGCTTCCCGTGATCGGCAAAGGCGGCGGCAGTGCTTACACGGCCTATCCGGAAGAGATTTTGAAAGTGATGCCCGATGTGATACTGTCGTGCTATGTGCAGGAGGCTGCCGAGCAGCTGCAAAGCGAAACCGGTATTCCCGTGGTCAGCATCCGAAGCACCACGGCAAATTTTATTGACGAAAACTGGTGCGATGCGCTGAAGCTGACGGCTGAGGTGATCGGTGCGCAGGCGCGCTGCGATGCCCTGCTCGGTTATATTGATGCCTGCAAGGCCGACCTGAAGGAAAGAGCCTCCGCAGTTGCCGAGACGGACAAGCCAGCGGTTTACACCGGCGCGGTAACGTATTCCGGTGACCACGGCTTTGCCGGAACGTACGCCAATTTCGGACCGCTGATGGCGATTGATGCGAACAATGTGGCGGACAAAACCGGCGAGAAAGCCGGGTTTGAAGTTGATCTTGAGCAGGTACTCGTATGGGATCCCGACATAATTTTTCTGGATCCCGGCAGTATGTATCTTGTCAATGAGGAATATGCCTCCAACCCCGACTTTTTCCACGCACTTACTGCGGTGCAAAACGGCGAGATTTACGCCATGCCGGCGTTTAATAACTATGCCACAAACATCACTTACTGTCTGTTGGACGCCTATTATGCGGGAACTGTGCTGTATCCCTCGCAATTTGCGGATATTGACCTGAAGACCAAGGGCGGCGAGATTATGACTGAGTTTTTGGGCAGGGACTATTATGACGAAATGCAGGCCGACGGTCTGACTTACGGAAAACTGACTCTGGGAGAGTAAGATGATCAATCTGGAGAAGACAGCGCCTCACAACGCTTATCGGAATTTTATATTGAAAAAATGGCTTGCGCTTCTGGTGCTGCTTGCGGTTTTGCTCGTTTCTGTACTCGTCTCAATTTCCGCCGGTTCCTCGGGACTGACGGTTTCCGAAGTGATGACGGCGCTGCTCGGCAGGGGGACGAAGCAAACAAATGCAATTATTTGGAATATCCGCATGCCGCGTATCTGCACCGGTATTGCGGTTGGCGCAGCGCTTGCGCTGACAGGCTGCATTATGCAAAATGTGCTTCGCAATCCGCTGGCCTCGGCTTCAACGCTGGGCGTATCGCAGGGCGCTTCGTTCGGCGCGGCGTTTGCCATCGTTTGCCTGGATGCCGGTGCCCAGCTCAATGCCGGGGCAACCTCGGCGGCAGTTTCCATATCCAATCCTTATCTGGTCACGCTCTGTGCGTTTGTCGGAGGATTTGCAACAACGGTGGTGATTCTCGCGCTCTCACGCGGCGGGCGCATCAGTCCGGCCACGATGGTGCTGGCGGGTGTTGCGCTCAGTTCGCTGTTCAGCGGCGGCACAACCATCGTGCAGTACTTTGCCGATGATGTGAAGGTGGCCTCTGTTGTATACTGGACCTTTGGCGATCTCGGCCGGGCAAACTGGCGCGAAATCGGTCTGATTTTCGCTATCACGCTGCTGTCGTTTCTGTATTTCATCGGCAACCGATGGAATTTCAACGCAATGGAAAGCGGTGCAAACACGGCCAAGAGCCTCGGTGTTCCGGTTGACCGGCTGATTCTGATCAGCATGGTGCTGTGCTCGCTGATGGCTGCTGTTTCCACAGCGTTTGTCGGCTGCATCAGTTTTGTCGGTCTGATTGCGCCGCATATGGTGCGCCGTTTTGTCGGAAACGATTACCGCTTTCTCATCCCGGCGTCTGCGCTGATGGGGGCTGTGGTGCTGGTGCTGGCGGAACTTGTTTCGCGCTCGGTTGTAGCGCCGAGCATTTTGCCGATCGGTGCGCTCACATCGTTCCTCGGTGCGCCGCTGTTCCTCTATATGATTTTCCGCAAGGGAGGTGCTGCGCAATGATTGAGGTGAAAAATATTTCCTATTCATACGGCAGCCATCCCGTTTTGAAAGACATCAGCTTCACGGCCCAGCCCGGCAACTGTGTTGGTATTCTCGGCAACAACGGCGCGGGCAAATCCACGCTGATCACCTGCCTGAACAAAATCCGCAAGCCGGACAGCGGCTCGGTTTTTATCGACGGGAAGGATATTCGCGATATGGACCGCCTCGAAACAGCGAGAAATATTGCTTATGTTGCGCAAAAAAGCGAAATGAGCCGAACAACCGTTTATGATGCGGTGCTGCTCGGGCGCAAGCCTTATATGAAATGGGGTCTTGGCGAAAAAGATTATGCCATGTGCGATGAGATGCTCGAGCGCATCGGCATATCGGATTTCAAGCTGCGCTATATCAACGAACTCAGCGGCGGCGAAGTGCAGAAAGTGATGCTTGCAAGAGCTTTTGTGCAGGAACCGAAGCTGCTGCTGCTTGATGAGCCCACAAGCAATCTTGACCCCAAGAACCAATATGAGATGATGAGCATCGTAAAACAGATGGCAAAAGAGCGCGGCATTGTGGTTCTTGTTGTCATCCACGACCTGAACCTTGCGATGCGCCATTGCAACCGCTATCTTTTCGTCAAGGACGGACTGGTTTACGCTTACGGCGACTCTGCCGTTATCACGGAGAAAACGCTTGAAGAAGTTTACGGTATTCAGGCTACGCTGATGGCGCACGAAAACCGAAAGTTTGCAATTATTGAGTAACAAAGGAGGACTTTGAAATGGATGAGAATAAGGTTTTGTGGAAGCGCGCGGTCGACTTCCACGGTCATGAATGCCCGGGGCTGACGATCGGCTACCGTGCTGCGCTGTATGCCATCGAATTGTTAGAACTTACCTTTTCTGACGATGAGCAAGTAGTTTGTATCTCCGAAAATGATGCCTGCGGCGTGGACGCGATTCAGGCCATTCTCGGCTGCAGCGTCGGCAAGGGAAATCTGCTGTTTCACATGCGCGGAAAGCAGGCCTTCTCCTTCTATAACCGCAAAACCGGCAAGTCCGTTCGTCTGGTGCTCAAACCGCTTGAGCGCAAGATGACAAGGGATGAGTCGTTTGACCATTATCAGGCAGCGGCACCGCAGGACATGTTTGACGTTTGTGAAACAAAGATCAAGCTGCCTGAGAGCGCGCGACTCTTTGACTCCTATGTCTGCGAATGCTGCGGGGAAACGGCGGGGGCAAACTGGATCCGTCTGGCCGGCGGGAAAAAGCTTTGTCTTGACTGCTACGAGCAGTATGACCGCTTCAGCGTATAAGCCGGAAGAAATGCTTGCAAAAACCGCAATGCGTACCTGCGCATTGCGGTTTGCTCCGACGTTTTGGCTGTTTTGCGGGAACGGGGAAGCGATGGCGTTTTTTTCTTAATTTTTGTTTGTCGAAAAAAAGTTTGAATATACTATTGACAATTTCCAAAAATCATGTATAATATTTTTTGCTTACCGGGATTGTGTAAAGGTAGCACGCCGGACTCTGACTCCGTCTGTGAGGGTTCGAATCCTTCTCCCGGTGCCAATAGAGCTGTGCCGTTTCGGCGCGGCTCTTTTTTTAATTTATCCGCGTTTTCATATGCTGAACGAATTAAATTTCAAGGACGGTGCGTTCGATGGATTTTGTTATTAAGGGCGATATTGTCTACAGCCGCTCGCCGCGTGAGCTTGCGGTAACGGAAAACGGCTGGCTTGTGTGCGCAAACGGCTGTTCTCAGGGTGTTTTCACCGAACTGCCGGAGCAATGGAAGGGCCTGCAAGTGATCGATCACAGCGGCAAGCTCGTGATTCCCGGCCTTTGCGATCTGCATCTGCATGCACCGCAATACGCTTTCCGCGGCCTGCATATGGACGAGCAGCTGCTCGATTGGCTGCAGAAGTATGCCTTTGTGGAGGAAGGAAAATTCTCCGATGCCGCGTACGCACGGCGCGCTTATGGGATTTTTGCCGATCAGATGCGCCGCTCCGCAACCACGCGCGCGGCGATTTTTGCAACCGTTCACCGCGAGGCAACGGAGATTCTCATGGATGAGATGGAGCGCTCCGGCTTGATATCCGTTGTCGGCAAGGTGAATATGGACCGTGACGCGCCGGCATATCTGGTGGAAGAATCTGCGCAGCGCTCGGCGGAGGAAACGCGCGCATGGCTTGACTGTGTTGCCGGAAAATATTCGCGCACAGGCCCGATCATCACGCCGCGCTTCATTCCCAGCTGCACCGAAGCGCTTTTGTCTGCGCTGGGCGCGCTGGTGCGCGATCGCGGCTTGCCCGTGCAGTCGCATCTCTCGGAAAACCCCGGCGAGGTGGAACTGGTGTGCTCGCTGGTGCCGGAGAGCAAATTTTACGGCGATGCCTACGACCGCCATCATCTTTTCGGCTCACACGGCGGCGCGATCATGGCCCATTGCGTTTACTCCTCGGAGGAAGAGATTGAACTGATGCGCAGCCGCGGCGTTTTTGTTGCACATTGCCCGTCTTCCAATATCAATATCTGCAGCGGAATCGCACCTGTAAGAAAATATCTTGATCTCGGGCTGCGCGTCGGCCTTGGCAGCGATGTTGCCGGGGGAGAGAGCGAATCGCTCTTTAAAGAAATGCGCTGCGCGATCGCGGCTTCGAAAATGTACTGGAAGTATGTTGACGGCACCGCTGCGCCGCTTACGTTCCCCGAGGTGTTCTGGATGGCAACGGTGTCCGGCGGTGCGTTTTTCGGGCGTGTCGGTTCGTTTGAACCGGGGTATGCGGCGGACATTGTGGTGCTGGACGATGCGCGTGAGCCGTACCCGCAGAAGCTTGATGTTGCCGCGCGTTTGGAGCGCTGCGTGTATCTTTCCGCGGACAAAACGGCAATTGTCGATAAATTTGTTCAAGGTGACAGGATCGCACTCTGACTATTAGGGACTAATTTATAGTATTATCCTTGACGAAAACGGCAGAAATTGGTATAATAACGGCATTATATGTCAATATATAGTGGTTTTTGTTGATCGCTCTTTGCGGAACTCCGGTATGAAGAGCGACACAGCTGTGTTGACTGACGGCATTTTTTGCATCGGCGCAGCCGGAAAATGAAAACGCTTTCATGAGAAAGGAACGTTGATTATGCGAAAGAAAAATGACATTGCCGCTGTTCCCGCAAAGGAAAAAGGGAAGATGAAGTCTATTCGCAAGGAACTGACCAACAAGGTTTGCCTGCTTGTTGCTTTTCCGATGATTGCGCTTGGTCTGCTTTCTGTTTATCTTCTGATGACCAGCGCGATGACCTCGCTGGAGCAGACGGTTCTGCCTCTGGTTGAGATTGCCGCAGCCGATGTTCACAACACGATAAACACGCATATTAATGTAGCGCAGGAAGTTGGCACGTTTCCCGAGCTTTCCGATCCTTCCGTTTCCACAGATGCCAAAAAGCAGCTGATTGATGCACGTGCGCAGATGCACGGCTATCAGCGCGGCAATATTCTCGACATCAACGGTAAGAGCATTTTTGACGGCAACGACTATTCCACGCGTGAGTATTATATCCACGCCATGCAGAGACAAAGCTGGATTTCCGAGCCGCTGACCAGCAAGGTGACCGGCGCGACGACGCTTATCGTTGCGTCCCCCATCTGGAAAGACGGTGTTTACGCATCTTCTGTCTCCGGTGTTGTTTATTTTGTTCCGGAGGAAACGTTCCTGAACGATATTGTGTCGTCTGTTCACATCTCTGAAAACAGCTATGCCTATATGCTGGATAAAAACGGCAATATCATCGCGCATGAGGATATGCAGAATGTTGCCGAGCAGGTGAACCACATTGCGCTTGCAAAGGCCGATGCTTCCTACGCAAAGCTTGCCGAGATTGAAACCGCTATGATTCAGGGCTACACCGGCTTTGCAACTTACAGCAACGGCAACCAGCTTTGGCTTGCAGCTTATACCCCTGTTGAGGGCACCAACGGCTGGAGCCTTGCCGTTACGGCCCCGCTGAACGATTTCCTGCTCAGCACCTATGAAGGAATTTTCTTCACGGTCGGCCTGCTGATTTTCGCGATGATTGCCGCCATGCTGATTATGCGCCGCATTGCCGCGCGCATTTGCGACCCCGTTGCCAAATGCACCGAGCGCCTTGAAACGCTGGCACAGGGTGACCTGACTTCCGAAGTTCCCGTGTTTAAGCGCCGCAACGAAATCGGTCGGCTTTCGGATGCAACCGCTACCATTGTCAGCCAGATTTCCGGCGTGATCAGTGATCTTTCCACGAACCTTGACAATATCTCCGAGGGTGATTTCACCTGCGAAGCGAGCGATCCGTCGCGCTATATCGGCGACTATGCCGCACTGAAATCCGCCATTGACCGCATTTCCCACCATCTGAGCCATACCATGTGGCAGATCAGCACCACCGCAGATCAGGTTGCGATCGGAAGCGATCAGGTTGCTGCGGGCGCGCAGATTCTCAGCAGCGGCGCCGTGACGCAGGCCACCTCGATCGATCAGCTTGCGCATGATATCGGCGGCATCACCGATCGCATTCGCCAGACGGCCGAGCATGCGGAAAATGCAAGCAACAAGGTTGGCGAAACCGGCGAACTGATGGTTGCGTGCAGCGCGCAGATGAGCGAGATGCTCGCAGCGATGGATGAAATCGGCCAAAACTCCCAGCAGATCGGCGACATTATCAGAACCATTGAGGACATTGCGTTCCAGACCAATATCCTTGCGCTTAACGCGGCTGTTGAAGCTGCGCGCGCGGGCGATGCCGGTAAGGGCTTTGCCGTTGTCGCGGACGAAGTTCGTAACCTCGCAGGTAAATCTGCGGAAGCATCGCAGGTCACTTCTGCGCTCATCAGTGCTGCCATTGATTCCGTCACCCGCGGACGCAACATTGCAAACTCCACCGCCGCCACGCTCGAGCGTGTTTCTGAGAACTCCAACCAGACTGCGGACATGGTCAACGAAATCGCCGTTGCGGCGCAGCAGCAGTCCGAAACCATCGAGCGCATCAATCAGGGCGTGGACGAGATCTCCACCGTTGTTCAGCACAATTCCGCTTCTTCCGAAGAGAGTGCTGCGTCCAGCGCGGAAATGTCTTCGCAGGCCCAGATGCTCAAGAGCCTTGTTGAGCAGTTTAAGCTTCGCATTGAGGAAGAGGAGCTTTGATTGCTAAGGGAGAGCGTAAGTAAAAATGCAAAGCAGCTTCCCAACGCGGGAAGCTGCTTTTTTGCTTTTATTTGTTCAGATACCAGGTCGCAAAATTCAGATATGCCGCAAATGTCAGCCAAAGCAGATAGGGAATCTGCAGTTTGCCGCTGCCGGGTTCGCAGCGCTCGAAGCGCACGATCATCAATATGACCAGAAAAATCAAAAAGACCAGCCAGAAAAACGACAGCAGCAGTGCGCAGAAACTGAAATAGAACACCGTCCAGAGAAAATTTACAACGAGCTGCGTGCCGTAGATAAAAAGCGCGTCGCTGCGTCCGACGCAGCCGCTGAGATAAACCCTGGCGGCGGAAATGCCCATGAGCGTGAAGAGAATGGTCCACACAACAGGGAAAAGCCACGCGGGCGGTGACAGCGGCGGCTGAATGAGCGCGGCATTGTCCATTTTTCCGGCGTTTATCCAGGCCGATATTCCGCCGACTGCCAGTGCGATTGCAATGGAAACGGCATAAGTCATGATATTTTTTCGTTGCTTGTTCATGTTTTCATCACCCAATGAAGCTTATGCCGCGGCAGCGGCTTGTATGCATTCAGCAGGGGAGAAGTCCTGCGTTTTTCAGCGCGTGCAGGAGTTTTTGCCTGTTTTCGTCGGAAATTTCAACGAGCGGCAGACGCAGCTGACCGCTGTCCAGCCCGCAAAGCTGCATTGCGGCTTTGATCGGAATCGGGTTTGTTTCGATAAAAAGCAGGCGAAACAGCTCTGAGTTTGCTGCGTGTATGCGCCGTGCGGCGGCGAAATCGCCCCGGAAGCACCTGTCGCAAAGGGACGCAATCGCATGCGGCACGACATTGGATGCAACGGAGATAACGCCTTTCCCGCCAAGGGCCATGATCGGAATGGTCTGGTCGTCGTTGCCGCTCCATATATGCAGCGCGTTGCCGCATTCCGACATGATGCGCGCGATGAGCGAAAAATCTCCGCTCGCTTCCTTTGTGCCGCTGATGTTCGGATGCTCCGAGAGGCAGCGATAGGTTTCGGCGGAGATGCCGATTCCGGTGCGGGAGGGAACGTTGTAGAGAATGAGCGGAATTTCTGCCCCGTCGGCCACTGTGAGAAAATGCCGCAGCAGGCCGCGCTGCGTGGTTTTGTTGTAATACGGTGTGCTCATCAAAACCGCGTCCGCGCCCGAATACGCCGCGAAGCGTGCTTTATCAAGGCAGTGGAGTGTGTTGTTGCCGCCGATGCCGACGATCACCTTCATGCGTTTCGCGGCAAACTCTATACTCCGTTCAGTCAGCAACTCAAACTCCGCTTGCTCAAGCGTGGGGTTTTCTCCGGTTGTGCCTGCCACAACAATTGCCTGCGTTCCGCCGTTTGCCTGATAGTCGATCTGCGCGCGCAGCAGAGGATAATCAATGCCGCTCGCGGAAAACGGCGTGACCACGGCTGTGCAGCTGCCTTCGAATACGCATTTTTTCATCGTTTCGCCTCCATGTTCCGATTTTTGGATATAAAACTGCCGTACCGATGAGTTCGGTACGGCAGCTTTTGTAAATGAATTTGGTTTCAGGAGATCACTTGCGGTCGATATAGCCCTTGGCGCACAGCAGCTCTGCAAGCTCAACGCCGCCGCCGGCAGCGCCGCGGAGGGTGTTGTGGCTGAGGCAGACAAACTTGTAGTCATACTGCGTATCCTCTCTCAGGCGGCCGATGGAAACGGCCATACCGTTTTCGAGGTTGCGGTCCAAACCGGTCTGGGGGCGGTTGTCTTCCTCGAAATAGTGGAGGAACTGCTTGGGGGCAGTGGGGAGGTCAAGCTCCTGCGGAACGCCCTTGAAGTTTTTCCAGATTTCGCGCATCTGCTCCATCGTGGGCTTCTTGTCGAAGCGGACGAAAACGCAGGCGAGGTGGCCGTTGGTGACGGGAACGCGGATGCACTGCGCGGTGATGGAGGTGGTTTCGGCGTTTTTCACTTCGCCGTTTTCAACGGTGCCCCAAACCTTGAGCGGCTCGCGCTCGCTCTTTTCTTCTTCACCGCCGATGTAGGGGATCACGTTATCAACCATCTCGGGCCAGGTCTGGAATGTCTTTCCGGCGCCGGAAATGGCCTGATAGGTGCAAACAAGAACATCGCGGATGCCAAACTCTTCGCGCAGGGGGCTGAGTGCGGGAACGTAGCTCTGGATGGAGCAGTTGCTCTTTACGGCAATGAAGCCGCGCTTGGTGCCGAGGCGCTTTTTCTGCGCGTCGATCACGGTGATCTGGTCGGGGTTGACCTCGGGAATCACCATGGGAACGTCAGGGGTCCAGCGATTTGCGCTGTTGTTGGAGATGACGGGGCACTCCAGCTTGGCATAGGCTTCCTCAAGGGCAAGGATTTCGTCCTTTTTCATATCCACAGCACAGAAGACAAAATCTACCTCGTCGGCAATCGCTTCCTTGTCGGCGGTTGCGTCTTTCACGACGATGTCCTTATACTTCTCGGGGAAGGGTGTTTCGATGGCCCATCTGGCGCGGGCTGCCTGTTCATAGGTCTTGCCGGCACTGTTTGCGCTTGCAGCGATCACTTTCAGGTCAAACCAGGGATGGTTTTCGATAAGCGAGATGAAGCGCTGACCGACCATGCCGGTGCCGCCGATAACGCCTACTTTATACTTTTCCATATTCTATCCTTTCCGACATACAGTCCGTTGAAATACTATGTTTTGTGCTGGGGGATTATTCCTTCGACAAATATCTTGCTAAAGGTGGCAGAATCAGATATAATAAAACAACCTTTTATGTCGCAAAACAGCTGTTTTTTCGCCTCTGTTTTGATTTCACATTATAGCACATTAAAGAATCTTGTCAATCTGTGATGCCAATGAAAAAACGATATTTCACTTACATAATCATTGCTGCGCTGCTGCTGTTTTCCCTCAGCTTCGGCGTGGCGGCGGGAGAGCGCTTTTACGTCAATGATGCAGGCTCTCCGCTGCCGGAATTTTTCAACGGTGTTTATGCCATTGGCAGCGACGGTGTTGCGCTGCTTTCTGCCGACAAAGTTTATGCAATGAGCGCTGCGGGACTGCAGGAACTCGGCGCTGCAAACTGCGTTGGCGGCGGCGGTCTTGTTTCGGAAGACGGAACTGTTTCGATCCGCAGCAACCGCGTTACGGTCGGCCTTTACTATTACTACTCCGAATCGCGCGACAGCAGTCTTGCCTCCGCAACGCTGGAAAACCTTGTCGGCTCCGGCTTTGCCTTCGGCTACTATGACGATGACGGTGTTTTCGCCGAGCTTGCGAGAACGGAGACGGGACGCATTACCGTTCGGCCCGAGGGCAGCGGCGTTTGCGTTTTCTCAGAATATACCGGCGAGGTGCTCTATTCGCAGGAATATACCGACAAGGACAACTATATGATTGTCAGCCCCCTCGGCGAGCCCGGCGAGGTGCTGACAGCGTTTTCCGGCTGCAGATATCGGGGTGATTTCGGCTTTGCCGTGCGCGGCAGTGCAAAGCTCACGGTGACGAACACGGTGGATATTGAGCCGTATGTCATGGGCGTTTGTGCCTGCGAGATGAGCGAGAGCTGGCCTGTTGAGGCGCTGAAGGCGCAGGCGGTTGCGGCGCGCACGTATGTGCAGAAGATGATCGGAAAGAGCGTTTACTATTATTCCTGCGGCTTTGACGTCACTGCCGACACCTATTGCCAGGTTTATCGCGGCTGCGGCGCTGTCGGCAGCAACATTGAGGCTGCCGTTGCCGGAACGGAAAACCGCTATCTGACCTACCGGGGCGACTTGGTGGATGCGCTCTATTCCGCGGCGGACGGCGGCGCAACGGAGAGCAACCGCAATGTGTTCGGCAACAACGTACACCCTTATCTCAACGGCGTTGTGGATCCCTATGAAGCGGCTGCCGATGCGCAAAACCCCTATTCGTCCTGGCGCGTTGTCCTCACGCCCGCACAGCTCGGCGACAAAGTTGGCATCGGTCCCGTGCGTGAACTTACGCCGACTTATTCCGAAACCGGCAATGTCATTCGGCTGGACTTCGTTTCCGGAAACGGACAGACGGCAACCCTGATTCGCGACAACTGCCGCACCACAATGGGACTGAAGAGCATCCGCTATGAAGTTTCCGTGGACGACAGCGGCAACTATGTGTTTGAGGGCAGCGGCTTTGGACATAATCTCGGCATGAGCCAGTGGGGGGCTTACGCCATGGCGAAATACTATGCCCGCGATTTCCGCGATATCCTCGGTTTTTACTACACCGGCGTTGCCCTGTCATGGGGCGAGATTGATAACTGACTACAGAAATAATACGTGCATTTCGGGCTCATGCGGCAAATGTGTGGGCCCGGAATGTGCGCAGGAGCAAAAATGAAGAAATCCGATTTTTATTTTGATCTGCCGAAAGAACTGATTGCGCAAACGCCGCTGGAAAAGCGCGACAGCTCGCGCCTGCTTTGCCTTGACAAAACCGACGGTGCGCTGGACCATCGGCACTTTTATGAACTCCCGGACTTTTTGAAACCGGGAGATTGTCTTGTTCTCAACAACTCCCGCGTTCTGCCCGCGCGCCTTTACGGTAACCGGGTTCCCGGCGGGGGCGTGTGCGAGGTTTTGCTGCTGGTGGACAAGGGCGGCGATGTTTGGGAATGTCTTGTTCGCCCGGGCAGAAAACTGCGTCCCGGAGCGCAGATCACCTTCGGCGGCGGGGAACTGACTGCCACGGTGGAAGCGGAAGTGGAAGGCGGCAACCGACTGATCCGATTCCACTATGAAGGCGTTTTCCTTGAGGTGCTCGAGCGTCTGGGTGAAATGCCGCTGCCGCCTTATATTAAGGAAAAACTCTCCGACCGCGAACGCTATCAGACGGTTTACTCCCGCGAACTCGGCTCTGCGGCCGCACCCACGGCGGGATTGCATTTCACCAATGAACTGCTTGCGCAGATTGCTTCGCAGGGCGTGAAGATCTGCTATGTAACGCTGCATGTCGGTCTCGGAACATTCCGCCCGGTCATGGAAGACGATATTCTCGACCATGAAATGCACTCGGAATTTTGTATGGTGCCGGAGGAAACGGCGCGCGTGATCACAGAAACCAGACGCGCCGGCGGGCGCGTGGTCGCTGTAGGCACCACGTCGTGCCGCACGCTGGAGAGTTTTTCGAATGAAGACGGTACGATGGATGCTCACAGCGGATGGACGAACATTTTTATTTATCCCGGCTATCGCTTTAAGTGCGTTGATGCGCTTGTGACCAATTTCCATCTTCCCGAAAGCACGCTGATCATGCTCGTTTCCGCACTGGCGGGACGGGAAAATGTTTTGACAGCCTATCGCACTGCCGTTGAGGAAAAGTATCGCTTTTTCTCTTTCGGCGACGCAATGCTGATTCATTGAGGAGCGAAGTATGTATACATTATTGAAGCAGGAAGGCCATGCGCGCCGCGGCACCTATCAAACGCCCCACGGCACGGTTCAGACACCGGTTTTCATGAACGTGGGCACGCAGGCCGCCATCAAAGGCGGACTCGGTGCGGACGATCTTGAAGCGATCGGAACGCAGGTTGAACTTTCCAACACCTATCATCTGCATGTCCGGCCCGGCGACCGGCTGATTCGCGATATGGGCGGCCTGCATAAATTTATGACATGGAACGGACCGATCCTTACCGACAGCGGCGGATTTCAGGTTTTTTCCCTCGCTGTGCTGCGCAAGATCACGGAAGAAGGTGTTTCGTTCCGCTCCCATCTCGACGGTGCGAAGATTTTTATGGGCCCGGAGGAGAGCATGCGCATCCAGTCCAACCTTGGTTCGGATATCGCAATGGCGTTTGATGAGTGCATTAAAATCCCGTCGCCGTACGAATATGTTAAGAAATCCTGCCAACGCACAACGCGGTGGCTGCAGCGATGTAAGGCGGCGCTGGCGGAGTTTAATTCCGAGCCTGACGCCGTGAACCCCGGTCAGGTGCTCTGGGGCATCAATCAGGGCACGGTGTTTCATGATCTGCGCATTGAGCATATGCAGCAGATTGCGGAGCTTGATCTGCCCGGGTATGCCATCGGCGGCCTTGCGGTTGGTGAAACGCATCAGGAGATGTATGACACCATTGAGGCGGTTGAGGAATATATGCCCAAGGACAAGCCGCGCTACCTCATGGGCGTCGGCACGCCGAGCAATATCATCGAAGCGGTTGCGCGCGGCGTGGACTTTTTTGACTGCGTGATGCCCTCGCGCAACGGACGCCACGGACATGTGTTTACATGGGACGGCGTTGTGAATATCAATAACCGCAAATACGACCACGATCCCGGCCCCATAGACCCGCTTTGCGACTGTCCTGTTTGCCGCAGATACTCGCGCGCCTACATCCGCCATCTTCTCAAGGCGCAGGAGCCTTTTGCGCTGCGGCTGATGGTGATGCACAATCTGTATTTTTACAATACGCTCACCGCACGCATCCGTCAGGCGCTCGACGCCGGCGAATTTGAGGCGTTCCGCCGCCAATATTCCGAAAAACTTGCGCAGCGTATATGAGAATGCTCGAAAAAAGCTTGCATTTCCCAAATTCTGCCTGTATACTTAACAATGCTACAAATTGAGGAGGTTTCCTAATGAAAAAGAAGATTTCTAATCTGATCGCTGTTCTCTCCGCCGCAGCCTGTGTTCTGCTGACCGGTTGCGCCGATGCGGGTGCTGCTGCCGGCACCGCAGGCGGCTCTTCCAGCTATAGCGGACTGATTCTGCTGGTCGTTATGCTCGTGGTTTTCTATTTTGTTCTCATCCGTCCCGAGAACAAGAAGAAAAAGAAAGCCGAAGAGATGCGCAACAACCTCTCCGTCGGTGACAAGATCACCACCATCGGCGGCATGGTCGGCAAGATCGTTAACGTCAGCGGCGATCTGATCACTTTCGAAACCGGTGAGGACCGCGTCCGCATTCAGGTTACCAAGTGGGCCATCTCCATGAACAACATGGACAAGAACGAAGGCAAGTAATTTTTCCAATCAAACAGTGATAACAACCGATCTCCCGGAATAAACTTGAACAAGCTTATTCTGGGAGGTCTTTTTATATGTCGAAGCGGACGGAAATGCGGCAGTTGCCCGGGGTGGGGAGACTGCTGGTGATGGGTGTGATCAGCGCGGTGGTGTTTGCACTGCTGCTGGTGACTGCGGCTGTGGCGGAAGAAAAAATCATGTTTGTTCAAAACGGGAATTTCCCGCTGGCAAAGGTGTGTCTGACGCTCAGCGCCGTGGTGTGCGGCGTGCTTTGCACGGTGGGGCAGGAGGGGCGCCGGTTCTTGCGCGCGCTCATCGGGGAAACGGTGCTGCTTGCGGTTGTAACGGTGATATTGCTCGCGGCAAACGGCGATCTCTTTGGAATTACGTATATTTTGAATATCGTCTGCCTTGCTTTTGGTGCTTTTGCTGGTGCTTTATTGGGCAGTAACGGCGGGAAACGGCGCCGAAAGAGAAGATGAATACAGCGTGTAATCAAAAATGCAGGTTTACATAAATTACATGGCTGGTACAACATTTAGTGAAGTGCGCACTCCGAATCACAACATATCGTCAATAATTGCAGTAAAATCAAGTGATTTTTTACACTTCCGGACGCGTTCAGTTGCTTAATTTACATAATATTGTTAACATAATATATTGTCATAATTGCCAAAAATGAACTTATTGCGCCAAAGCTCTTGATAAGCAATTTGATTTGTATTATATTTGTTGATGCTGATTATGTAAATTTGTGTAACTGCGCAATGCAGAAAGGTTTACACATTTATGACAGCAATTTCCATCCTGCGCGGCGGCAGTTTTTTCCCCCGCCGTACACAAACCGGTTTTTCCGACAGCGGTTTGATTTCCGCTGTGTCCGTTCCGCTCCTGCTCGGCTTGTGCAGCGGCGCGGTTGTCGGGCTTTATTCCGAAGCGGTTCCGGCCGCGCTGGCTTCGCTGCCGCTGCTTTCCGCAGCTGCAATTCCCGAAACCTTCTGGCAGGCGCTCCTGAAAGCTTCTCAATTTATCATTGCGGCCGGTTTTCTTTCCGCAAGCCTGTTCGGCGTTGCGCTCATCCCGCTGCTCGGTATGCTGCGCGGGTTTGTGTTTGGCTGTGTGGTCGCTGCTGTTTTTTCCGCCTCGGCCTATGCCGGTCTGCTGCATTCTCTGCTTATGCTCGGGCTGCCTGCTTTGCTCGGTTTCCCGTCCTTTATTCTGGCTGCGTGCGACAGCTTTCGCCTCTCGCGCGGGCTGTGGCCGTCAAAACGCGGAGCGCGTGCAGGACATTTGCTCGGCCATGCTTTGATTGTTCTGCTGCTTACTCTGGCAGAAACATTTTATACATGGCTGATTCTGCCGACCGTTCTTGAGAAATTCTTTTAATACCATCTGATAAATAGAAAGGGGGATATGAAATGACGGATTCTGCTTGTCTGGCAAGCTATGAAGCTTATCTTCAGAATGTGAAGAAAGCTTCCGCCAATACCCTCAGTTCATATCTCCGCGATATTCGTCAGCTGGGCGACTATCTCGCATCCCACACCAACGCCGGCTTTGCCGAAGCTGACGAGTCGGTGCTTTCCGATTATGTTTCCGGTTTGAAGGCCAAGGGCAAGTCTGTTGCCACGGTGTCGCGTGCGATTGCATCGATCAAGGGATTTTATAGCTTTCTGCTGGATGAATCAATTGTTGAGAGCAATCCTGCCAATGTGCTTATTCCGGATAAAACGGCACAAAAACTGCCGCAGATCCTCACAAGCAAGGAAGTGGAACTGCTACTCAGCCAGCCCGAGTGCGTTGATGCCAAGGGCTACCGTGACCGCGCCATGCTGGAGCTGCTTTATGCAACGGGCATCCGTGTCAGCGAGCTGATCGGTCTGGACATTTATGATCTTAACCTTTCCGTTGGTATCATCACCTGCCATGGCAGAGACCATGACCGTGTGATTCCGCTTTACAATGCCGCAATCAAGGCCCTGGGCGAGTATACGGAGTTTGTCCGTCCGCGCATGATTGCCGCTTCCGAGGAGAAGGCGCTGTTTGTCAATGTCAGCGGCGAGCGTATGTCGCGTCAGGGATTCTGGAAGATTATCAAATCTTATCAGGTGAAAGCCGGCATTGAAAAGGATATCACGCCGCACACGCTGCGCCATTCCTTTGCGGCCCATCTGCTGGAAAACGGTGCGGACCTGCGCTCCATTCAGGAGATGCTCGGTCATGCCGATATCAGCTCCACGCAGATTTATTCCCAGCTGGTGAAAAAGCAGCTGAAAGATGTTTATAACAAGGCCCACCCGCGCGCCTGATATAATCTGCTATAAAAAACCGCCCGACAGCTTTCAGCTGCGGGCGGTTTTTTTCTTTTGTCGGGCAGGGTGGGTGCTATGTGTTGCCATCCGGGGCGCGGATGTGTTACAATAGCATGCAGGCGGACACGCGGTGTCCGCGCGGCATTTCAACGGAAGGGAGGCGCACAGCCTTTGCGTATTCTTGGTATTGACCCCGGCATCGCAACGGTGGGGTTCGGTGTGATCGACGCAGATCGCGGTCGCCAGAAATATGTTACCTGCGGCATCATCAGCACGCCCGCACATACGGCGCTCTCTTCACGGCTGGATCAGATCTATTCCGATCTGGAGGAACTGATCGGCGCGTTTCATCCCGATGCCATTGCCATTGAGGAGCTTTTTTTCAACACCAACATCACCACCGGCATCGCAGTGGCGCATGGCCGCGGCGTGATTTTGCTGGCTGCTTACCGCAGCGGCATCCCGGTTTTTGAGTACACGCCGCTGCAGGTGAAGCAGGCTGTTGTCGGCTACGGCAGGGCGGAGAAAAAGCAGGTGATCGACATGGTGCGCCGGCTGCTGAATATGCCCGCAGCACCGAAGCCGGACGATGCGGCGGACGCGGTTGCCCTTGCAATCTGCCATGCCCGCAGCGCAACTTCACTTTTGACCAAAAACGGAGGAAACAACGTATGTTCCACTATATAAGCGGCGTTGCCGCGGAACTTCTGCCCGGCGCCGCAGTGATTGATTGCGGCGGTGTCGGCTTTCATATCAACACATCGTCCTATACGCTCAGCCAGCTGAAAACCGGCGAAAAGGCGAAGCTTTATACATATGTTTATATCCGCGAGGACGCTTTTGATATTTACGGTTTTGCGTCCCAAAGCGAAAAACGCTGCTTTGAGCTGCTGCTCGGCGTTTCCGGTGTCGGACCGAAAGCTGCTGCGGCGATTCTTTCCGTAAACACGCCGGAGAGTCTTGCCATGTCGATTCTCTCAGAGGACGAAAAAGCGATCACAGCGGCACCCGGCGTTGGCAAAAAGATTGCGCAGCGCGTGATTCTGGAGCTGAAAGACAAAATGGCAAAGTCCACGGAGTCGATCTCGTTCGGCACGGCAGCGTTCCAGGCACCGCTCCAGCCCGGCAATTCCAAGCTCGACGATGCAACGGCGGCGCTGGTTGTTCTTGGCTACAGCACTGCGGAGATTTCCGCTGCGCTTCGCGCCGTAAACGCCGAGGAACTCACCCTGGAGCAGACCATTAAAGCTGCGCTGAAGCAGATGATAAAGTGAGGCAGAGTGAATGAGCATTAATTTTTCTGACGATACTTTTGAACAGGCGATCACCTCAACATCCATCCTTCCCGAAGATACCGGCGAGGTTTCGCTGCGTCCGAGATTTTTAAATGAATATACGGGTCAGGAAAAGGCAAAGGACAATCTGCGCGTTTTCATCGAAGCTGCAAAGCAGCGCGGCGAACCACTGGACCATGTGCTGCTCTCCGGCCCTCCGGGACTGGGCAAAACCACGCTTGCTTCCATTATCGCAAATGAGATGGGCGTGAATATGCGCATTACCTCCGGCCCTACCATCGAAAAAGCGGGTGATCTTGCCGCGCTTTTGACAAACCTGCAGGAAAACGACATTCTCTTTGTCGATGAGATTCATCGCCTGAACCGTCAGGTTGAGGAAATCCTTTATCCTGCGATGGAGGACTATGCCATTGATATCATCATCGGCAAAGGCCCGTCGGCAAACTCCATTCGTCTGGATCTTCCGAAATTCACACTCATCGGCGCAACAACGCGTTCCGGTCAGCTCACCGCGCCGCTGCGCGACCGTTTCGGCGTTTCGCTGCGTCTGGAGCTTTATACGCCGGATGAGCTGCGCCGCATTGTGGAGCGTTCGGCCTCCATTCTGAATATGCGCATAGAGCCGGACGGGGCGGAGGAGATTGCAAAGCGCAGCCGCGGCACGCCGCGCATCGCTAACCGTATGCTTCGCCGTGTGCGTGATTTTGCGCAGGTTCGTGCCGACGGCGTGATCACCAAAGCGGTTGCCGACGAAGCGCTCACGCGTCTTGAAGTGGACCACATGGGTCTCGACGCGCTTGACCGCCGCATGCTCGGCAGCATTATCGAATACTACAACGGCGGCCCTGTTGGATTGGAAACGCTTGCCGCCACCATCAACGAGGAAGCGATCACGCTGGAAGATGTTTATGAGCCCTATCTTTTACAACAGGGCTTTCTGACGCGCACGCCGCGCGGTCGCTGCGTTACACAGCGGGCGTATGAGCATTTGGGCATCCCTTTTCACGGTCAAAGTCAGATTCAGCTGTAAAAACAGGCTAAAGTTATAAAAACTATTAATAAATTACACATTATTTTCGGCCTGTTTCTTGACATTTTCATTGAAAGCGCATATACTGACATTAGTTTTTTTGGGGGAATCAGTAAATTGATCGATTATCCCGCAGTTTCTGACAGCGAATTGCACTCCTTGTATATTTCCGGTGACGCTGCCGCCGGCAACGAGCTTGCCCTGCGTTACCGCCGTCTTGTGAAAATCTGCATCCGGCCGTATTTCCTTGCCGGAGGCGACAGTGAAGATCTTCTCCAGGAGGGGATGATCGGATTGCTGTCCGCCATGCGAGAGTTTGATCCCTCGGAGGGTGTTTCGTTCCATACCTTTGCGGAATTGTGTATCCGGCGCCGAATCATCAGTGCGGCAAGATCTGCTTCCCGGCAGAAACATGCGCCTTTGAACGACGGTGTTTCTCTTGATGAATTCCTAACCCGTGAGGAGCAGCGTGCTGCGCTGTATCCTGCAAGCGGCTATGTCCGTTCTCCGGAACAGCAGGTGCTTGAAAGGGAAGGGGCCAGGAACTATCAGATGATTTTTTCCCGATATCTTTCGGAATTTGAATCTCAGATTCTGGAAGGTTACCTCAACGGTTTGTCCTATGCGGAAATTTCGCAGCGATGCGGCCGCTCGGAGAAATCCGTGGACAATGCTGTACAGCGGATCCGCAAGAAGCTGGCGCGGCACATCACTCCCGGCGACTTCAGCTGAAACAAGCTGACGCAAATATTAAAGCCCCAAAGGCAAGACATCAAAAGAGAGGATTCAAAATGTATCAAGACAAGACTTTAGTTTGCAAAGAGTGCGGCAACGAGTTCGTTTTCACCGCCGGTGAGCAGGAGTTCTACGCAGAGCGCGGCTTCCAGAATGAGCCCCAGCGCTGCAAGCCCTGCCGCGACGCACACAAGAATGCTGCCCGTGGTCCCCGTGAGTTCTTCACCGCTACCTGCGCAGCATGCGGCGGCGAGGCACGCGTGCCTTTCCAGCCCAGAGACGATCGTCCTGTGTATTGCAGCGATTGCTTTGCAAAGATGAAGGCTGCTGAGTAATTTTCTCGGCTTATTGACAAAAAGCGTAGGGCCTTTCAGGCACCTACGCTTTTTGTTTGAAAAGATAGTTGAATTTTGGCATTTTTGGGATATAATATCAGTGTAGATCTTTTTAGGAGGTAATCGATTATGTTTGAAGTTACGAAAGAAACTGTCATTGCCGATATCATGGCCAACGCCCCCGATTCCGTTCCCCTGTTTCAGGAGATCGGCATGCACTGCATGGGCTGCGCTCTTGCCAGCGGCGAAAACGTTGAGGAAGCCTGCAACGCCCACGGCGTTGATGTTGACGCTTTCATCAAGAAGCTGAATGCTTTCATCGCATCGCGCTGAGCGTTCATCTGCTGATCGGCGGGGTGGATTTCTTTTTACAGAAAACCGCCCCGCCTATTTTATATAGATTTCAGGTGATAATTTGAGCATTGTATTATCGTCCCGGCTGCAGAAAATTGCAGACTATGTTCCGGACGGCAGCAGAGTGATCGACGTGGGAACGGATCACGCCTATATTCCGATCTGGCTTTTGCAAACAGGTCGGTCCGACACGGTTACAGCTGCGGATGTTCGTCCCGGTCCGCTCAGCCGCGCGGCTTCGGATGCGGAAAGAGCCGGTGTTTCCGACAGACTCCGGCTTGTTTTGACGGACGGCCTGTGCGGCGTTTCGCCGGAATCGGTTGACTGCATTATCATCGCCGGTATGGGTGGGGAAACGATCATCCATATTCTCAGCGCAGCGCCCTGGGCGTTGGATAAACATTTGATTTTGCAGCCGCAGTCGAAAATCGGCGAACTGCGTGCCTGGCTGGGGGAAAACGGCTGCGCGATCAGCGACGCATCCCTTGTTTACGACACGGGCCGCATTTATCTTGTGTGGAAAATCGCGCGTGGCTGCATGCGCAGCGCGCCGGCAGTTGACCCCGTGCTTATTGAAAAACGCGACAGGCTCTTAAAACCTTATGCCGAGGACCAGATCAAACGCATTCGCAAGCAGCTTGCCGGGAAGGAAAGCGCGGTGGCGGCTGATCCACAGGAACTTACATCGCTGCGCGCGCGACTGGATGCGTTTTTGAATTTATATGAGGAGGTTTGTACATGGCAAGCGTGAAGGAAGTCCGTGATTTTTTCGATGAAATCGCGCCGTATTACATGAAGCTTGACTTTGACAATGTCGGCCATCTTGTAGGTTGTGTCGGGACAAGCGTGACGAAAGCGCTCGTTGCGCTGGATATCACTGATGAAGTGATTGAAGAAGCGATTGCGCTCGGTGCGCAGCTGATTGTTTCGCATCATCCGCTGATATTCGACTCGATCAAGCGCGTAACGGATGATGACCGCATTGGCAGAAAGATCATCCGTATGCTGACAAACGGCGTTTCCGCAATCTGCCTGCACACCAATATGGACACGGCATCGGGCGGCGTGAACGACCGGCTGATGGCAGCGCTCGGCGCGGAAGTGACCGGGCTGCTCTCGCCGCACGGCACCCATCCGGACGGCACGCCCTACGGCATCAGCCGCGTTGGAAAACTGAAAGCACCCGTGGACTTTTCCGATTTTCTTGCCCGCACAAAGCAGCGCCTGCACTGCAACGGTCTGCGCTATGTCGACGGGGGAAAGCCCGTGGAAGTGATCGCTTGCTGCGGCGGTTCCGGCGGCGGTGAAATGATGAAAGCATACGCTGCCGGCTGCGACACCTATGTTACCGCCGACGTGAAATACGATCAGTTTTTGCAGGCGAAGGAACTGGGACTGAATCTCATTGACGCCGACCATTTCTGCACGGAAAACGTTGTTGCGCCTTTCATGGCCGATGCGCTTGCAAAGCGTTTCCCCGAAATCGAAACCGTGATTTCAAAAATCCACAGGCAGACGATACAATTTATATAATTTGCCATTACACGGCGCCGCAGCGATTTTGCCCGCGGCGCCGTGTTTGTTTGCGTGACATATTCCGGACAGGACGTACATATCCTTGTACAAATATCAACAAATTCTGTGACGGAGTGTGGAACGCAATGATTGAAACTTCTGTATATCGTGATATCGCGGCGCGAACCGGCGGCAGCATCTATATCGGGGTTGTCGGGCCGGTCAGAACAGGGAAATCCACCTTTATCAAGCGCTTTATGGAAACGCTGGTTCTGCCCGGTATGGAAGACGTTTACGCCGCAGAGCGCGCGAAGGACGAACTTCCGCAGAGCGGTTCCGGACGCACAATTATGACAGCAGAACCGAAATTTATCCCGGAAAATGCAGCGCGGCTGCGCCTTGACGACGGCACGGAGTGCACGCTGCGGATGGTAGACAGCGTTGGCTTTATGGTGGAAGGCGCTGCGGGGAATATGGAAGACGGCGCTGAACGCATGGTGATGACGCCGTGGTATGATTATGAAATCCCGATGTCGCAGGCGGCGGCTGAAGGCACGCAGCGCGTAATCGCAGAGCATTCCACGATCGGACTGCTCATTACAACGGACGGATCCGTTTGCGGCCTTGCCCGGGAGGACTATGTTCCTGCGGAAATGCGTGCTGCGATGGAATTGAACCGCATCGGCAAGCCGTATGTTATATTGCTCAACTGCGCCGATCCGGACACCGAGAGCGCGCAGTCGCTGGCACAGGAGCTTTCGGAAGCTTACGGGCATGCCTGCATTCCCGTGAATTGCCTTTCGATGGATAAATCGCAGATGGAGCAGGTGCTGGCGCTCATGCTGCGTGAATTTCCCGTTATGCGCTTTTCCGTGTATCTTCCGGCGTGGATGGATGCCCTCGGCGCCGATAATGAAATTCGCTGCGAACTGTTTCGCGCACTGCGCGACGCAGCCGAGGGCGTTGGCTGCATGGGCGACTCCGCTGCGATGGTGCATGCGCTTTGCGAGAATGAGATGGTGGCGGAGGCTTCCGTTTTGTCCGCGGCAATGGATCGCGGTGAGGTGAATCTTTCGGTTTCGCTGCAGCAGGCGCTGTATTACCAGACGATCAGCCGCGAATCCGGCTTTGAGATTCGAAACGACCGGGAACTGATGCTTCTGCTGCATTCAATCTGCGGGCTGAAAGAAGAATACGACCGCGTTCATGAAGCGCTTGAGAGCGTGCGGGAAACCGGCTACGGCATCGTGATGCCGACACTCGAGGAGATGAAGCTGGAAGAACCTCAGATTGTAAGACAGGGCGGACGCTACGGTGTTCGGCTGAAAGCCAGCGCACCATCCATCCATATGATTATGGCTAATATCGAAACCGAAGTTTCGCCCGCCATCGGCGGCGAGAAAGCCTCGGAAGAAGTGATCAATTTCCTGCTGCAGGGCTATGACGGCGATATCAACCGTATTTGGGAATCGAATATTTTCGGAAAGCCGCTCAACGATATTGCCGGAGAAGGTCTCAACAATAAAATCCGCGCCATGCCCGAAGATGCACGCGGCAAACTGCGCACAACGATTCAGCGGATTATCAATGAAGGAAGCGGCGGCTTGATCTGCATTATTCTGTGATGCCGCGGCGAAAAATCTGCTTGCTTGCGATGATCCCGCTATTGCTTTTTTGGACGGTTACTGCGATAATCATAGACAGCACCCGCCGGACGCTGCCCGCTGCTGCCGCAGCGTCGATCACAGCGGGAAGGGGAGTGCCTACGCTGGTGATCGACCCCGGCCACGGCGGACTCGACGGCGGCGCAGTTTCGCCCGACGGTCTGACAGAGAGCGGGCTGAATCTTGCGATTGCGCTGAAAACGCGCGAAATTGCAAGATTATTCGGCAATGAACCTGTGATGACGCGAACGAGCGAAACGCTGGACTATCCGGAAACCGAACAGAGCATACATGACAAAAAAGTTTGGGATCAAAAGCAGCGCGTGGCGCGGATCAACGCAGTTGAAAACGCCGTGCTGCTCAGCGTTCATCAAAACAAATTCCCCGACCGCCGTCCGCGCGGAACGCTTGTGCTTTACGGCAAAGCAGATGGTTCAAAGCAACTGGCGGAGCTGACTCACAGCAACCTGACAGAACTGCTTTATCCTGAAAATCGCCGCGTTGCGGCGCCGGTTTCCGACAGCATATATCTCATGAAGCATTTGCGCTGCCCTGCGATACTGGTGGAATGCGGGTTTCTGTCCAACCCGGAGGAAACGCAGCTTTTGCGCAGCGATTCGTATCAGACAAAACTTGCTTTGATTTTGTATTCTTCCTATTTGCAATACTTTAGCTAAAAACTCCGGAGGTGGAGCAGGGAAATGAAAGAGAAAACGAAATTTTTCTGCAAAGAATGCGGGAATGAAACGCACAAATGGTTTGGGCAATGTCCCGCCTGCGGCAACTGGAACACGATCGTGGAGGCACCAGCGGTTTCAGCGTCGTCTAAGCAAAAATCCGGCGCCGCCAAGGCAGCCTCCGGTGCTGCGCTGCGCAACCGTCCGCGCCCGATTACGGAGCTTGACAGTCAGGAAGAGCTTCGCTTTTCCACAGGTATCGGCGAGCTTGACCGCGTGCTTGGCGGCGGCGCGGTAATCGGTTCGATGGTGCTGTTCGGCGGCGCGCCGGGCATCGGCAAATCCACGCTGCTGCTGCAAATCTGCGGTTTGCTGCGCGGTCAGAAGATTTTGTATGTTACCGGTGAAGAGAGTGCGCGCCAGCTGAAGCTGCGCGCCCAGCGCCTCGGCGTTGAGCGCGATGCAATTTATGTTCTTGCAGAAACAAATCTTGATAATGTGCTCGCGTCGATTGATGACCTTGCGCCCGACGTTGTGATTATCGACTCGATCCAGACGATGTTCAACGGCGATCTCAGCAGCGGTCCGGGCAGCGTGACCCAGGTGAAAGACTGCACCATGGCCCTGATGCAAACGGCGAAAGCCGGTGGGTTTACCTGCTTTGTTGTTGGCCATATCAACAAAGACGGCGCCATCGCGGGTCCGAAGGTGCTCGAGCATATGGTGGACTGCGTTTTGTATTTTGAAGGTGACCGCGCGATGAGCTACCGCATTCTGCGCGCTGCGAAAAACCGCTTTGGTTCCACCAACGAGATCGGCGTTTTTGAAATGGCGGACAAAGGACTTGTGGAAGTTCCGAATCCCTCGGAAATGCTCCTGTCCGGCCGACCGAAGAATTGCCCCGGAAACTGCGTTGCGTGCGTGATGGAAGGCTCTCGGCCGATCCTCGCGGAGATTCAGGCACTGGTTGCGCCTGCGGGCTTCAGCGGCGCGAGAAGAAACACAAACGGCCTGGACTACAACCGCACGATGCTGCTGCTTGCAGTGCTGGATAAGCGCGGCGGCATCTCGCTCAGCGGCTGCGATGCGTATGTTAACGTCATCGGCGGCCTTGAACTTGATGAACCGGCTGCCGACCTTGCAACCGTGCTTGCGATCGCTTCCAGTGCAAAAGAGCGCGCCATCGGTGCCGACACCGCCGCAATCGGCGAAGTTGGTCTGACAGGGGAGGTGCGCAGTGTCAGCAACGTGAGCCAGCGCCTTACCGAAGTTGCCCGACTGGGCTTTAAGCGCTGCGTAATTCCTGCACATCTGCGCGGCGAGGTAAAAACGCCCGAAGGTCTCCAACTGATTCCCGTGCGCAATATTCGGGAAGCAATCGACGCGGTGCTGGTATGATTGCGCTGATAGGGGAGCGATACCGTGAAAAACTCGGAAAACCCTTGGAAAATCAAGGGTTTTCCGTTGCTTTCATGAAGGATAATCCAAATGTGGATCCACGATTGGCGGGACATGTGGATTTAAGCGTGTTTCTTTACGGAAAAACAGCTGTTTTAGCCGGAAGCGTGATGAAACAACAAAAGATAGTTAATATATTGACAAAAAGAGCTTTTTCCGTAAAGCAGGCACAATCAACACAATCTGCCGATTATCCGAACGATGCCAATCTCTGCGCGCGCGTGATCGGTGAAAAAGTGATTCACAATCAGCGACACAGCGATCAAGCCATCCGAGAGCTCGGCTGCGCATATATTGATGTTTGTCAAGCCTACAGTGCCTGCAGCGTTTGCACGGTAAGCGGCTGTGCGATCATAACGTCTGACCGTGGCATCGCCACCGCTGCCGGAATCAACGGAATCGATGTTTTACTCATTGCGCCGGGCGCTATTCGTCTTGAAGGCTTCAATTACGGCTTCATCGGCGGGAGCAGCTTTGTTGACGGCGATACGGTTTATTTTTCCGGAAAGCTGGACGCGCATCCCGATTTCGATCGAATCACAGCGTTTATTGAAAAATACGGCAAAGCCTGCGTTTTTCTGACAGACGAACCGGCTTTCGATTTTGGCGGCGCGGTTCTGCTGTGAAGCAAATTTACTTTAAAACCCCCACCCATAATTAAACAAAATTTTTATTTTGTTTAATTATGGGTGCGTAAAGTTCCGCAGAAACAAAATCGCCAAACGCCATTCCCTTTTCTCCGGCCTGAAAATTTTTATCAAAAATACAGAAATCCCCGTCAGCGCGCGAATCAAACTGATCGACTGACGGGGATTTCATTTTTTTATTTTTGCGTGTTTTGAATTGTATTACGATGCGGACACATGGGTTTTAATCACTTCGCTCAACTCGGACATATCTTCAAAATAGTCATACAGCTCGATTGGGCCGGTAATGCGCTTGGATGTAACGAGATTGCCGGTATCGATTCTGCTGTTGTAAATTGTGTAGTCGGCTTCAATCTCAAGGCAGCCCTTTTCATCGTTGTGCACTGCGCGTGTGAGCGTGTTTAGATCGATGATGATATCAACCCTGTCAAACAGCTGCTCGGTTACAACATATTCTCCGTCCTCCCCTTTGCAGCAAAGTGTTGTGGTGCAGCTTTTGGTGGGAAAATATGTGTATTGAAGGTTTTTTTCGCTTATGGAGATGCGTTCTCTGTCGCGAAATACAAACGATTCGTCGTCCTTGCTGCGGGATCCCATGATGATAAATTCTATTATCACAATCACTGCGGCCAGAATGAAAAATGACAGCATGACGGCATAGGTGCGCGGCATTTTCAGCGCAAACCAGATTTGCAGCAGCAACATAAGCGCAAAGGCGGCGAAAAGATATGCGCCGATCAGGCCAATCCAATATTTGGTTGTTTGACGTTCCTTGCTTTTGAGTAATTGTCGCTTTTTGTTTTTATCAACAAAATAGTCCGCCATAGCGTTCTTCCCTCCCGCTGAACGGATTGAAGCGAATTTACGCCTAACTGTATGTAATTATAATGCCTTTTTCCGGTTTTTTCAACGTATTTGCTCAAACAAAAAAATATTTTGCGGAGCTCTCGCAAGACTCCGCAAAATAATTATTCTATATTCTGATTACCGAAGTTTTCTGATGCGGAAAGCGCGCAGTGCGTTGAGCACCATGATCACGGTTACGCCCGAATCGGCGAAAACGGCGAACCAGAGCGGCGATGTGCCGAGCGCGGCAAGCACAAGCACCGCAAGCTTGACCACGATAAAAAACCAAACGTTTTCGTGCGCGATCAGTCGGGTGGTTTTGGCCGCAGCAATCGCTGCTGAAAGGGCTTCGGGCGACTCCATCACCAGCATTGCAGCCTGTGCATCTTCAGCGGGCTGCTCGTCGTAAGTGTAAATTTTTTTATCGTATGTGCAAACGCTGCGGATGCTCTCCGCGTTCGGACTGTGCTTTGCAACACTGTCAAGCGCGGCGGAATCACGAAAGCAGGCGCCGCTGCGCGCCGCCGCCGCAATTCCTGCAAAATACGTCATCGGAACGGAAATTACAATTCCGCAGGGGCAAGCCAGCACGAGGAATGTCAGCGCGCGGTAAACGGCGTCTTTCACGGGAGTGTCGCCGGTGAGCGGCAGAATCACTGCGATCAAGAGAGCCACAGCAAGAATCACCGGCGTATAAATGCGGGAAAAGCGCGTGATAAACCGGTTTGATGCGGCGGTGGAAGCCTCCGCAACATGTCCGCCGGTCATTTCAGCGATTGCACGGCGGCTGTGGCGGATTGCGTAGCTTTGGCAGAACGTACCGATGCGGTAAAGCAGCAAAACAGCCGCACCTTCTTTATATTCCCCGATGATAAATGCTGCAATTGCCGCAAAACTCATCAGGAAATACTCGTCGAACACTTTGCCTTTGAAAAGATTTTTTATCGCGCCGTATACGATGTCGTAACCCGCAGAAACGGCACAGAGAATCAGCAGCGCTGCGCTGAAGGTTTCACCGAGGGGAAAAATCAGGCAAACGGCATAGCAAAGCGCGGAGAAAATCAGGCGGGTAAGCATCGGCTTATCTATGCCGTGAAATTCCTTTGCATGCTGCTCGCAGCAGCAGCTGCCGTCGTCGTGATGGTGATGGCGGTGTCCGTCGCCGTCGCATTCACGGGCGGGATCGGCGTTCGTGTAAGTGATGTGCGTGTGGGCATGAGCGTGATTGTGCTCATGTTCATGCTTATGATCGTGTGCGGCCCCGTGCGCATTCATATGGTCATTGCTCATTTTTCGCGCTCCTCAGAATAGTTTAGTGCAAGCTTGAATATCTCTTTAATATATGGATCGGCAATGGAATACACAACGCTCTTCCCTGCCCTTTTCGACTGGATTAGGCCCGTTTGTTTCAAAAGGCGCAGCTGATGCGAAATTGCGGAGCTGGACATTTCCAAAACGCTTGCCAGCTCGCAGACGCAAAGGTTGTGGCGGCACAGAACACAGAGTATGCCCGCGCGCGTTGCATCGCCGCAGAGCTTAAAGATTTCGGCTACGCCGTCGATGGCATCCCTGCCGGGCAAAATGTCTTTTGCGTGGTCAACCGCGTTTTCGCAGGCGCAAACATGAAATTCCATCTGCATTCTCCTTTCTTGAACGATTGAACAATTGTTCAATGCTTCATATGAAGATAGCACAGATCACTCTTCCTGTCAACAAAATTAAAGAGCCGGTTTTTTTAACCGGCCCTATAATTATAATATGTATATGTCAGTTCTCCGCCATCTGGTCAAGGATGTGATATGAAAGCATCAGATAAAGGCGCAGACGCTCGTTATCCAGATCCATCGGGATCAGTTCTTTCAGCTTATCAAGGCGGTATGTCAGTGTTGTGCGGTGAACGATCAGTGCGTCGGAAGTTTTCGGGATACTGCGTTCGTGGGCAAGCCAGGCACGCAGCGTTTGGTAATACTCTGTGCCCTTTTCCCTGTCATAGGATTTCAGACGCAGCAGCTGCGGTGCTGCGAGCAGTTCCACCGGCAGCTTTTCCGCCGCGCAAGACTCGATATAATCGATCGCGCATGCCTCAAAGCTGCTCAGCCAAACGCTGCTGCGCTTGGCAACCACATTGTCCAGCACGGCGCCGGCCTGCTGAAATGCCGCAGGAAACAGCGAAAGGCCTTTGAATGGGTTTGAAATGCCGCCGAACATATAGCTGTCACGCACCTGCGGCGCCAGACGCTGCTGAATATACGCCGTCGAAAGATTCGACTTCGACAAATTCAGCAGAATGCAAAGCTGCTGATCGCAAAAAAAGCTGAAGTAGCCGGATAGTTCCGTAGCCAAAACGCTCCTGAGCGCACCGGCGGAACGGATAGAGAGCTTTTCGTCCTGACTCTGCAGACGGATGCATAGAAAATTATCGCTGCGCTTCCACTTGAGAATATCAAGAATTGCGTTGAGCTCTTTTGCATGCACTTCTTTGCCGACGGCAAGGTCGGCAAAGGTGTCCTCAAAATTGCGGTAAAAGTGATTTGCGGTCTGTGCATCGCGCCGCAGAATCATCATTGCATAGTCCGCAAGATACTCCGCTGCGCGGAACTGCCCCGGCTGGATGGAGGTTTGCAGCTCGTTGATCAGCAATCGTCCGCAATAATACGCGCCGTCCCACAGATTGACAAACAGGCTGCGTATATTATTCGGGTACTGGTCGTTGCCCCAAACGCTTGCGTGGTGCAGATTGAACGTTGCGCGGTAGCTTTCGTCAAACTTAAACTCGTCGATCAGCCACAGCGGTACGTGAACGGTTTTTGTGGAATCGCTGCTTTCAAACTGAATCATGCCCGCCATCTGTTTCGGCAGACCGATCAGGGCAAACATATTGTCGTGGATATACATGGGGTTATTAAAGAATTTTTCTCCCGCGCGGCAAAGGTCAGTCAAGCTGCCGCCGCCTGTTACCAGCGCATTGAGTTCCATTTCGAAATCGTGATAACTGCGAAACACGTTCAGCACCAGATTCGCAATTTCCCCGAGCGGACGGTCAATGCAGCGGATATGCGGAGCACGGCCTGCGATGTTGCCGGAAGCAATATAAGCGTATTTGTCCACGGGAAAGCCGTCGTAAGAATTCTCGCTGAGGAAATAGACAACATTTTCGCTCAGTTCGCAGCCGGGATAATAAAACTGACATCCGCTCAAAACCGCAGCGTCGTCCTCGGTGTTCAGCATGTAATTCCAGAAGCTGTTTTCCATATAGTCTCCGATCATCTGTATGCTTAAAAGCATACGACCGGTTTCGCTAAAAGACATGCTTTTCATGCTTTCTATCCTCCAAAGAAAATATCGTAAAAATTATATCCTCAAAATTGAGGAATGTAAAGAGTGAGTTTCAGAGAATTTAGGAGTTTTGGTCTGAAGAAAACAAGGATATTGACAAAAGGACCACAAAATAGTATGTTCAGCATAGAAATACAGGACATAATGTAGTTGTATTTCGTTTTTGGGTATTCGAAATGAATATCCTTAATTTTTGCGATTTTTCTGACCAGCGTCGCAAATGTTAAGAATACGAATGAGAAAACCCGAAAAAAGCGTATCCCCGCACAACCCATTCTGACATTTTAAAAATGTCAAAGCAAATTTGAGGAGGATTTCTAAATGGAAAACAAACCCAGCAAAACCAAGCCGCAGGGCCTGAGCAATGCTCTTAAGTATGTGTTCGGCGTTGGCGACGCAGGCTTCGTCCTGATGAGTAACATCGAGACCTTCTACTTCATGACCTTCCTGACCGACCTGGCCGGTTTCGTGCCCGCTCTCGCAGGTCTGATCAACTCGATCTTCTCCATCGTTGATGCTTGCCTGTCCTGGATCTATGGCGCTATCCTGAACGCCACCAAGGCAAAGAAGTGGGGCCGTTATCGCTCCTGGCTGATCCTGACCCCCTGGCTCGTACCTTTCCTCTTTGCATTCCAGTTCCTGCGCGTCAGCAGCAATGACGTTGTGTCCGCAGTCGTTATCGTAGCCGCAGCTATCATCTCCCACGTTGTGTGGAACCTCGGCTATGTTGCCAACAGCGTTCTGGTCAGCGTTGTCGGTAAGAACCCCGAAGAGAGAGCTACCCTGGCTTCCTCTCGTGCAACCTGGAACAACATCGGTGGTCTGCTGTTCTCCTACCTGGGCCTGCCTTTCGCAACTCTGCTGGCTGGTGTTGTTGGTGAGCAGAACAAGTTCGCCGCTGCTGCATTCTGCCTCGGCATTCTGATGGCTCTCACTTATTTCGCACACTTCAAGATGACCGAAGGTTACGAAGATCTCGAGCAGGACAACGCTACTGCCGCAAAGACCAACAAGGTCAACGTTGGCGAAATGTTCAAGTCCCTGTTCCAGAACCCCCAGCTCATCTTCCTTATCGTTGCTGACCTGGCTAAGTGGTGCGTTAAGTTCGCAACTGCAGCTTCCGCTATCTACTACTTCCGTGATGCATGCGGCAACCCCGGCCTGATGGCTCCCTACACCCTGTGCATCTCTCTCGGCGCTATCGTCGGTGCTTACTGCGCACGTTACCTGGCAAAGGCTATCTCCAACCGTACTACCATGATCGTTTCCTACGCTGGTATGGCCATCTTCCTGTTCCTGATCTATGTCTGCTATGCAAACTATGTCACCGTCATCATCATGATGACCATCGCACAGTTCTTCTATGGCATGGCTCTGGGTATTGCTCCCGCTCTGTACGCAGATACCGTTACTTATGCAACTGCTAAGACCGGTAAGAACGCATCCGGCTGGATCATGGGTCTGCAGAACCTGCCCCTGAAGGCTGGCGTGTTCCTCCGCGGCGTTATCATCGCAGCCTGCCTGAGCGCTGTTGGCTGGCAGTCCGGTGTTGTTCTCGAGGGCGCTGCCCGTCAGGGCATGACCGTTGCTTTCGGTCTGGTTCCCGCTATCTTCTGCGCAGTCGGCTTCCTGATCCTTGTCTTCCTGTATAAGCTCACCAAGGAGAAGGTCGCAGAGTATCAGGCACAGATCGACAAGGCAGCTTGATCGTAAACTTCGCCTAATATTCCAAGACTTTACATCGCGCAAGGGAGAAAACACAACATGTTAACAAAACGTCAAAACCTTCTTGAGGTTATGCGCGGCGGCAATCCGGATCGCTTTGTTAACCAGTACGAGGCATTCAATATTCTGATTGGTTCCCCGTTTGGCAAGAGAAATCCGAACCCGCAGTACGGTCAGCACGATGTCGTGAATGCATGGGGCGTTACCAAGTCCTGGCCGATCGGCACTCCCGGTGCTTTCCCTGTACATACCCCTGAGAAGATCGTCATCAAAGACATCGAGCATTGGAAAGATTACCTGAAAGTTCCTCAGGTCGTTTACGATGCTGAAGAATGGGAACCGTTCATCGCGATGGCTGAGGCTGTCGACCGTAAGGAGCAGTTTGTCGCACCTTTCGTCGTCCCTGGCATCTTTGAGCAGTGCCACTATCTCCTTGAGATTCAGAACTGCCTGATGAACTTCTACACCAATCCCGATGAGATGCATGAGCTGATCGATTGCCTGACCCAGTTCGAGCTGGATTACGCTGCCGAGCTCTGCAAGTATGTTAAGCCCGATGCTCTGTTCCATCATGACGACTGGGGCAGCCAGATCTCTACTTTCATGTCTCCGGAGATGTTCCGCGAGTTCATCAAGCCCGCTTACATGAAGATTTATGGCTACTACAAGTCTCACGGTGTTGAGCTGATCATCCATCACTCCGACTCCTATGCGGCAACGCTGGTTCCGGACATGATCGATATGGGCATTGACATCTGGCAGGGTGTTATGAACAGCAATAACATCCCCGAGCTGATCAAGCAGTATGGCGGCAAGATCACCTTCATGGGCGGCATTGACAGTGCGGATATTGATCATCCGAACTGGACGCAGGAAGAAGTTAAGACCGCTGTTCGTAAGGCATGCGATGCCTGCGGCAAGCTCTACTTCATCCCCGGCGCCTCTCAGGGTCTTCCCACCAGCACTTTCGAAGGCGTTTACGATGCAACCACTGCTGAAATCGACGCCTACTCCAAGGAGTGCTTCTGATTAGTTCTGATTGACGAAGGACTGGGTGCTCCCTTTCCGAAAGTCAGCAAAACAACTTCAAATGGGTGCGATATCTTCGGATACCGCACCCATCTTTTTATTTCCTAATATTATATACTGCTTTAAGTGATACCAAAGAAGAGCGCCTGAATCATCAGACGCTCTTCTTTGTTTCGAAAATAATATTATTCCGTTTTTCCCGCCGCAATGGCCTCGCAAAAGAGCTTGACCTGCAGCCGTATGCGCGGAGAAAGCTCAAATCCGGCGCGGGAAACGCACCAGTTGTAGCAAACGCCGCGAAGCAGATCAAAATATGCGTTCGTCAGCTCATTCGCGCTCAAATCGCCGCGGATTTCTCCGTGATACTGTCCGCGTTCCATAGTTTCATGGATAAAAACCTGCATCGGACGGTTGTGGCAGAACCATTCGTTCGCCGGATAGTAGAGCACGCGCATCACTTCAATGCCGGTATCAATATTCAGGTTGGCATAGCAGCCTGCAAAAATAAACAGTGTTTCAAGTGCGCTCTTCCCTGCCGATTCTTGTGCGATACATTCCATCATATACTGGTCGCCGAGGTCGTATATACGCTTGAGAATGTCGATTTTTGAGCGATAGCAATTATAAAACGTGCCAACAGGGATGTTGGATTCATTGCAGATATCACGAATGGTGGTACCCTGAAATCCCTTTTCCGTCATCAGCGAGATTGCACTGTCAAAAATAATTTTCTGCGTTTCGCTGGTTTTTCGATAAGCGCGTTTCGGCTTTACGGGATTGGAATCTTTGCCGGGCATAAAAATTTCACCCCATTTTTGAAACGCGAAAGAAACAGACAAGGTTTGTTCCTTTCGCGTTAATTGGCACCCCCGACTGGATTCGAACCAGCGGCACACGGCGTCGGAGGCCGTTGCTCTATCCATCTGAGCTACGGAGGCAAATACCTGTTTAATTATACTATAATAATAAAAATTGTAAAGCCCTGACAGCAAAATTATTTTCTGATATAATAGAATCGGCTCGGGATTCGGGACATCCGCATCGCTGATTATACACGAAACAGGCTGAAAAATTTGCCGAAACACCGCGCAGAATCGTAGGGATGGTTATGAAACGACTGGAAGAGGCTTTTTTCGCGCGCAGCTGCATTCTTGTGGCGCAGGACATGGTTGGCAAGCTCATATGCAGAAAAACGCCTGAGGGCGAGATTTTAACCCTGCGCATCACAGAGGCAGAAGCATACAA
>SVMK01000069.1 GCA_015067465.1 Oscillospiraceae bacterium
GTATATCTCTGTTGCACTTGTCCGAGGGTCACCCCTGGCGGGCGTTACCCGTTATCCTTGCCCTGTGGAGCCCGGACTTTCCTCACGCACTTCCTTTCGAAATGTGCCCGCGGTCGTTCGGCCTGCTTGCAAATGCGATTTTAACCTTGAAAAATGAGAAAGTCAACAAAAATATTGTGTTTACGCACGTCGGAGGGTATAATATGTTAGTTGTAAGAGGTGATAACTATGACACTGAATGAATATATCGGCGCGCTGAAAGGAAAGCGCATTGCCGTGGTTGGCATCGGCGTGA
Source organism: Oscillospiraceae bacterium (assembly GCA_015067465.1). Taxonomy (GTDB): domain Bacteria; phylum Bacillota; class Clostridia; order Oscillospirales; family Oscillospiraceae; genus SVKR01. The sequence continues at coordinate 296 of SVMK01000069.1, forward strand.
GCAATCTTCCGCTCATTCGTCTGCTGGCAAAAAGCGGCTGCGATGTGACAGCCTGCGATAAGCAAAGCGCGCAGGCGCTCGGCAGCGTTTATGATGAGCTTTCCGCTTTGGGGGTTCGCTTTTGCCTTGGCCCCGCTTACATAGACCGTCTTGACTACGACGTTGTTTTCCGTACCCCGGGCCTGCATCCCGACAAGCTGAAAAACGCCGTTCGTCCCGATACGCTGGTGACAAGCGAGATGGAGGCTTTTTTTGCGCTCTGCCCCTGCCGCACCGTTGCCATCACCGGCTCGGACGGAAAAACGACCACCAGCACCGTGATTGCAAAGCTGCTTGAGGCGGAAGGATACACCGTGCATCTCGGCGGCAATATCGGAAAACCGCTTTTGTGCGAAATTCCTGAGTTTGACAGCGAGGATATCGCGGTTTTGGAGCTTAGCTCTTTCCAGCTGCACAGTATGCGTTGCCGTCCCGATATTGCGGTGATCACCAATCTTTCGCCGAACCATCTTGATGTTCACCCCAGTTTTGAAGACTATACCGATGCGAAAAAGAACATCTTTCTTTCTCAAACCGGGGAGTGCCGCCTTGTGCTGAACCATGACAACAGCTACACACGCGCCTGCGCGGACGAAGCCGCGGCGCAAGTGACATGGTTTTCCCGCGTGAGCGTGCCGGAAAACGGCTACAGCTTCCGCGACGGCGCGATTTATCGCGGCGATGAGCGATTGGTGGAAGCGGAAAAGATTCTGCTTCCCGGGCTGCACAATATAGAAAACTATATGGCCGCTTTTGCCGCAACGGAAGGCTTGGTGTCAGCTGAAACCTGCCGCAAAATCGCGGCGGAATTCGGCGGCGTTTCCCATCGCATTGAGCTCATTCGCACCCTGCGCGGCGTGCGATACTATAATGATTCCATTGCATCAAGTCCCACGCGCACGCTGGCGGGCCTGCGCTCGTTTGACAGCAAGTTGATTCTCATTGCCGGCGGGCATGATAAATTTGTCCCGTTTGATGAGCTGGCGAGAGAGATAACGCTGCGCGTGAAAGCGCTGTTTCTGGTTGGCGAAACCGCGGAAAAAATCCGCGATGCCGTACTTGCTGTGCCGGAGTATGATTCCGCATCACTCCCGATTCGGATTTTTGACGATTTTCGCGAAACGGTTTTGGCGGCGTCCGCCGCAGCCGGGGAGGGCGACACCGTAATTCTCAGTCCGGCGTGCTCCTCGTTTGACCGCTTCAAAAATTTTGCCGAGCGCGGCAATACATTCAGAAAAATTGTCGAAGAACTGAAATAATCCGCCTGCTCGCCGCATAAATTGACCAGAGGTGGTCAATTATGCGCTTGAAACGAAGTCCAAGACGCAATGTGTATTCCGCGCTGCCGCTGCAAAAGCTGCCCTCTGCACGAAAAAAGCGGCTGCTTGCAGCGGTTTTGCTCTCAATTGTGCTGGGCAGCGTTCTCGCCGCCGGCGCTTTCCTGCGCAAGCTTAGCTGCGAGATTGCCGTTTCCGATGCGCAGGACGCTGTGACTCTTGCAATCAACGACAGCATTGCCGCTGTTTTGGACCGAACCGGCTATACTTACGCCGATTTTGTTTCCCTGCAAAAAGACGGCGACGGTGACATCACCGCAATCTTGACCGACACCGTGAGCATCAACCGCTTTTCCACCGAAATTCTTACGGAACTGATCAAAACGGCTGACAGCAAATGCCTGCAAATCAGCATACCGCTCGGAAATCTGTTCGGATCCAGCCTGTTGCTGGGCCGCGGCCCGGATATTCCCGTGCAGATCATCATGCTCACTTCTTCGTTTGTGCGCTGCGACAGCGCAATGACCGACACCGGCATCAACCAGTCGCGTCATACCGTTACGCTCAGGGCCGAGGTTGATATTGATATCCTCATACCGTGGGCCACGGTTTCATCCAAGGTGGAAACCGACATACTCATTGCCGAAACACTGATTGTCGGCAGGGTGCCCGAAACATATGTGAATGTTACGGAGGAGAAAAATGGAAGCTAATGAAGCAAAAAAGCGCATTGAAGCGCTCAAAGCCGAGGTGGAGGAACATTCCCGCCGCTATTATGATGAGGATGCGCCGACCATCTCCGATTTTGAATACGATAAGCTGATTCATACACTCATGGATCTGGAAGATGCATTTCCGCAGTTTCGCACGCCAGACTCGCCAACCCAGCACGTCGGCGGCAAGGTCAGCAGCAAATTTGACCCCGTGCGCCATGAAGTGCCGCTGGAGAGTCTGATGGACGTTTTTTCCCATGAGGATCTGTTTGCCTTTGGCAGCCGCGTGAATGATGCGATTGCTGAGGAAAAAACCTTTGTTGTTGAGCCGAAGGTGGACGGACTTTCCATTGCGATTGAATATCGAAACGGAAAATTTTATCGCGGCGCAACGCGCGGCGACGGACAGACGGGCGAGGATGTAACGGAGAATCTTCGCACGATCCGTTCACTGCCGCAGGAACTTCGCAACGCACCGGAACGCCTGATCGTGCGCGGCGAGGTTTATATGGCAAAGGACACCTTTGAGCGGCTCAACAGCCGCTATGAGGTTGAAGGCAAACCGCTGCTTGCCAACCCAAGAAACGGTGCAGCAGGTTCGCTGCGGCAAAAGGACGCAAAAGTGACAGCGGAGCGCTGTCTGGACCTGATCGTATACAATATTCAGTTTTCCACCGCGCAATACAAATCCCACACGGAAACGCTGGATGCTCTGACGGCAATGGGCTTTGACGTTGTGCCCTATAAACACTACGACAATATTCGCGACTGCGTTGAGCAGATTGAATGGATCGGCGAGCACCGCGATGAGTTTTCCTATGAGATGGATGGCGCCGTGATCAAGGTAAACGATCTTGCACAGCGCAGCCGGCTTGGCAGCACAACAAAAGTGCCGCGCTGGGCAGTTGCATACAAGTATCCCCCCGAGAAAAAGTGCAGCCGCGTGGTCAATATTGTAGTACAGGTCGGTCGAACGGGCGTTTTGACGCCGAAGGCCGTTATTGAGCCGATTCGCCTCGCAGGAACAACCGTTTCCAACGCAACGCTGCACAATCAGGATTTTATCGACAAACTCGATGTTCGCATCGGTGACACGGTTTGGGTGCAGAAAGCGGGGGAGATCATCCCCGAGGTTGTTGCGGTTGAGTTTTCCGCCCGCCCCGAGGGAACGCAGCCGTTTAAGCTGCCGGAGGTTTGCTCGGAGTGCGGCAGTCCCGTTGTTCGCGACGCGGACGGTGCGGCCATGCGCTGCACGGGCGCGGAATGTCCTGCGCAGCGGCTGCGGAATATCACGCATTTTGCCTCCAAGGACGCCATGGACATCGAAGGACTCGGCCCTGCGGTTGTTGAAAGTCTTGTCAATGCCGGACTGGTAAAAAACTGCGCCGATATTTATTATCTCGACGCGCAATCCGTTGCGCAGCTTGACCGCATGGGAAAAAAGAGCGCGGAAAACCTGATTGCTGCGATTGAAAAGAGCAAGCAGCAGGGATTTTCACGCTTACTCGCTGCTTTTGGTATCCGTCAGGTCGGCGTGAAGGCCGGGAAAGTGCTTGCTAAGCGCTACAGCAATCTGGACGAACTGATGCAGGCTTCCGTGGAGGAACTGATGACGATCGACGACATCGGACCGGTTACCGCGCAGTATCTTGCAGACTGGTTTGCCGCACCGCAATCGCGCCATCAGCTTGCCCTTCTGCGCGATGCGGGTGTTTCCTTTGAAAGCACGGAAGAAGTTGCCGATGCACGCTTTGCCGGAAAAACCTTTGTCCTCACCGGAACGCTCTCGCGCTACACCCGCGACGAAGCCACGGACGTGATTGAGCGCTTCGGCGGCAAGGTGAGCGGCTCGGTCAGCAAGAAAACGAGCTATGTTCTTGCCGGTGAAGCAGCCGGGAGCAAGTTGACAAAAGCGCAGGAACTCGGCATTGCCGTGATCAGTGAGGACGAGTTTGGCGCTATGATAGAATAACCGATCTTTATCGGAAAGCATAAGATGGTCTGAGATCCGATCTCAGACCATCTTTTTTACATTGGAGGAATCAACTTGGACAAAAAAAGAGCCGACACGCAGGTGTGTGACTATAAAAGCGGAACCTTGATGCCCTGCGCACCGCTGGCACTGGCCTATGTGCCGATGCAGCAAAGCGCAAAGCCTGCTTACGACAGCGAAGATGCGCTCAAGCGCGGAACACTTTTCCCCGGACTGGATCTGCCGTTTATGAACATGGTCAATACGGCGGATTTGAGCGACACGCCTCTTTGTGAGGTTATGACGCTCAAATTTGTCTGCCATGAACTGCATCTTTATCTGGACACGCACCCGAAAGACAAAGAAGCATTTGAAACGCTCAAAGCCATGCTGAAGCTTGCCCGCGAGGCAGAGCGCAGGTATGTGGAAAAATACGGCCCGCTTATGTGCAGCGATCTGGAATACAGCGAAGAGTTCAACTGGCTTTGCGATCCGTGGCCGTGGCTGTATCAGAAGTGAGGAGGGCGAAGAAATGTTTGTGTATGAAAAACGGCTGCAATATCCTGTAAAGATCAAAAACACCAATCCCGCGCTGGCAAAATTTATCATCAGCCAGTACGGCGGTCCGGACGGTGAACTCGGCGCCTCGCTGCGGTATCTTTCCCAGCGCTACTCCATGCCGTATCCCGAACTGCGGGGCCTTCTGACGGACATCGGCACGGAAGAACTCGGGCATCTGGAGATGGTGGCGTCCATCGTGCAGCAGCTTACGCGGAACATGACGGTTGAGGAGATCAAAAAAGCGGGATTTGAAACGTATTTTGTCGATCACACCGCAGGTGTTTACCCGCAGTTTGCTTCCGGAACCCCATGGACGGCGGCTACCATTGCGGTAAAAGGCGATGTGATCACCGACCTGACCGAGGATATGGGCGCTGAGCAGAAAGCCAGAACGACCTATGACAATATTCTCCGCTTGTCCGACGATCCGGATGTCAACAATGTTATCCGCTTCCTGCGCGAGCGCGAGGTTGTGCATTTCCAGCGCTTTGGTGAAGCGTTGCGGCTTGCAACGGAGAAAATGGATCAGAAGAATGTTTATGTCATCAACCCTGCGTTCGATAAGAAATAAAATCATCAACTGACAACAGATAAATGAAAGCGCTCCGCCGAATCAGCGGAGCGCTTTTTGGATTTATAATTATTTTGCAATCACCTTTTTGAGCTTGGCGTAGCGGGGCAGGGAGGACTCGGTGGGATATTCCGGCTCGCCCTGAATGAGGGGCAGTGCATAGTCGATGAATTCCTGCGTCACGCCGTTGCGCTCTGCGTTGATCCACTCCATGGGAACCTTCTTCTCATAGTTGGCAACGTCGGAAAGGGGAAGGAGCTTGGTGGCGCAGGTGTATTTGCCGTTGGTTCTGTCGCAGTCAAAGGCCACCATGTAGTCCGTTTTTCCGGAAACAGCGGCTTCCACGGCGGTGCGGCCGGCCAGTTCGGCTTCTGCGCGGTCGGTGGCGGAAGCGAGATGGGAAGCGCAGCGCTGCAGCAGGCTCAGCTCAATGCCGCGAACTTTGGCGCCGGTGTGGGCCTTGAGCGCTTCGGCAAGCTTCACAGCAAGACCGCCGAGCTGAGCGTGGCCAAAACCGTCGGTTGCGCTGGTTTCCGCTTCGGAAACGAAGCGGCCGTCGGCATAGTGGATGCCTTCGCTCACAGCGATGAGCACCTTGTTTTTGGTGGCATAGATCTTATCAACGTCGGCAAAGAACTTATCCATGTCGAAGTCAACTTCGGGGAGATAGACGAGGTCGGGGCCTGCGCCGAAAGCGGTTGCGAGCGCTGCCGCACCTGCAAGCCAGCCTGCGTGGCGGCCCATGATCTCAACAACGGTGATCTGCGCGGTGTCGTAAACAGTGGCGTCCTTGGAAATTTCCATGCAGCTGGTTGCGATATACTTCGCAGCGCTGGCAAAGCCGGGGCAGTGGTCGGTGCCGAACAGGTCGTTGTCGATGGTTTTGGGAATGCCCATCACACGGCAGTCGTAGCCAACTTTCTGGCAATACTTGGAGATCTTGTTGCAAGTGTCCATAGAATCGTTGCCGCCGTTGTAGAAGAAGTAGCGGACGTCATACTTCTTGAAGATCTCAAGGATACGCTTGTAGTCGGTGTCGTCAACATCGGGGTCCTTCATCTTGTAGCGGCAGGAACCGAGTTCGGAGGAGGGGGTGTTCAGCAGGAGCTTCAGCTCTGCGGGATCTTCCTCGTCCATGATATAGAGCTTGTCGTCCAGAACGCCCTTGATGCCGTTCGCAGCACCGTAAACCTTGGTGATGCATTCTGCGTCAAGACCGGCGCGGATGGCGCCGTAAGCGCTGGCGTTGATAACTGCGGTGGGGCCGCCGGACTGGCCAATGATGCATGCGCCTTTCAGAACATTTGCAGATTCCATTGTAAACTCCTCCTGATATATAATCATATTATTTTCGTTAATTATCACGAAAAACCGGTAGATTCCGGTCGTTTTGCAAAAAATAATGCATTTCAGGAAAATAATGCTTTTCATTTTCCGAATCTGGTGCTACAATGACAATGTAACTTGTAGCAAACGTCCGTACGTTTGCATTAGATTTTATTACAACAGGAGATGTTTGTCAATGGCAATCGTTAATTCGAAGGAAATGTTCAAGAAAGCATATGACGGCGGCTACGCAGTCGGCGCTTTCAATGTTAACAACATGGAGATCATCCAGGGCATCACCGAAGCTGCAATCGAGCTGCGCTCTCCGCTGATTCTGCAGGTTTCCAAGGGCGCCCGCAGCTATGCAAAGCATGTTTACCTCATGAAGCTGATCGAAGCCGCTGTTCAGGATGCTGAGCAGTCCGCCGGTTTTGATTTGCCCATTTGCGTCCACCTCGACCACGGCGACAGCTTTGAGCTGTGCAAGAGCTGCATCGACGGCGGCTTTACCTCCGTCATGATTGATGCTTCCTCCAAGTCCTTCGAGGACAACATCGCCCTGACCAAGCAGGTTGTTGAGTATGCGCACGACCACGGCGTTGTTGTTGAAGCTGAGCTTGGCACCCTTGCCGGCGTTGAGGACGAAGTTTGCGTTTCCGCTGAGGATTCTTCCTACACCCGTCCCGAGGAAGTTGAAGAATTCGTTTCCAGAACCGGATGCGACTCTCTCGCCATCGCC
>SVMK01000070.1 GCA_015067465.1 Oscillospiraceae bacterium
CAAAGTGGACCATACGGCGTTTGGCAATCTGCTTGCCGTACGCGACGAAAGTCGCATTATCAGCCCCAAAAAGCTTTGCGCGGATGCGATCATCCGCTATGTCCGCGCTATGCAGAACACAACCGGAAGTTCCGTATTAACGATGCACCACTTAGTTGACGGCAAGGTGGACGCGCTGGAATTTTATGTGACGGAGAGCTGCCGCTTTGCCGGAAAGGCTCTGATGGATGTTCGCTTCAAGCCCAACACCCGCCTGGCCTGCATCAACCGTATGGGAAAAATCATCATTCCCGGCGGCAACGACAGCGTTGCGGTTGGAGATACCGTTGTGGTTATCGCAACTTCCAACCGTGTGATTCTTGACCTGAACGACGTTTTTGATAACGAGGTGTAACAAAAAATGAATTACCGCGTGATATTCAATATCGTCGGCAAGGTTTTGTGCGTTGAGGCGGTTTTTATGCTGCCGGCGTTTTTCATTGCCTTGTATTGCGGCGAAAAAGCCGCAGCGCTTTCTTTCGTTGTTGCGATGATGCTGCTTATTCTCGTTGGCTTGCCGCCCGCGCTGCGCAAGCCCCGCTGCCGGGACTTTTTTGCACGCGACGGTCTTGCTGCGGTCGGCTTTACATGGATTGCCGTTTCGGTCCTGGGTGCGGTGCCGTTTTTCATCAGCGGTGCGATCCCGAATTTTATCGACTGCATTTTCGAAACCGTTTCCGGTTTCACCACCACGGGCGCAAGCATTCTCCGCGATGTGGAGGTTTTGCCGCGATCGATCCTCTATTGGCGCAGCTTTACTCATTGGCTGGGCGGTATGGGCGTTCTGGTGTTTCTGCTCATCTTCAATCCCATGACCGGGAAAGACACCGGCGAGGGTATGCATCTGCTCCGCGCGGAAAGCCCCGGTATTGTCATCTCCAAGCTGGTGCCGCGCATGAAAGACAGCGCCGGCATCCTCTACCTGATCTATATCGGCTTGACACTGCTGCAGATGGTGATGCTGCTGTGCGGCGGTATGCCATTGTTCGACACCGTTACGCTGACATTCGGTACGGCCGGTACCGGCGGTTTCGGTGTGCTCAATGACAGTGTTGCATCCTACAGCCCATATTGCCAGTGGGTGATCGCGGTGTTTTTGCTGTTGTTTTCCATCAACTTCAATATTTACTTTCTGCTGCTGCTCCGCAAGGTGCGCAAGGCGCTGTGCAATGAAGAGCTGCGCGTGTTTTTGCTGATTGCATTTGTTGCAGTGGCAATCATTGCGGTGAACACCTTTGATCGCTATGCCACCGTTGAGGAAACGCTGCGCCACTCGCTGTTTCAGGTGGCGTCCATCATGAGTACCGGCGGCTTTTCCACAGTGGACTTCGACGCATGGCCCCAGTTCTCTCGCACGATTCTGGTTTTGCTCATGTTCGGCGGCGCCTGCACGGGCAGCACGGGCGGCGGCGCGAAGATTGCGCGTATTGTGGTTATGGTGAAGGCGGCAAGACGCGCGGTTTACCGCGCGATCCACCCCAACGCCGTGTATCTGATCCATATGGACGGTGAGGTTGTGGACGATGAAACGGTCAATTCCGTCGGTGCATATATGCTGGTATATTTCCTCATTCTCGCAGCTGCCACGCTGCTTGTGACGCTCGACGGCTTCAGCTTTGAGAGCAACTTTACGGCTGCGGTGTCGTGCATGAATAATGTCGGGCCCGGTCTCGGCGCGGTCAGTCCGACGATGAACTATGCGGACTTTTCGTGGTTTTCCAAGCTGGTTTTAACATTTGCCATGCTCATCGGCAGACTGGAAATCTATCCCGTGCTGATGCTGTTTGTGCCCTCTGTGTGGCGTAAGATCAGCTGCTGATTTCGCCGCTGCGGTGCTGCACATATAAAAAAGCTCCCTGCAAATGCTTTGCAGGGAGCTTTTTTCGGTTTGGCGTCAGACGCGGTCGCACGACGAAACGGGGGAGATGGAGGCAATGTCGTAAGGGGTGGTCTGGTAGACGAAATAGTTCAGCCAGTTTTGATACAGCAGGTTGGCGTGGCTGCGCCATGTCACCAGAGGCGGCTGCGTGTCGTCATCGTTGGGGTAGTAGTTGAAGGGCACATGGGTGGGCATGCCGGCGTCCTTGTCGCGGCGATATTCTTTGTCCAGCGTGTCCGCGTCATATTCGCTGTGACCGGTGATAAACACCTGACGGCCGCCCTCGGTTGCCATTGCATAAACGCCGGCTTCGTCGCTGGAAGCGAGGATTTTCAGTGCGCTGCAGGCTTCAATGTCTTCGCGGCGGACGGTGGTGTGGCGGGAGTGCGGCACCATGAACACCTCGTCGAAACCGCGCATGAGAATGTTGCTGCGGCGATCCACATGATGATGGAACACGCCGTGAAGCTTTTCGGGCAGATCGTATTTGGGAATGCCGTAGTGGTAGTAAAGTGCGGCCTGCGCGCCCCAGCAGATATGGAATGTGCTGAAAACGTGGTTTTTGCTCCATTCCATCACGGCGCAAAGCTCATCCCAGTATTCCACTTCCTCGAAGGGCATCTGCTCCACCGGCGCGCCGGTGATAACCAGCCCGTCAAAGTTGCGGTCGCAGACCTGATCGAAGGTTTTGTAAAAGTGGAAAAGATGCTCCTGCGGCGTGTTTTTGCTCTCATGGCTGCGGGTGTGGATGAATTCCAGATTCACCTGCAGGGGCGTGTTGCCCAGCAGCCGGGCCAGCTGGGTTTCCGTGACGATCTTGGTGGGCATCAGGTTGAGCACAAGAATCTCCAGCGGGCGGATGTCCTGCGTGAGCGCACGGGTTTCGGTCATCACGAATATATTTTCGTCGGTGAGCGTTTTGGTTGCGGGAAGGTCGTTCGGAATTCTGATAGGCATGATATATTCTTACTCCTTGCTTGTACGTTGCGTTCGCTTTGTTATTTCAGCGCCTGCTCAATGTCTGCAATCAGGTCGGCGGCGTCCTCCAGTCCGCAGGAATAGCGGATCAGGTCGGCGGGAACGCCCGCAGCGATCAGTTCGTCATCGTTCATCTGGCGATGGGTGGTGCTGGCGGGATGCAGGCAGCAGGTGTGGGAGTCGGCAACATGGGTTTCGATGTTGGCGATTTTCAGGCGGCTCATAAACGCCTCTGCGGCGCGGCGTCCGCCCTTTACGCCGAAACTGACAACGCCGCACGAGCCGTTGGGCAGATATTTCTGCGCAAGGTCGTAGTATTTGTCGCCGGGCAGACCGCAATACTGAACCCAGGCAACATTGGGATTGGTTTGCAGATATTTTGCAACGGCGAGGGCGTTTTCGCAGTGGCGCGGCATGCGCACATGCAGACTTTCCAGTCCGAGATTGAGCATGAAGCTGTTCATGGGGCTGGGCGTGCAGCCGAAATCACGCATCAGTTGTGCACCGGCCTTGGCGATGTATGCGCCCGGGATGCCGAAGTGCTCGGTGTAAACAACGCCGTGGTAGCTTGCATCCGGAGTGCACAGACCGGGGAATTTGTCGGGATGGAGCGACCAGTCGAATTTTCCGGAATCCACGATGGCGCCGCCCAGAACGCTGGCATGACCGTCCATATATTTGGAGGTGGAGTGCACAACGATGTCTGCGCCCCACTCGAAGGGACGGCAGTTGATGGGCGTTGCAAAGGTGTTGTCAACAATCAGGGGAACGCCGTGGCTGTGCGCAGCGTCTGCCCACTTTTCAATATCCAGAACGGTGAGCGCGGGGTTGGCGATGGTTTCGCCGTAAACGAGCTTGGTGTTGGGGCGAAACGCAGCGTCGATTTCCTCGCGCGTGCTGTCCGGCGAGATGAAGCTGCTTTCAACGCCCATGCGCTTGAGCGTGACGGCAATGAGGTTGTAGCTGCCGCCGTAGATGGTGGAGCTTGCAACGATATGGTCGCCGGCAGAAACGATGTTTGCCAGCGCGAGAAACACGGCGGCCATGCCGGAGCCGGTGAGCATGGCGGCACTGCCGCCTTCCAGTGCGCAGATTTTTTTTGCAACCGCGTCGCTGGTGGGGTTGGCGAGACGGCTGTAGAAATAGCCGTCTGCTTCCAGATCAAACAGCTTGGCCATTTCGTCGCCGGAAGTGTATTTGAATGTTGTGGACTGAATGATGGGGAGCTGGCGGGGCTCGCCGTTTCCGGGAACATAGCCGGCCTGAACGCATTTTGTGCCGATACCCTGTGCCATGATGATATCCTCCTTGTTTGTGAGCGAAATACCGCAGCTGTCCGCTTGCCGCCTGCGCGGCCGGACAAAACAAAAAAGCGGCTATGGAAACGACCATAACCGCCTTCGGTAAACGTTTTTCAAATCTCAGCGATTTTGAAAACGACCAAAGACGGTGTTCGGCATCATCATAACGGCTCTCATCGACAAAGCATTCATATGTGCTGATCCGCCTTTCCTTTCAAAATCCTGGTGACATCATAAGAGATTTTTTCCGGATTGTCAAGGGAAACAGAAAAATTGTTGCCATTGCTTGCAAAAGAGGGTATGATAAACGATATTATTTTATTGAGGAACCTCTGCCATGCAAGATAAAAACAAGTCTATGCTCATGCTGGTGTCGTCCATGGTCGTTTTCGGCACCATCGGAATATTTCGGAAGAATATCGCCCTGCCCTCGGCTACCATCGCGATGATGCGCGGCTTTGTCGGCGCGCTGTTTCTGGTTTTGTTCGTTCGTCTCCGCGGCGGACATTTCTCCCGCGCGGACATTCGCCGCAATCTGCCCGTGCTGCTGGTATCGGGCGCTGCGATGGGCGTGAACTGGATTTTGCTGTTTGAAGCTTACAACTACACTTCCGTTGCCACGGCCACGCTTTGCTACTATATGGCGCCGACATTTATCATTTTTGTTTCGCCTGTTGTGCTCAAAGAGCGTCTTACCCGCAAAAAGCTGCTGTGCGTAGCGGTTGCGCTGGCGGGCATGGTGCTGGTGTCCGGCGTGCTGAATGCGGGCTTTTCCGTTGCCGAGCTGCGCGGTGTTGCGCTCGGCCTTGGTGCTGCGGTGCTGTATGCCACGGTGATTTTGCTCAATAAGCGTCTGGATGGGATCGGTGCTTACGACAAAACCGTGATGCAGCTGCTTGCCGCAGCGGTGGTGCTGCTGCCTTACCTGCTGCTCACGGGCGGACTGCGCGACGTTTCGCTTGATCTGCGTTCGCTGGTGATGCTGGCGGTTGTATGTCTGATCCACACGGGGCTGTCCTATGCGCTGTATTTCGGCTCCATGGACCATCTTCCCGCGCAGACGCTGGCGCTGTTCAGCTATATCGACCCCGTGGTGGCGGTGCTGCTGTCCGCGCTGCTGCTGCACGAACCGATCACGGCGATGACGGTGGTCGGCGCGGTGCTGGTGCTCGGCTCCGCTGTGTTGGGCGAGCTGCCCGAAAAGGAGACAAACCGAACGTAAAAGCAACGGGACTTCACGAAGCGCTTCGTGAAGTCCCGCTTTTGTATGCAGCCCGCGCGCTGTCAGCCGTTGAGCTGCGCCACCGCGCCGACACGATCGAAAAATTCCCGGCGCACGGCAGCGGGTGCGAGGATTTCCGCCTCCGTGCCGAAGCCGAACACCCAGCCGTAAAACTGCGGACTGGGTACAACCTCAACGCTTACGGTGAAATGCGCATCGCCGTCCGGCACGACGACAACGTCTTTGCCGAAGCGATCAACCACCGCGCCGACGAGGTGGTTTGCAAAACGCATTTTTACGGTGGCCTGCGTACCGGAAAACATGCCGAACACCTTTTGGGAGTAAGACGACATGTCCACCCCGCGAAAAACTTCCTTGCCGTCGCGCGGGGATTTCAGCAGGGCAATGTCCGTCATCTTGTCCACGCGGAAATGCTTCATTCTGCTCTCGTCGGCATCCCAGGCGAGCATGTAGTAATTCTCATCGTCCCAGATGAGCGTGTACGGACTGACGCGGTAGTAAGCTCCGTCTTTGCGAAACCTGCGCTGCTTGCTGAGATCGTATTCGTAATAACGGAAGCGGATGGGACAATCTTGCGAGATTGCGCCGGAGAGCTTATCCACGTTGTAGTAAACGCTCTCGTTCATGGTTTTCACTCTGCCGCGGACATACACCTGACGCTGGAGCTGCTGCGCGTCGTAAACGCTGCCGAGCCGCTCGATCTTTTTGATGAGCGCGAGGGTTTTCTTCTCGGTGATGAATTTGCTCGACTGCACCGCATCCACCAGCAGCTTCAGTTCCGGCACTTCAAACTCGCGCGAGGCAACATAGTAGCCGGTGGTTTTTCCCTTCACCTGAACAATATCCAGACCGAAGCGGGAGAGCGCGTCGAGATCGTCATAGATGCTTTTGCGCTCGGCGCTGATGTCCCAGCGGGCAAGCTCGTCGATCATCTCCGAAACGCCGACGGGGTGGGCTTCGTCGCTTTTTTCGAGCAAAAACTGCATCAGATGCAGCAGCTTGAGTTTCTGGTTTGGAGATTTGGCCATAGCTGTGTCAGTCCCTTCAATGTGATGCCGCCTCAGCCGAGGCCAAACAGCGTTGCAACGCTGGCAGCGATGGCAAAGGCCGTGCAGATGCAAACGGAAACGGAAAAGCAGATCCATGCTGCGCGGTCTGCGGTGCTGCGGCGGGGATATTTGCTGCCGGCGGCGCTGCTGCCGTCCGTGTAGCCTTTGTAGTAAGCGCGTTCGTATCTGGACATGTTGGTATCCTCCTGCAATTTCGTTTTTTTATCTCTGTGCTGTGTTTAGAATAGCAGGAGAAGTGTCCGATAAACATCCCAGAAAATAATCTGCCGAAAAAGAGGGAATCGTTTGCACGATTCCCTCTTTGTTTGTGTTGTGTCAGAAAATGCGGTGCAGATCGTTCGGCTCAAACACAACGTTGCGGTAAAGGTCAACGTCGAGGAGCACGCCGGTCCAGTCGGAGTGGAGCACGCCGGTCTGCTTGATGAGAATGTCGTAGAGAATGTTGTAGGTCACGCCGTCCTCGCCGGTTTCCGTGATGGTGGAGTAGGGGAGGGTTTTGTGGTAGGAAACAACGTGGTCGCCGTCGAGAAATTCGTAGTTGCAGCGGATACGGCAGCCCTCGAGCATGGTGGGGGTGAGGATGCTGCGAAGATCGCGCAGAATATCGTCGTCGGACTCATCATAGAGATTTTCGGGCGTGGTTTTGGTGTAGTCGCTGCGGAACTGAATGGGGGTGTTGCAGCGGGCAAAGCGCTTGATGAAAGCCATCAGCTTGTCGGGAGAATGGTCGCCGAACAGCACGCAGTTGATGCGGCAGGGCACTTCAAGACGCTCAAAAATTCCGTCGTTGCTTTCTTCCACAAAGGGGAAGAGATGGCGGGAAACATTCACGCACGTCAGCTTGTCTTTGTTGCGGTTTAAGAATGCAACAACCTCGTCCTCGGTGTAGCTGTGCATCACGGGCAGCGTGGTGTTGATGAAGATTACCC
>SVMK01000008.1 GCA_015067465.1 Oscillospiraceae bacterium
TTTTATCATGTGTTATACCTCTTATTGGTTGATTTTTACGGGGTTTCCGAACTTTTTTCGATGTCTTTTTGAAGCTTATTATTCACGCTGCGATAAATCAGCGTTGAAAAAATGACTGTAATGCCATCCGAGATCAGCTGCGCCGAAACAACGCCGTAAAGCTGAAAGAAGTGGTTCATAATGAAGATCGTCGGAATCGCAACCAGCCCCTGTCTGCATACGCCGAGGATGAGCGATTCTTTGCCTTTTCCCATTGCCTGCAAGCAATAAATCTTTTGAAAATTGATAATGATAAACGGCGCTGCAAGGCAAGCAATGCGAATGAACTTCGTACCGAACGCGATCGTTGCTTCGTCCTTAATAAACAGCCACACGATCTGCGGCGCAAGCAGCTCGAATGTTGCAATGCACACACCTGCAACAATCATTCCGTAAGTCTGCGCCGTCTTGGCAAAGCTTTTCATCCGCGAATAGTTTTTTGAGGCGTAATTATACGCCACAAGCGGCATCATTCCCTGACAAAGCCCCATTGAAATATTCAGCGGAAGCATATCCACTTTCTGAACGATACCATAAGCCGCAAGCTCGATATCTCCATAGCCGGATGTCAGATTGTATCGAATGATATGAGAAAGATTTGCAAGCATTCCGGTGAGCGACGACGGCAAACCAATCGCGAGGATTTCACCGATCAGCTTTCTCTCTATGCGTATGTATTTCGGAGAAAGCGAAAGAATCGTTTTTCCGCGCAATTTATAATAGATGAAAAGAAAGTACAGCAAAGATATCACGTTCGACAGCATTGTCGCCATCGCCGCACCGGTAACCTCATTTCCCGCGGGCAGGATTACAAACATAAACAGAGGGTCTAAAATAATATTTGCAACGCCGCCAAGGGCAAGTCCAACGCCGGATTCCTTCGAATAACCTGCGCTGCGCAGCAAAAAAGCAATTGTCATCCCAACGGTAGAAGGAATCGCACCGACCACTACCACCCAAAACAGATAGCTCACAGCATACCCGATTGTGTTGTCGGACGCGCCGAGCAATCTCGCAAGCGGCTCTGTAAACAAAAAGCATATAAGGGCATAGACAATGGCGAGCGCAAGCGCTCCGTAAACGCTGAAAACGCCGACGCGCTTGGCATCCTGCGCACGTTTTTCACCCAGCAATCGTGACATCAGGCTGCCGCCGCCAACGCCAAATAAATTGGATAGCGCCGTAAGAATAAAAAACAGAATGCTGACCACACTTGCCGCCGCAACCTTATAAGGATCGTTTGACAAACCGATGAAGAAGGTATCGGCAAGGTTATATATCATTGTGATCAATTGGCTGACAATGGTGGGCACCGCCATTGTCAAAAGCGCTTTGCCGACCGGCATCGTTTCAAACAACGCTGTTTTATCGTTTGCGCCTGCTGCTTTGGTTTTTGCTGTTTCCACGATTCGTTTTCTCCGCTCTCTCTTGTTTTTTCAACTGTGCTGCGCTACATTCAGCGGCTATTTTATCGGAGGATGCATTTCATATTGTCTACTATATCCCTATTGCATTCATATCGTCAATCGTCATTTCAATTTTATCAAATTCAAAACGATGACGGAGCAGGTCCGTGCCGGCGGCCTTGTTTCATAGTGCCGTTGATCCGTCAAAGCCGGGGCTGCGCTTTGAATAAGAGAAAGGGCTGTTGACAAAGCGGCGCGTTGCTGATACAATGAACTATCGTTTCGAAACGCGCGTTTCGAAACGATAGTTTCGAAAGGAAGCGATGATATGCCCCCGAAGCCGAAGTATACGAGAGATGAGCTGATCGAAGCCGCGTTAGAGCTGGCCAGAGAGTGTGGAATCGATGCGGTGGTTGCAAGGAATTTGGGAAACAAACTGGGCGTGGCACCGTCTACAATCTTTACGCATTTTGAAAGTGTAGAGGAGATCCGGCAGGCCGTACTGGAGGCGGCGCGCAGCTTATATAACGAATATGTAGAGGAAGGACTGCGGATGACCCCGCCCATGAAAGGCTTTGGGGTGCAGTATATTCGCTTTGCCATGGAGGAGCACAACCTGTTTACGCTGCTGTTCATGCAGAAAAGAAACAGCTTCAAGGTGGTGGACTTTATTATAACCGAAGGACACTATGAAAGGGTTATCCGGGCAGCGCAGACAGACTTTTCTCTTTTGCGGGAGCAGGCAGAGCTTTTGTACCACAACATGTTCACCTATGCGCACGGGATTGCAGCCATGTCCGCCACGGGCGTTTGCAGTTTTTCCATCGAGGAAATTGCGCAGATGCTGGGCATGACCTGCCGGAGCATGTTAATCGGAATGAAGATGCCGCGAGACGAAAGAGAGAATACCATGCCGCAGATGGGACAAACGATGCCGGGCAGCGTTGCATCCTATATGATGGCGGATAAGAAAGTTTGAAACATATAAAGTATTCACCGCGAGGATAAAGTATGAGTTTACGTGATATCGTTCTGGCAATGCAATGCATATGCATCATAGGTGTGTTTGCAGAAAGCGTTGTCATTGTGAAAAGATGGAAAAACGAACTGCATTTGTATCTGCTTTTGAGCAGCATCGCGTTGCTGCTCAACGAGATCGGAACGCTTTTGGAATTAACCGCCGAAACCGGCGGCGAGCTTATTACAGCGCTGAAGTTTGCCTACTTCGGTCGCGTTTGGTACGTTTTCTTCCTGTTTTTGTTCGTAGCGGAATTGACCAGGGTCAAAGTTCCGAAGGTTTTGAAGAATATTCTGATTCTGATTCATATGGCAACTTATGGCGTGATCCTGACGATTCCGCACAACGGCCTGTATTATACCAACATCGAAATACAGACCGGCGGGATGTTTTTAAGGGTTGTGCACGGAAACGGGATTGCGCACCACATTCTGATGACTTTGCAGATGCTGTATACTCTGGTCGGCATCTTTTTCCTGATTCGTGCATACCTGAAAGCGCGCGGCGGACGGTCCCGGATTCGCCTTTTAACCGTTTTTATTGCGATGCTGACAGAAAGCATTTTCTTTGCCGTTCAGCTGATCGGCATCCCGGGGCTGACGGAGTATTACGATGTGACGATGCTGGGATTTTTTATCGGCACGATTCTAATGCTCGTTGCAATCTTTTCGCTTGATCTGCTCGGCACAATTGATATCGCAAAGGAATTCGTGATTGACAAGATCTCGGAAGGGATCATCGCTGTAGACAATGACGGCAAAATTCAATATTTCAATGCGCCCGCGGCAAAGCTCTGGCCCGCACTCGGCTCGGAGGGTGCGGATACCGCGGCGCTGCTTGCCGATATCAAAACCAGCGTTGCGGAGGGAAGCACCCTCTCGATCGGAGGGCGTGTTTATACAACGAAAGAGAACGATCTGGTTTACGGCGGGGAAGCCCTTGGAAAACTCTATGCGCTGGTGGATGACACGGAGCATTATGCATATATGGAGGAGCTGGAAAAGCAAAAAGCGATTGCAGACAGCGCAAGCGAAGCCAAGAGCCTTTTCCTTGCAAACATGTCCCACGAAATCCGCACCCCGATCAATGCCGTGCTCGGCTTTGATGAGATGATTCTGCGCGAAACGCAGGAAAAATCCATCCGCACTTACGCCGCGGACATTATGTCGGCGGGAAAAACGCTGCTTTCTCTCATTAATGATATTCTCGATTTTTCCAAGGTTGAGGCGGGAAAATTCGAGATCATCCCTGCGCAATACGAGCTGTCGTCCCTGATCAATGATTTGAACAATATGATAAAGGACGTGGCTGCCAAAAAGGGCTTGAAATTTATCTTGGATGTAGATGCGCAGACACCGCATCTTCTGGTCGGCGATGAAATCCGCATCCGTCAGTGCGTGATGAATCTGCTTACAAACGCGGTTAAATATACGGAAACCGGCTCTGTCACAATGCGCGTTGGTTTTCATGATGTGAGCGCGGACGAGATCAACCTGCATTTTTCGGTCAAGGACACCGGTATCGGAATGAAGCAGGAGGACATGAAAGACCTCTTTTCTCCGTATAAGCGCATCGACGAAGCAAAAAACCGCTGGGTTCAGGGCACGGGCCTCGGAATGGGTATCACAAAGGAGCTACTCAAGCTCATGGGGAGCAGCCTGGATGTGCAGAGCGAATACGGAAAAGGAACCACCTTTTCGTTTGCCGTGAAGCAGCAGGTTGTATCGCGCGACGAGATCGGCGACTTTGCGCACCGGCTGGATGAGGCAAGCAGAGGGGAATCCGTTTACCGCGCGCTGTTTCAGGCGCCGAGCGCCCGCATCCTTGTTGTGGATGATACGGAAATGAATTTGAGCGTCATCCAAAACCTGCTGAAGAAAACCAAAATCCGCATTGATACCGCGCTTTCCGGCAGAGATGCGATCGCGCTGGCTGCATCAACCGAATATGACGCCGCCTTTTTCGATCACATGATGCCGGATATGGACGGAATTGAAACCCTGGCAGCATTTCGGAAAACGGAGAAAAACCAAAAAACCCCCGCCGTGGCACTTACGGCAAACGCGATATCCGGTGCAAGACGGATGTATCTGAATGCAGGATTTACGGACTATCTGTCAAAGCCCGTAGACGGCATCAAGCTGGAAAAAATGCTTCTCAGCCTGCTCCCGAAGGAAAAAATTGAAAAGCCCGGCGCGCCGGAAGCAGAGCCGAAGCATCGCCCGGGATCGGAAACTTCAAAAATTCTCGTCATTGATGATGACGAGGCCGTCGGCACATTGATTAAAACCGTATTGCAGCCGCTTTATGATATCAGCGTCAGCCTCACGGGCGCGGATGCCGTGCGCCTGGCTCGCAGTATGTCTCCCGATCTGATCATGCTCGATATTCATCTTGCGGACAGCAACGGCTTTTCCGTGATGCAGGAGCTGAAAAACGATCCGCAGACAGCGGACATCCCGGTGCTGCTTGTCACAGGCGACAACGATGCCTCAGCGGAAGAAAACGGTTTCCGCAGCGGCGCGTCGGACTATATTCGAAAGCCGTTCGTGCCGGACGTTTTGAAGCAGCGCGTAAAACGTATTGTCGATCTGTATCATTACCAGCAGTCAATCGAAAGGGAAGTTGAAAAGCAGACCAGCCGGAGCAAGCGCCTTACCAGAGAAATGATGCTTGCGCTGTCCAAAGCGGTTGATACCAAAGATCACTATACCGACGGTCATTCCAGACGTGTCGCCGCTCTGTGCGCGGAAATCGGCAGACGGCTCGGCAAAAACGCCCATGAGCAGATCGAGCTTTATGAGATCGGCCTGCTTCATGACATCGGGAAAATCGGCGTGCATGAGGATATCATCCGCAAAAGCGCACGCCTGTCGGACGCTGAATTTGAAATCGTGAAATCGCACGCTGTGAACGGATACGAAATCCTGAAAGAGATCACGGATATGCCGCGGCTTTGCGACGGTGCGCGATGGCACCACGAGCGATTTGACGGAACGGGATATCCCGACGGACTGAAAGGCGCGGAAATCCCCGAAGCCGCGCGAATTGTCTGCATTGCCGACTGCTACGACGCCATGGCAAGCACGCGAACCTATTCTTTGCCGAAAACGCAGTCGGAGATCCGGGCCGAAATCGTACGCTGCCGCGGAACCTGGTTTGACCCGCAGATTGCCGATGTGCTGCTTGCCATGATCGATGAAGACACCGCTTATCGCATGAACGAAAATGCCAACTGCGGCGATATCTGGAAAGAATATAACAGATTGTGGAACGATAACGGCGGCTCTGCATTGCACACGGAAGCCGCACAGCCGCCGGAATTGCCGGATTTCATTTATGCACTTCCCGATGTGGACACAGAAGCGGGCATAAAAAACTGCGGCACGGCGGACGGGTACCTGTCCGTTCTGACCGTTTTTCATCAAACCGCAGAAGCAAAGGCGGCGGAAATTGACGCGCTGCACCGCGAGGGCAAAACAGAACTCTACACCATCAAGGTTCACGCCTTAAAAAGTTCTGCCCGAATCATCGGCGCGGGAAAGCTGTCTCAGCTGGCCGCGGCATTGGAAAATGCAGGAAAGAAAAACGAAGTTGATTTTATCCGGGAACATACGCCGCGGCTCCTTGCGATGTACCGTTCTTTGGACCGCGAACTTGCTGCGCTTGATGCAGATCGGCAGGCCCTTCCGGATATCGGCCCGGACGCGCTGGAAGAAGCATATCAGACGATTGTTGAGATCGCCGGAAGCATGGATTACGGCCTGATGGCAGGCATATTGGACGAACTGAAAAATTACAGCAAACCCGCAGCCGACACGGAAAATTTCAAGAAGATGGAGCGCATGCTGAACGAGCTCGATTGGGACGGCATCAGCGCAGCTGCAGCAAGCGCCATACGGAATACGGAGGATAGCGATGGAGAATAATGCAAACGTCGGAAAGGTCGTAGTTATCAGCGCGAAGGACAGCTTTCTGGCCATGAGTATCATGAAAAAAATGGAGGAGATGAACATCAAATCCACATTCGCGCATACCGACATCAAGGAAATCGCGGACTGTGCGGATGATGCGGAACTCCTGCTGCTTTTTCTGAGCGAAGAACTTGAGGAAATGCCGGATGTGCTTATCTACCTGAAAGATCTCGCGCAGGACAAGGAGCTGGGACTGATCCTTGTCGGCGAGCCTTCGCAATATGAACTTGCAACAAAGATGATCCCGGAGCAAATCGTAACGGAATGGTTTAAGCGCCCGATCGATATTGATCGCCTCATGAAACGCATCAGCACATATATCGACGAAAACACGGGGGAAAACCGCAAAAAGACCGTGTTGCTCGTGGATGATGACATTACATATATGCGAACGGTTTATGAATGGCTGAAAGACAAATATCATGTGGGAATGGCAGCCAACGGCGTGCAGGCGATCAGCTATCTGGGCAGAAACAAGGTTGACCTGATCCTTCTTGACTATGAAATGCCCATAGCAAACGGCCCGCAGGTGCTTTCCATGCTGAAAAACGATTCCGAAACCGGGCGCATCCCCGTGATGTTTCTGACCGGACACGGAGACAGAGACTGCGTTATGTCCGTTGTGGGTTTGAGTCCTGTGGATTATCTGCTGAAAACGATCGGCAAAGAAGCCCTGCTTGAAAAGCTGAAGGAATTCTTCGCCAACCGGGAGAAGCTGTATCTGTTGTAAAATCATCATGGCGCAGCTTACTTCCGGCGCAGCGGCGCAGTTGTAAGCAAGCGTCGGCGTATATTGCATCTGTCGTTGCCGCGGTTGCAACGACAGATGTTTTATTATACAATGGCTTTGGGGTGATCAAAATGACAGACATTGTGCGCAATCTCCGCTCGCCGCTGTTTTCCGGCATCTCGGATACCGACCGCGCCGCGATGCTCGACTGCCTGGGCTACCGCGTCGCCGCATTCCGAAAGGGTGAGATCGTCGCCTTTGAAGCAGAAAACATCCGCCACGTCTGCATCGTGCTCTCCGGCGCGGTGGACATGATCAAGGAAGATCTCTGGGGCAACAAAACGATGCTGCTGCGCATGCATCGCGACGAGCTTTTCGGCGAAACCTTTGCCTGCGGCGATGACAACAGCTCCGTCGTAACCTTTCTGGTGTCCGAGGACGCCGAGATCCTCTTTCTGCAGTTTGACCGCGTGATGCGAAGCTGCACCACGGCCTGCGAATTTCACCACCGCCTGATCGAAAACATGGTGCACATCATCGCAAACAAAAACCGCGACCTGATGCGCAAGGTAGAAGTCATATCGAAGAAAACCCTGCGCGAGAAAATCCTCACCTACCTCTCCATCCACGCACAAACGCAAAACTCCCGCTACTTTGAAATCCCGCTCGGGCGGGTGGAGTGGGCGGAATATCTCTGCGCCGACCGCAGCGCCCTCACACGGGAGCTGGTGAAAATGAAAGCCGACGGCTTGATCGACTACGACAAAAACTGCTTCCGGCTTCTGTAAAATATGAAAAACCGCCCTTTCGGATGTGACCTGCGCAACATCTGAACGGGCGGTTTTCATGTATAATCATATTAGAAAGAGAACCAATACCATTTTCCAAGGAGGTGCTGACGATGTCTATCATGTCCGGATGCCAAGGCAAACCCACAAGCCCTACCATTCACGAGAAAGTCTGTCCCCGGTGCGGCAACATCATCGAGATTTTTTCCATCGACACGCAGATCCCCTGCGACAATTGCGGCTTTGTGGCCTACAACGACACGCTCAGCTGCGTGCAGTGGTGCCAGTATGCGCGAAAATGCGTGGGCGACGAGATGTATGAGCATATGATGGAGATCGCCGCGCTGCAAAAGCAGAAAGCCGCCGAGGAACGGCAGCGGAAAGAGGAGGAGAACGCATGATCAGACGAATCATTACCATCGACGAAGCAAAATGCAACGGCTGCGGTCTTTGCGCGGACGCCTGCCATGAAGGCGCCATCGGCATCGTGGACGGCAAAGCGAAGCTGCTGCGCGAAGATTACTGCGACGGTCTCGGCGACTGTCTGCCCGCCTGCCCCATGAACGCCATCTCCTTTGAGGAACGGGAAGCTCCGGCCTACGACGAAGCCGCCGTGCTGGCTGCCAAAAAAGCCGGGGCAGCGTCGGCTTGCGCCTGTTCCGGCGCCGCATGCGAAAACGGCACGCCCGAGCGCGTTCCCGGCGAGCTTGCCAACTTCCCGGTGCAGATCAAGCTCGCACCGGTCACCGCCCCGTTTTTCAACGGTGCGGATCTTCTGATCGCCGCCGACTGCACCGCCTATGCTTACGGCAGCTTCCACCGCGATTTTATCCGCGGTAAGATAACGCTCATCGCCTGTCCCAAGCTCGACGGCGTGGATTATTCCGAAAAACTCACCGCCATTTTCGCAGACAACGACATCCGCTCCATCACCCTCGCGCGCATGACCGTTCCCTGCTGCGGCGGCCTTGCCCACGCGGTAAAAACCGCCATTGAGCGCTGCGGCAAGTCGATCCCCCTGCAGATTACAACCATCAGCCCGGACGGCGGAATCGTGACGTAACGCCCCACTTTTCCCGGCAACCGTACAGCCGTATTGACAGCCCGGGCTTTTCCCGGTTATTATAGAAATGCATTAAATCCAAACTGATCCAAACCGGAGGACCACACCATGGACGCTGCAAAAGTTTATTTTTCCGATTTCAGAACCGGATACGGCGGAAAGAGCATTCCCGAAAAATTCCGCAAGCTGGCACTTGCTGCCGGCATCGACCAAATTGACATGAACGGCAAGTTTGTCGCCATCAAGCTGCACTTCGGCGAACTCGGCAACCTCGGCTTCCTTCGTCCGAACTACGCCAGAGTGATTGTCGATATTGTAAAAGCGCTTGGCGGCAAACCTTTCCTGACCGACTGCAGCACCATGTATGTCGGTTCGCGCAAAAACGCCGTTGAGCATCTCTACTGCGCATGGGAAAACGGCTTCACCCCCATGACCGTCGGCTGCCCCATCATCATCGGCGACGGCCTGAAAGGCACGGATGATGTTGCCGTTCCCCTCGAAGGCTGCGAATACACCAAAGAAGCCATGATCGGCCGCGCCGTGATGGATGCCGACATTGTGATCAGCCTGTCCCACTTCAAGGGCCATGAGCTTGCCGGCTTTGGCGGCGCGATCAAAAACCTCGGCATGGGCTGTGGCTCCCGTGCCGGCAAAAAGGACATGCACTCCTCCGGCAAGCCCGTGATTAACGCCGAGCTGTGCCGCGGCTGCAAGCTGTGCATGCGCGAGTGCGCCAACAACGGCCTTGTGTTCGACGAAGCCACCGGGAAAATGACAATCAACGAAAGCGAATGCGTCGGCTGCGGCAGATGCCTCGGCGCATGCAACTTCGACGCTGTCGAATTCGCTCAGAATCAGGCCGCTTCCATCCTCAACGCCAAGATGGCGGAATATTCCAAGGCCGTTGTGCAGGGCCGCCCCAACTTCCACCTTTCCGTGGTTGTGGACGTTTCCCCCTTCTGCGACTGCCACAGCGAAAACGACGCTCCCATCCTGCCCGACATCGGCATGTTTGCATCGTTTGACCCCGTCGCCCTGGACCAGGCCTGCGCGGACGCCTGCCTGAAAGCAGAGCCTATCCGCAATTCCCTGCTCGGCGACCATATGCACGCCGACGGTTTTGTGGACCATCATGACCACTTCAAAAACACCACGCCGGAATCCGAGTGGGAATCCCAGCTCATCCACGCCGAAAAGATCGGTCTCGGCACCCGCGCGTACGAACTGGTCACCATCTGATCCCCTGCCGCGCGGCGCAAAAGCTCACATATATTAAAATACCCTGTAACCTCTTCGGTTACAGGGTATTTTTTCATATCCGGATGCTCAGATCGTCTGGGCCGCGCAGATGGCAACCAGCTCTGCGTCGATCTTGCGCAGCACCTCGGTGATCACGGTGCGGCTGCTCGCAATAAAGGCCTCCGCCTCCGTGGAAAGACTCTCCTTGCGATACACCATGCAGAAACCGGAAAGCTCGTCGAGATCGTTCACGGGAAAAATCAAAACCTGCTCCGCACCCAGCTCGCGGCACAGCTTGCGGTGGAGCAGCTCGCGCGAGGCAAAGCAGCCGCACACGCCCGTTTTGCTCAGCTCAAACAAAACGTCGTGGTCTGCGGTTTCCAGCACCACGTTCGGGTGCTGGGAATGCTTGGAAAAGCGGCGCTCAAAGATGAGACGCAGCGTGCTGGTGGTGGGCGGCAGGGCAAGGGGAAATTCGCAGGCATCCTGCACGGAGATGCCGCCGCGATGCGCGCGCAGAAATGCTGCCGCGCCGTCCCCGAGCGTCCTTGTAAGGAGATTGCGCCCCACGACGAAATAGAGCTTGTCGCGATAAAGGATGTCCGCAGGCACGCGGGCGCGGATGTTGCTGGTCATGCCCGTATACAGCTCCAGCTTCTCGAGCTGATACTGCTGCTCGATGTATTCATAGTTGCCCGAAACGATGGAGGGCACCACATTGGGAAAGCGCTTGCGGTATTCCGCGAAAATCCGCGGAAGAAACACGCTGCCGCGCGTGCTCGTCATGCCGATGCTCAGCCGGACGCGGTTGGCCTGAGCCTCGTCGCGCAGCGCAACATAGAGATCGCGGTCGGCCTCCAGAATGCTGCGGGCATACGCCAGCATCCGCTCGCCCTGACTGGTGAGCGCAAGGCGCCCGCCGCGGGTGAAAAAAACCGCGTCGTGCTGCTTTTCCAGCTTGCGGATGTGCTCGCTGAGCGACTGCTGCGAGATAAACAGCTTGGCGGCCGCACGGGTGAAATTCAGTTCCTCCGCCGCCACGGTGAAGTAATAAAGACCGATATGGTTCATGCCGCATCCCTCCGGCAACAGCATACCACGCCCGCAGGAAAAACGCAAGCGTTCACCGATGATAATCAAAAAATCAACAGGCGTTTACCTGTTGCTTTTTGTGCAGAAATCCTGTTTGTTTCCGCGGAATATCCGTGATAAACTGTGTATAGTTAATAAATTATCAACAGAGAGGAGCTGCTGAGAATGACGGACAGAGTTGCACGCATGAAAGAACGCCTGAATGTGGATCGCTATCCAATCTGCGCGGAGAAGGCACGATACGTCATCGAGGCGTGGAAACAGCATGAGGGCCTGCCCTCTGTCCTGCAGCGCGCCTATGCCACGGCAAACTATCTTGACAAGCGAACCCTTTATGTCGACGACGACGAGCTGATCGTCGGCAACGTTGCCTCGAAGCCCATGGGTATGGAGGCCTCCACCTGGGGCCCCTTCTGGGAGGACGACGACCTTGACGGCATGGTTGGCGAGGGCGGCAAGTTTTCCATCACGCCGGAAGACCGCGCGGAGCTGCGCAGCTACGACAGTTTCTGGGCCGGTCAGGGCCGCCAGTTCTACGAGTGGCAGGGCCGCTTCTATGACGACTGGCACCTTTGGCCCTTCATCCGCTCCGGCATTCTCTGCCCGCCTTGGAAAGACCGCGAAAAAGGCCGCGGCGCCGGCGGCGCCGGCTTCGGCTGGGGCATGGGCATCGCGCTGAGCTTCTTCGTTCCCGACTATGCCAAAATTGTCACCGAGGGCGTCAGCAAAACCCTGCACGACGCCGAGGAGGAGCTGCGCCGCCTGACCTATCACGACGCCGAGAGCTTCGACAAAGCGCAGTATCTCAAGGCCGTTATCATTGCGCTCAGCGCGATGGTGCGCATGTATCACCGCTACGGCGACGCCTGCCTTGCCAAAGCCGCCGAAACGGCGGACGCGCAGCGCAAGGCCGAGCTTGAGCGCATGGCGGACACCTGCCACTGGATCGCGGAAAACCCCAGCCGCAACTTCCGCGACGCACTGCAGAACTTCTATTTCTACTGGATGATGATCGCCCACGGCACCACGCCCGGCGGACGCTTCGACCAGTATATGTATCCCTTCTACAAGCGCGATATCGAGTCCGGCGCCATCACCGACGACGAAGTGCTGGAGCTGCTGGAAATGCTGCGCGTGAAAATCATGCAGTTCAACTTTGTCAACGGCGGCGCGCAGCAGCGCGACAAGTGGGCCGGCATGGCACGCTGGCACAACTTCCTCATCGGCGGCGTGAAACCCGACGGCAGCGACGCCACCAACGAGCTGAGCTATCTTGTCCTTCAGGCGGCCTATGAGGTTCGCATCCCGCAGTACACCATCACCGTCCGCGTTGCCAAAAGCACGCCGCAGAAGCTTTTGCTGAAGTCCGCGGAGCTGGTGCGCACCGGCATCGGCATGCCTGCCTTCGTTTCCGACGAAAGCTACATTGCCGGATTGGTGGAGCAGGGCATCCCCATCGAGGAGGCCCGCGACTACGCGCTGGCCGGCTGCCTTGACCTGAATCTGCCCGGCAAAAGCCGCATCAACGCGCTCGGCATGTTCATCGTTCCGAAGGTGCTCGACATCACGATGCACAACGGCATCCTCACCCAGACCGGCGAGCAGCTCGGCCCGCAGACCGGCGAGATGAAGGACTTCCGGACCTTTGAGGACTTCATGGCTGCGTTCCAAACCCAGCTGAAGCACTTCATGGGCCTTTACAATGAGGAGCACAACATTCTCATTCGCGTTTCGCGCGAAACCAACTGCGACGTTGTCCACTCCGCGTTCACCCACGAGGGCATCTCCTCCGGGCGCGACATGTTTGACCGCAGGATGTTTTACGAAAACGCCTCCATGTTCAACCCCATCGGCATGATCAACGTTGCCAACTCCATGGCAAGCGTGAAAAAGCTGGTGTTCGACGAAAAGCGCTTCACCATGGAAACGCTCTACAACGCCATTGAGGCCAACTGGGAAGGCTATGAGGACATCCGCGCCATGTGCGCCGCAGCGCCCAAATTCGGCAACAACGATCCCTATGTGGACGATCTCGCCGCGCAGCTTTACGATTTCTGGATTCAGACAACGGCAAGTTTCCGCACCATCTACGGCGCGCCGCCCCGCCCCACCGGCGTTTCCATCACGGCGCACGCCCCCGGCGGCAGCTACACCTGCGCCACCCCGGACGGACGCTACAGCGGCGAAACGCTTTGCGACGGCGTGATGAGCCCCACGCAGGGCACGGACCGCGAAGGCCCGCTCCAGTCGCTGATGAGCGCCATGCGCATCAACCAGACGCCCTTCAACGCCGCGCTGCTCAACATGAAGATCGCCCCCGGCGCCATGAAGACCGATGCGGATCTGGAAAAATTCGTCGCGCTGGTGAAGACCTATATGTTCAACGGCGGCAAGCACATCCAGTTCAACGTTGTTTCCAACGAAACGCTGCTCGCAGCACAGGCCGAGCCGCAAAAATACTCTGACCTGATCGTTCGCGTCGCGGGTTACAGCACTTACTTCACGCTGCTGACACCCGCCGTGCAGAACGAAATCATCAAGCGCACCGAAAATCAGCTTTGAGCCTTTCAGCGCTTGCATTACACCTACTCCTGTGATAAAATATTTTTATAACCGACTTCGTTCAATTTCACGCAATATCATCTGATTATTGGAGGCATGTCAATGAACGCAAAAAAGAAAGACCGGCTTTTGGGCATTATCCTTCTGCTGATCTCCCTGTTCTTCTTCTATTTCACGATGCAGCAGGATGCGGCCCGCTTTGAGGGTGACCCCGGTCCCAAAATGTTTCCGATCGTCGGCTGCGTCATCACTGCCGTGTGCGGCGTGCTGACGATCGTGAGTCCCTCCAAGACGGAGGGCAAAACCTACCTCAGCAAAGAGGAATTCAAGCGCGCAGCCAAGCTTTTCGGGCTTTATGCGTCTTTCCTTGTTCTGCTCTGGGGCCTCGGCTTCATGGTCACGGCGCCGCTGCTGCTGTTTTGCATCTCGGTTCTGTTCTCCTATGAGTCCCGTCCGGACGATTCCATCGGCAAGCGCCTGCTCCGCAGCGCCATTTATGCGGTCATCGTCGGCGGCGCGCTCTATCTGCTCTATGTCACCGTGCTGCAAACCCAGCTGCCCAAGGGCGCGCTGTGGCAACTTTTCAAAAAGTAAAGGAGGTTCAACGACATGTGGGAATATATTCTTGATTCGCTCCAGGCGCTGGCCTCCGTCACCGGCGTGCTCTATATCCTGCTCGGCTCTCTCATCGGCATGCTCTTCGGCTCCCTTCCCGGCCTTGCCGGCGGCACCGTCATGGTCATGCTGCTGCCCATCACCTACAAGATGAACCCCGTGCTGGCGCTGGCGCTGTTTGTTTCCATCCACATCGGCTCCACTTCCGGCGGCTGCATCGGCTCCATCCTGCTCGGCATCCCCGGCACCAGTTCCTCCATCGCAACGGTGTGGGACGGCTAT
Source organism: Oscillospiraceae bacterium (assembly GCA_015067465.1). GTDB lineage: Bacteria > Bacillota > Clostridia > Oscillospirales > Oscillospiraceae > SVKR01. Next base: position 14,809 of record SVMK01000008.1, read on the forward strand.
GAGTTCACCAAGAAGGGCGATCCCGTCCGCCCCCTCAGCGTGGCGGTTGTCTGCAACTTCCTGGGCACCATCCCCTCCATCATCATCGCCATGCTCGCCGCGCGCGTGCTGGCGGACTGGGGCGTGAAGCTCGGTCCCTGGGAATATGCCGCAATGTGCTTCTGCGCCGTCGCCATGGTCGTCGGCCTGAGCGAGGGCAACCTCGTCAAGGGCATCGCCGGCGTCGGTCTTGCCATTCTGCTGTGCTCCATCGGCCCCGACCCCATCAGCGGCCGTATGCGCCTCACCTTCGGCAACATGTACCTCTACGACGGCTTCAACATCATCAACATCATGCTCGGCATGTTCGCCGCCAAGATCATTCTTCTGGAGTATGCCCGCCGCACCAAGGCGCAGGACGCTTCCAAGATCAAGGTGCGCGGCTTCAAGTGGCCGGGCAAGGACATTCTCGACAACCTCGGCAACCTCATCCGCTCGTTCCTCACCGGCGCTTTCATCGGCTTCCTGCCCGGTCTCGGTGCCCCGACCTCTACGGTCATCGCCTATTCCAACGAGCGCAACATGGATAAGAAAAACAAAGATCTCTGGGGCAAGGGCCACATCGGCGGCGTTATCGCCCCCGAAGTTGCAAACAACGCCGGCATCGGCGGCGCCATGATCCCCATGCTGGCCCTCGGCATCCCGGGCGACGCCATCATGGTGCAGTTTATGGCCGTTATGAGCATCCACGGCGTGCAGACCGGCCCCATGCTGATGACCACAAACCCCGAGATGGTCTACATGCTCTTCACCGCAGCCATCATCGCAGGTGTCTTCGTCCTTCTGGTGGAAGCCGCCGGCATGCCGCTGTTCCCGAAATTCATCTCCATGCCCTACCACTTCCTGTATCCGACCATCATCGTCATCAGCTTCGTCGGCGCATACATGACCGCAGGCAACCTGCTCGGCGTGATCGTCACCCTCTGCGCCTGCCTGCTCGGCCTCGGCATGGACTATTTCGGCGTTCCCACCACGCCCTTCATCATGATGTTCATCCTCAGCTCCCTGCTGGAAAAGAACATCCGCCAGGGTATGAACCGCTCGTTCAACGGCGTGGCAGACTTCTTCACCCGCCCCGTGTCCCTCGCGTTCATCGTCGTGGGCGTGGCCGTGCTGGTGCTCCACACCGTGCTCCCCGCAATCAAGGCCGCCAGAGCCAAAAAGGCCGCCGCACAGACCGCGGAGGAGTAAATCCCAAAACCGTATAAACGCGGGAAACCGTGCTTATAAATCGCAAAAACAATCAAAACAAATTTTAGGAGGAACAAAATGAAGAAAATCATCGCCCTTCTGCTGGCTGTCATTCTTGTTATGTCCCTTGCAGCCTGCGGCAGCAGCAAGCCCGCTGCCACCGAAACCCCCGCACCCGCAGCTCCCGAAGCCCCCGCACCCGCAGCTCCCGACTCCGCCGAGCCCGCTCCCGCTCCTGCGGTTGAATGGCCCACCGGCGACGTCACCATCCTGGTTCCCGCCGACGTCGGCGCTCCCCTGGATCTGGCAACCCGCGTTATGAAGGACTATCTGCAGGAAAAGACCGGCTTCAACATCATCGTTGAAAACGACGGCACCGGCGGCGGCGCCAAGCTCGGCGAGAAGCTTTACAACGCTCCCACCGACGGCAGCGTCCTGATGTATGCCGGCGGCGGCCAGGTGCCCCCCTACTACACCGGCTCCTGGGGCCACAACCTCTCCAACCCCGATGACTACACCATCGTTTCCTCCATGGTCGGCCTGGCAGTTCCCTCCGGCGCCGTCGTGGTCACCCAGCCCGATGCTCCCTACGACAGCTGGGAAGCTCTGGTGCAGTATGTCAAGGACAACCCCAACACCATCATCGCCGGCGCTGCCAACGGCACGCCCCACGAAGTCCGTCTGAAGCTCCTGCTTCGCGAAGAGGGCATTCTGGATAAGGTCCGCTGGATCTCCGGCACCAACAACGACATCTCCACCGGTCTGCTCGGCGGCAGCATCAACGTCGGCATGCTGACCGAGACTGCCGGCCCGCAGTTCATGGTTGAAGGCAAGCTCAAGGGCCTGCTTTACAGCAACGTCACCCGCAACTACGCCGGTGCACCCGAAGTGGTCGCCGCGCTCGACGCCATCCCCACCGTTGCCGACATCTACGGCGACGAGAAGGCTCCCGATCTGACCTGCGCATGGCCCATGGCTCTGGCCGGCCCTGCAGGCATGGACGAGGCACTGGCCGACAAGATCTGCGAAGTTGTCAACACCATCGTCGACAGCCCCGAGTATATGGAGCGCGTCAAGGCTCTTGGCGGCACCAACACCTTCCAGGACTTCTCCCGCGACGAAATGCGCGAGATGATGGATCGCGTTGACGCGCAGTGCCAGAGCTTCTTCGCCGGCTGATGCAAGCAACAAAATTCAACTGAAATCAAAAGCGGCGGGAGCCCAAACCGGGCTCCCGCTTTCTAAAAACCGACGCAAACAGAGTCTTTTTTATTGAGTATGATAAGGGGTGCAAGGCATGAACACTGAACGCATTGAACGCATCAAAAAGACCGTCATGGTCGATCACTACCCCATCTGCATCGAAAAATTCCGCATCACCCTGGACGTGCGCGAGGAAACGCGCAACGACAGCGTTATCATCCAGCGCGGCAAAATTTTGAAAGCCTGCGCAGAGCGTATGCCCATCGCCATCGGCGACGATGAGCTGATCGTCGGCATCGCATCCAGCAAACACATGGGCCTTGAGATCGACCCGGACTACGGCATTTGGCCGCAAAACGAGATCGACAGCCTGAAGGCTGACGGTTTCATTGTTGACCCGCAGGACGAGCGTGACCTGCAGGAACTGAACAAGCGCTACACACCCAACACCCTCATCGGGCAGATGGGCAACATTTTCTACGACAACGAACGATTGATCAACATGCTGCGCGCAGGTCTGATCCTTCCGCCCTGGAAGCCGAAGGAAACCGAGCGCGGCGTCGGCGGCGGCTATGCCCAGAGCGGTCTGGGCCTTGGGCCTTCGCTGGTGCTGCTGTGCGTGGAGTATGACAAAATCCTGAAATACGGCACGAACGAGCTTATCCGTCAGGCCAGAGAATGCCAAAGCAAGATCCGCTTCACCGATATGGAGGCACTGGACAAGCACCGCTACTACGACAGCGTTGTGATGGCCTTTGAGGCGATGAACACCCTCGCCGCGCGCTATGCCGCGCTGGCCGACGAAATGGCGCAGAAGGAATCCCGACCGGAACGCAAAGCAGAGCTGGAGCAGATCGCAGCCATCTGCCGCACCGTACCGCAGAATCCTGCAAAATCCTTCCGCGAAGCCATCCAGGCCTTCTGGTTCCAGATTCTCTTCCTCAGCCCCTCCACCACGCTGCCCGGCGGTCGCTTCGACCAGTATATGTATCCCTACTACAAGGCCGATCTGGACGCAGGAAAGATTACCGCTGACGAGGCGCTGGAGCTTTTGTGCATGCTGCGCCTGAAGGACATGGAGCTTGGCCGCACCTCCGGCAGCGAGCTGCGCAAGAAAAACTCCGGCATGGCCAAATGGCACAACTACACCATCGGCGGCGTGGACCCCATCACCGGGGAGGACGCCACCAACGACCTGACCTATCTGCTCATCGACGCCGCCATGGCGACGAAAACGCCGCACAACACCCTGACGCTGCGCGTTCATGAAAAAACGCCGCCCGCGCTGATGAAGCGCGCGCTGGAATGCGTGCGCCTCGGCCTCGGTATGCCCGCCTTCGTCAGCGACGGCAGTTACACTGCAACCTTCGCCTCCCGCGGCTGCCCGATTGAGTACGCTCGCGACTTTGTCATGACCGGCTGCCTGGACGGCAACCTGCCCGGCAAGAGCCGCACCGGCCCCGTTCCGATGGTCACTTTCCCGCTCATCTTCGACATCTTCCGCCACAACGGCATCGACATCAAAACCGGCCTGCAGGCAGGCATCGACGTCGGCAACTTCGCGGACTTTGAAACCTATGAGGAGATGTTTGCCGCCCTCAGCCGCGAAATCGACTATCTCCTCCGCCTGATCGGCGAGAAAAACAACGTGGAGCTTGCCATCACGCAGGAGCTGCTGTTTGACCCGCTGCGCAGCGCGCTGATGTTTGAAGGCATCGAGTCCGGCAAGGACACCTGGAAGCGTGTGATGCCCTTTGAAAACTGCGCCGTGGTCAACCCCATCGGCATGGTCAACCTCGGCGACTCACTGGCCGCCGTCAAGAAGCTCTGCTTCGACGACAAGAAGTATACGCTTGCGGAGCTTGGCAAAGCCCTCGACGCCGACTGGGTTGGCTATGAGGACATGCAGCGCGACTTTGAAGCCGCGCCGAAGTACGGCAACGACATCGACTATGTGGACAACATTGTTGCCGACTGCTATAAACTCCTCAACGACACGGTGGCAACCATCCCGAACATTCTCGGTCACCCCACCATCGCAACCGGCATCTCCATCACCTCCCACCAGCCCGGCGGTCAGCTCACCGGCGCAACGCCGGACGGACGCAAGGCCGGCAGCATCCTCGCCGACGGCACCACCTCTCCCATGCACGGCATGGACCGCTGCGGCCCCACGGCAGTGTTCAAGAGCGCGATGAAGATCGACCAGGATCCCATGCAGGCAACGCTGCTGAACATGAAGTTCCCGCCCTCCGTTCTGAAAACGGACGCGGACCTCGCCAAGCTCGGCGCCCTGATTCAGACCTATCTGACCAACGGCGGCAAGCAGGTGCAGTTCAACGTCGTCGACCAGAAAACGCTTCTGGCCGCGCAGGAATCGCCGAAGGAATACCGCGACCTCGTCGTGCGTGTTGCCGGCTACAGCACCTATTTTGTGACGCTCTCCCGCTCCATGCAGGATGAGGTCATCGACCGCACCAGCCAGGATCTGTAACCCCTATACGTAAGCACCCACCGCCCGGCAGCCGCTTTGGCTGCAGGGCGGTGTTATTTTTTGATATGCGCCGCACGCGGCACATGCCGCAGGACGCAAAAAAAAACGGAGCAAGCGAAAAAAACGCTTGCTCCGTTTGGCGGAGAAGGAGGGATTCGAATTGGTGGGGCTACATCCCGGCCAGTGTTATCAAATCCCCGAAAGCACTGATATTTCAATGCTTTCCGCCGTTTGCTGTTTGTATCTAAGTTTATCAAATCACGCCTTATTTTAAGCTGTAAAGGGTAAAAATAAGGGTAAACTTTTGCGCAGAATATATCCACATGGTCATGCTCCCCCATGCTATCGCAAACACGTTGCCAACATAGATTTAAGCTTATCTCAATGTAGCTAAGTTTTCCTGTGGCCTATCTTGCAAACGGTCAAGTAGTTCTTCATTTTTCTTTCGCTTTTCATCAACCTTGGATTTCTCGGATTTCAATATTTCATCAACATAAAACATATCATAGCCAACGGGAATGTGGATTTGGTTGAATACTTTGTTCATTTCATCACTAGATGCGCAAAGCTTTTCCAGCAATGTAACAATTTGATCCTCTTCCGTATCTATAATTGCATCCCAATTCAGTCTATTGTACTCCGCCTCATCATGCATAAAGTAGACAAGATGATGCCCCTGATCAGATAGTAACCAGTTTTTTAATCTTATAATCCACGAATAGTCTGACCGTCCCAATGACATACCATATATGCAAATAATGTCACTGTTATCAATGGCTCTCTCGGCTTTTATCAGCCGTGCATTGTCAAACGATTTATTAAACTCCGGCTTAATAAATGCGCGCGCAAATCTTTTTGTCGTTTCATATGGCAAATCTGCAACTTGCCCTATATTGTCTGCTCCCAAAACTACATCAGCATCTAATTTCCCGTGGATATGTATTATTTCATGGCTTGAGTACAGCAGGCTATCAAATACATCTGTGTAGTTGAACGATATAAAGCTGTAATGGGGATTATCCTGTACTCCTAATGCCATAAACTCATTTATTACATTTGGAATTAATCCCGTATAAAAATTATGAATAGACTCCCATGTTTCGTTAATGCAAAGAGTGCGAGCGTTAAAACTTACGGACATTCTTTTGTCGAAGTCAGCCTGTTCTCTTTCAAGGTATGCCGCCATATACACTTTGAAGTCACGAAGACATTCAATGAAAGCTGTTTCGTCTTCAAACTCCTTTGCCGCTTGCGCCATTGCCATTTCAAAATCACCCCATGTTTCATATTTGGGGGCGTCGTTCTTTAACATTTCCTTGTATTCTTTGATAGCGTCAGATTTGGATGGTGTCGCTATATATTCTTCGTACATATCGGCGAATCTCGTCTTCATCCCGAGGCGAAGATCAAACCCATTTCCAATCAAAAAAGTGATATTCATATTTCTATACTCACTCCTCATTAGTTGCATCCATTATATGCAATATACGTATGGTTTTCAAATAACCCCGCAATATAGTGCGCCCCCGGAGCGTCACAACTCCGAGGGCATTTTGTATGTGCACTTTCAGACCGGAGAAAAGTCTTCTCTTGCAAATTGATCAGCTATTCACTATCTTCCAGCAGCTCTCTTTGTAAAAGAATTCCGTCAAGAACTGATAAATCAATCTGATAGTATTTTACTTTGCCCTTCTGCTCAGACACCAACATTTCAGCTCTGATTTTCCCCAGTATTTTCTTTATCATGTAATAGCTCTCATGAAAACCGTTTATCAGCTCTTCTGTTGAAATCCCTTTTTCGCTAAATAAGGCAGCTTGAATTAAGTAGCTATACATTTTGCGAACGCTTTCTTCCTCTGCTTCCGAAAAAGAGGCAATAAGTAATTCATATTTGTCCCAACTTGCCAGTTTTTTTCTCAACGAGTCTTCCAAATCTTTTAAGGCTGTGTTAATCATATTAAGAAGCATAATTAGGAATGGCGTCAAATCGCCTAAATTATGCGGATCATTGCATGAAGCAAACGCTTTATAGTATTCGTTGATGTTTTCTTTAATCGTTTCGGATATCCGATATGAAAGCAACGGCTCCAAATTTTCAGATAGACAATAACTAAGAATAAAGCGCCCCAACCGTCCATTTCCGTCATAAAAGGGGTGAATGTATTCGATCAAATAATGAAACACACAGATCCGAAACAGATGTTCAATCGAGTCATTCCCTAAAAAGACCAGTGCTTTTTCCACAGCATCTATAATTTTGCTTTCTGGATATAGTCCTTTATGAATGACTTTGCCTGTTTCATTATAGACTTCTGTAATGTCTTTTCTAAATATTTTCCCGTCAGGCGCATGGCGAGAATCTTCTGCAATAACCTCTTCCAGAAAAACTTCGTCATATATATTCCGAATATCTTGGCAAGTCTTCAGAGGAACTTCTTCGCCGGTGAGTAATTTGAAGTATTTGTTCACTAGGCTTACAAAACGGTAATGCTTTCCTTTTTCTCCAGATTGTTTCTCCAGAATATCTAATGCCTCACCAATTTCTTTTCTGTTGCTGTGGACTCCTTCAATCTTATTTGTCAAAACGATTTCGTCTATAAGGCACTTTTTTGAGTACTGCTCTTTTGCCACCCCCGGCAATGCAGCACTTAATTTTGATACCGATTTGTCCAATTTCGCAATGTCATAAGCCAACCGCATTACTTCTGCATTTTGAACAAAAAAAGCCTGCTTGCCAGAAACAAAAAAATCAAGCTTTACTGCATCCGGCGACTGAAACCGCGACTCATATGTATGGACATAAATGTCTTTATCTCCGTAATATAGTTTTCCAAGCGACTTGTACGTCATATAATCACTTCCAAAATTCAACCTTCTATGATTTTTCATTTATCATATCACCTCTCGATTTAAAAATCAATACGCTTTTTCAATCGTTTCTCTCTTTTGGCTCGTTTGATTTAAAAAATTAACACCATTTTTAATCAACCGTCCGATAATCGAAATACGATTGCAAATTTCCCCTTATTTTTAACCCATTAGATATAAAAAACCGCTTCCGCAAAATCATATATCTATAATGGCGTAAAACTACACTAGTTTTGTCGGTTTGAACTCAACCGTTCTAAATCAAAAAGAAACTTCATAACTATCATCTCCACATCGTTGCACTATCAATCAAAAAAACTGTATGTTATTTTAATCATTTCTTCCGTTCTGATTGTTCGATTCAAAAAACAGCTCATCTTTTAAATCGTTTTTTAGTTTTAAGCATCTTGCAATAATCAAAACACGCTTTTAATTTATTACACCTTTATTCCAAAATATAAAAACATCAGCCCCCGGAGCTTCACAACTCCAAGGGCTTTTTGTATCTGCACTTTCAAACCTCAATCATCTGCTGCATACAATCCATACACATTATGCGTACAGTTTTTGTGGCTCTGACGGAGTTACCGCAGCAAGGGCATTGCAGCTTTCTTGTGCTGCTCGGTCTTTTACCGCCGTCGATTACTATTGCTCCGTTCTGGCTCGTTCCCATACCTCCGGTGCGGATAGGCTGATAACCGGTATTGCGTCCGATACGTATCTCATTCCAATCTTTTGAAAGTGCATATTCAACGAGATTGTCACCGGCTTTTGTGTTCCATCCGTATTGACCGCACTGATAACAAATAAGCCCTCTTTTCTCGGCTTCAGCCTTAAACTTGCCGTTGTGGTATTTACCACCGCGGCTTGTTTCTTTTATGCCGTTCTCTCTGCAATACAGATGCACCATTTCATGAATCATAGTATCGAGCGTTTCTTCTATCGGGTAATTCAAAACCTCGGCTGCTATGTTGAGCTCGTATGTATTTCCGTCCGGACGCTGCCATACCTTTGCCACTGTGCAATGACCATAAGTACCCGGCTTGCTCTGTACGGTGATAATAGGAATTGGCAGTGCACTTTCAAAAAAGTCTTCATTGAGGTGAAAGTAAATCTTCTCAAGCATACCCACTGCACGGCTCATTTTAGTTGTCTGTTTCATGGTGTGATCCTCCCAAAATAAAAGTTTGCTGCTCGGCGGCACGGCCTCGCCTCGCCGCCTTGCCTGCAAGGAGAATCGCACGAACAAAACTGTCAATATGACCGTGGAATAAAAGCTAAAGCGATTATGCCGCGAAAGCGTATTTACGGCTTTGGGAGGAGAAATAGAAAGACGGTCAGAGCATATCGCCCTGACCGTTGGTTGCGTTATTTAATTCTCGCTGTACCCCTTCGACGTATCAATAGAGATGACTTTATTGACGCCGTCCCACGAAACATCAAAGTTGAAGGTTGTTCCGATGTCGCGCAGCTTGAAATAGTTGTTGCCGTTGATATTATACGCCGTCAGGGTGACAGGCTTGCCGTTGATATAAATCGCGGAATTACAGGCAAGGGCGGTTTTGGAAACGCCGTCGCCCGCTGCAAGCTCCGCGCCGACTGCGGTGTACGCCTTGCCGGGGATCAGCCCGATCGCATTTGCCTTGCCATCCCAGGTGACTTCAAACTGCTTTTGGGTGCCGTTGAGCACATACGCAAGATCGCGCAGCTTGAAGTAGTTGTTGCCGTTGATGTTGTATGCGTCAAACGATACCTCAGCGCCGTTTACCAAAACCTTGGAAGTCGTGGGGAGGGCGTTGGCGGATTCGCGGTAGAGGGGATTTTTCAATATTGCTCCTGTTTCGTCCAATCTGTCCAAGCCAATGACTCCATTAGTACTTTCCGTAAATCCTCCTTGGATTTTTTCTTGTTTGGTACATATTTCATTGCCAAGCGAGTCAATAAATGCATACACGGGAGGATAGGGCGACTTGTATCCCCCAACACCAAATTCCTCATAGGTGTTTTTTCCCACTATGGCTATTCCCTCAGAAAAATTTGTGGCGTAATCATATTTATTAGGTTCAACAATGACGTTGCCTTTTGTATCGATAAACCCATAGAAAAACGCCAATGGAGAAGGAATCTTTGTATTTCTAATACCAATACACGCAAGTCCTTCTGAAAAAGATTCCGCAGCATCATATATCATTGGAACAACAAGCTCACCAGAATAGTTTATATATCCGTATTTGTACCTTGCGTCGGGGCCTACACGCTGTCCGACATAGCAAAGTCCCTCGCTAAACTGACCAACTACGTCATATTTCGGAGCTGCAATAATGTTACCCTTGGCATCGATGACCCCGTACTTTATCACACCGCTGCCGCTTTCTTCGTATTTGCCTACCACGGCAAAGCCGCTACTGTCAAAATCCATTGCTCTGTCATATATGCAAGGGATGACAATCTTCCCGTTTGCATCAACGTATCCAAATTGGGGATCACCGTTGACCGATTTCCAAGTATAAGCCAATCCGTTACTAAACTCGCCCATACCGTTGTAGCTAAAAGGAACTACTGTTTTGCCGGTTTTGTCGATCGCGCCCCATTTGTCATTCTTTTGCACGATGACTTTGCCTTCCGAAAAGTCACCAATTACACCATCATATTCGCAAGGTATAACCATTTTGCCGGTCTTGTCTAAAAATCCTATTTTGCTTTCAATAACAAGTACTTGCCCCAGGTACTCCATTTCTTCGTAATACTCGCGCACTTGATAAACAGCAGCCAGACCTTCGGAAAAATCACCCAAGTAGTCATACTCAACGGGAAGCACGACTTCTCCGTTTGTATTAATTGCGCCGTATTTATCAATGCCACTATTTTTATATCCCGTGTTCCAGTCGCCATCCACATTAAGGCCCACTATAATTATTCCTTCGGAGGGTGAACTCATATAATTATAATAGGGTTCAACAATGATATTGCCTTTTGTATCAACAAGACCATATTTGAATGGACGAGATTGCGTATCTGCGATTATTGCAATTCCATCGTGAACACTTTGAACAGGAAGCAGATTATCTGCAATCACAAGTTCATTATACGTGTACGCACTTGCGGGAACGAATGTGCCGCATACCAAAATGCAAACCAGTATGAGAGTAATCAGTTTTTTCATATTTTTGCCTCTTTTCTTTGTATGTCGTTGTTTATAAATTCGAGGAATTGTTCAACTACCGTCTTGGGGCAATAGTCAGGGTCGCCTATGTAGGTGGGTTTATTACACGGTTGAGCACTTTTTTCCGGAATAAGAAACCATCTAAGCTGACGATTAATAATCGCTTCTCCATTGGGCGTTTTTCCGTTAACATCGCGCCAAAACTGAATGCGTCCAAATTGAGTATGAATATTCCCGGTGCCTGTGTCTACCTCATTGTAGAAGAGCGTGAGCCAGTACTTTTTATCCTCAATCATGACGCTTATCCAATAATACTCCGCGCGATCGTTCATTTTTGTGGTAATTCCGTGACACGCTCTGCCGTTTCCCTTGACAAGAGAATTCGGGTTATCCTTAAAATGTTCGTCTAACTTCTGATATAATACTTGTCGCGCAGCAGATAAACATGTTCGCATATCCGAACGAATTTGATTAAATTTCAGTTGATTCACAAAACACCCTCCCCTATTTAAGTTCCCAGTATATTTGGTAAGTAAAAGTATAATAATTTCCTTACAGGTTGTCAACCGTTAGCATCTTTGTGATAATGCAATATCACCCGGCCTGCTTTACTATTCTTTTGAGGGGTGATAACATGGTCTCTGAAAGAATTAAGCGACTTCGTGAGCAGAAAAAAATGACGCAGGCCGAACTTGCCAAACGGCTTGGCATTACACGATCGAGCGTTAATGCCTGGGAACTCGGCATATCTGTGCCGTCAACACAGTATATTGTCGAACTTGCGCTACTGTTTTCCACCTCCACCGACTATTTGCTTGGCGTAAACGATTCTGCCAGTTTGCCCGTCGCCGGATTGACGGAAGATGATATAAATGTTGTGTATCAGTTGATTGAGCATCTAAGACTCAAAAACGGGATGGAATAAGCGATAATCATAAAAGCTGAAACAAATGAAGATGCAATGTGAATAAAGGTAAAGAGGCGACCACTTAACCGTGGTCGCCTCTTGTAATTTCTTTTAAGAAGTCATCTGCTTCCTTAATTTGTTCTTCTGTAGGATTCGCAAACTCGGTTCCGCTATTTTCTTCATTAACATAAGGGATTTCTTCTTTTCCAAATCTAATCATGGTAAAGAACTCGGAGATAGGAATCTCGCACTTGCAAACAACGGATTTAGAATTGGCCAAGTATTCTGCTTCAAGGCTTTTTATGCCTCGCTTTTTTTCGTGTGGCAAAAAGTCTGATTCATTTATTGTTTTTGTTTCCTTGAGATATTCCCAATAATAATCCGGTATTGAAAAGACAATAGATTCACCAGCGATCGAAACAAAATCTCGTATATCAACATTAAACTTGTTGAAAGCGGGCTTTTGATAAAAATCTAAATAAATCTGATCTAAAGAATAATTCCATTTATTATGAATAAGCATTGCTTTTTCAATCGGTAACGAGTAACGAGGTTCCAACGCTTCGTAGTTCTGTATTGCACGATCAGTGACACCAAGAAATTGGCCTAACTCTTTCTGAGTTAACCCTAGTTCTGCGCGGATTTCACAGGTGTTCGATCTAACTACTTCCTTTATTCTATCTGGAGTTTTAGATTCTCGACGCATAATAAATACCTCCTCAACCACCCGAAGCAATGCTTCGGGTTATTTCGTAAGTGATTGTAACAAAAATTCGTTGTAAAGTCAAGGTGTATCAAGGAACTTGACTACATGATAGAGCAAAACGGTGGCCACCACATGCTTCACAAACCAAAAAATCATAACAAGAAAGGATAATAATAAATCATGCAGATTACTGTACAAGGATTAGAGCGCCGCACAGGCGAGTACCAAGGCTATGCATACGACAACACCAACATTCACGCAACTTATGAAAGCCGCAACGTCATTGGCAACCGCGTAGACCGCATTAAAGTAAAAACTGCAGTGCTCAACGATGCCCTTAAGCGTTATGGCTGCAACGGCAAAGACCTAATCGGTCAAACATTAGATATTTCCTTTGACCGCTGGAACACGGTCGAATATCTCGACCTTGTTCCAGCTCCCGGAAAGTAAACTCTACAAGCTCCCCACCGTCCTCAAGACGGTGGGGAGGGATTTGCATCGGCGGGCTACGTCCACCGATGCAAATCCAATTCCAAATCCAAAAGAGGTGACCGTTATGGCCTATCCCGGCCCCAAAATCAAGGCTGCTCAATGCATGCTTACACTTTACCCGGACAGCCAGCAAGAAGTCATAGAATACATAATCAACAATTTCAGCTGCGCTTACGCGCTGCACGATATGGATATTTGGACGCAGGAGGAAATAGATGAGAAAACCGCCCTTAATCCCGAAACGCCATTTCCATACACCGCAGGAGAATTGAAAAAGCCACATTACCATTTTATCTTAACGTTTTCCGGTTCCGGGCGATACTTTCATGCAATAGCAAATGAGCTGGGCGTGCCAATGAACACCATCTGCCGTTGCAATTCCCTGCGCCGGGCGTATGAATACCTTTGGCACAAGAACAACCCCGAAAAGTACCAATACAGCCCCGACATTGTGCAAACCCATGACTTTGAGATTCCCAGCGAGTCAAGCATCGGCAGAGAGGAAGAAGAACAGGTGCGCATCTTGCTTGAAATGCCCGCTTTTGAAACTACCTATGAATGCGCACGCTGGGCTTGGGAAAACAAAGTGTGGGCTGCGTTTCGCCGAGGCTACGCTATTTGGCGCGACATTCGAAACGAAACTCACGAAAGGAACTACCACTGATGGATGACTCTCGCTTACACAAATTAACCACGTGGTTGAAATACCACTATCCAACGTTACTTAAAACCATATCCCTTGCTGCATACCTTGCATTTGCAGGATGGCTCCTGCTCTTTTCTCTCCGCTATGAAAACTACATTACATACGGCATAGCTGTAGTGGCCTGTGTTGGCCTTGTTGCGCTCCTCTTGCGCTTTCGTCGCCCCTTCAACAAGTACTCCGTCACAGAGCAACTTATAACCATCGGCTTCACTAACCATATCGGCGAAGCCCCGGAACTGCTACGCAAGTACAGAGATCGCGAACGCCCGCAAATACTTGTATTTGAGTTCCGCAATCCGAGCATAGCTCTGAGCCAATGGGAAAAGTCTCAGGAGATATTGGAGGCCGCATTGAACGTCAGTATTATTGACATCTCCTACCATGTGGACAAGCGCAGGGTTGTCATCCGTACTGTCCCGGCAAAAAGCAGCATCCCCGCCCGCCTTAATTGGAGCGATAAATTGCTGACTTCCGACGAATTCACACTTGTTCTCGGTCAAAGTGCACTTTGCCCGGTGACTGTCGATCTCACGCATATCCCTCATATACTATTAGGAGGCTCAACAGGCAGCGGCAAAACGGCTTTACTCAGACTTTTACTTATGCAGGCACTCAAAAAGCATGCCAGCGTCATCATTTCAGATTTCAAAGGGGGAGTCGATTTTCCCCGAATCTGGCATGAACACTGCACGATGTGTTTTGACGAGCAATCATTGCTTGAGCAGTTGGATTTTCTCGCTGCCACCTTAGAAGAACGCCGCGGCCTTTTGGTAGATTCCGAATGCCGCAATCTGGAGGAATACAATTCGAAATCCGAATTTCCATTACCCCGCTACATACTCGCTTGCGATGAGGTTGCTGAAGTACTAGATAATACAGGTCGTTCAAAAGAGCAAAAGGAAGTTCTGAGCCAGATTGAAGCTCGTCTTTCGCTCATAGCAAGGCAAGGACGTGCTTTTGGAATACACCTCATTCTCTCAACGCAGCGTCCTTCTGCCGACCTTATACCCGGGCAAATCCGTACAAACCTTGGGTTTAGAGTCTGTGGGCGAGCCGATGCTATACTGTCGCAAATCATATTGGACAATACTGCAGCAGAGCAAATTCCCAAGAATGCGAGAGGCCGCTTTATGTTGAGTGACGGCACAACATTTCAGGCATACTGGTTTAACGAGGAGGATTTTGAACTATGAGCACTGAAGACTTACCTTTAGCATTAACCGTAGAAGATGTTGCTAAAATTCTAGGAATAGGGCGAAATTCCGCCTACAGCCTCATACATAGCGGAGCCATCAGATTCGTCAGAATTGGCCGCCAGCTCCGCATTCCAAAGAGTGCAATTCTAGAGTATCTAGGTATACCGACGCCTTGACCTTTGAGCGGCGCAGAGTTAGAATTGCTTTGATATATTCTGCGCTGCACTTTGAAAGGAGGCATATGATGCCGCGCAGTAAAAGCACTCGTGCCGCTCAAGGCACTGGAACAATTCGTAAGCGAACCGTCATGCGCAAGGGAAGGGAATACACCTACTGGGAAGCGCGTGTTACCATTGGGCGAGATCCCGGAACCGGAAAGCAGATTCAAAAGACGTTTACAGGAAAAACGCAAAAAGAAGTTCGCGAAAAAATGCAATCCGTTGCAGCCGAGGTTAATGATAACTGCTATCGAGAACCCACAAAAATGACGGTTGGTGAGTGGCTGGATATTTGGAAAGATACATATCTTGTGAATGTCAAACCGTTTACTGTTCGCTCGTATTCAGATCATATCAGAAATCATCTGAAGCCTGCCTTCGGTGCGCTGAGATTGGACGCACTGGAAACTCACACCATACAAAAGTTTTATAATGACTTGGGGAAACCAAAAGGCAATAAACCGGGGCTTTCCGCCAAGACAATCAAAAACGTGCACGGCGTTTTGCATGCTGCGCTTAATAAAGCGGTTATGCTCGGATATATTCGCTATAATCCTACGGCTGCCTGTACGCTACCTCGCGTAGAGAAAAAGCAAATGCACCCACTCGATGAGGATGGAATCAGAGATTTCCTGCAAGCCGTACAAGGGCATAGATTTGAGGAAATTTTCAGGTTTACGTTGTTTACAGGCGTAAGAGAGGGCGAAGCGCTAGGCCTCAAATGGGAGTGTGTAGACTTCAATAGCGGCACGATTCTGATAGACAAGCAACTACAGCGCGAAAAGGTAAAAAACGGCAAATATCGTTTTGCACCGCTAAAAAACGATAAGTTCCGCAAAATTTCCCCTGCGCCTTGGGTAATGCAAAGATTGTGGAGCCATAAGGCCAGACAATTTGCGCAGCGCACGGAGGTTGCGGAACTTTGGGAAAACAGTGGGCTTGTATTTACAAATGCTGTTGGCGGACATATAGCCATCCACACATTGTACAAAGACTTCAAAGCTGTTGTTGCGTCTATCGGCAGACCGGAAGTAAGATTTCACGATTTAAGACACAGTTATGCGGTTGCTTCCATAAGAGCCGGTGACGATATTAAAACCGTTCAGGGCAATCTCGGACACGCAACGGCTGCGTTTACGCTTGATGTTTATGGACATGTCACCGACCAAATGAAGCAAGAAAGCGCGAGACGCATGGACAACTACATCAAATCAGTTCTAAACCTCTAAAGGGTAAACTAAAGGGTAAACTTTAAAAAAGGGCAAAAAGAAAACCCTGTAACCATTGAGATTACAGGGTTTCTATGTGGCGGAGAAGGAGGGATTCGAACCCTCGAACGGCTTTTGACCGTTACACGATTTCCAATCGTGCGCGCTCGACCGGGCTACGCGACTTCTCCATAGCCTGCTCAAACAAATTTATTTATAAAATTGTCAGCTTGTGTATTATAATGCATCCGCGCAGCAAAGTCAAGACCAAAAGCGCAAATCTTAAAATCTCTTTTAAAATACCACGGTCGGTGTCCGGAACGCTCCGGGAAACCGGCCGTGGTTTCGTTTTTTCTTATTTCACAACAACATTGTCCTCGCCCAGCAGCTCCTTCAGTTCCTTCAGGAGCGCGGGATGGATCAGGCAGGAGGTGCTGCGCTGCTTTCCGATATCGGAAAAATACTGCACCATCGTGTCCTCGCCGATAAACATCTGCAGCAGCAGGTCAATGCGGCGCAGCATCGCCGCGTCCGTGCTGGAAAGGCGCAGATACAGCCGCTTCGCCGGCGTTTCCGGGCGGTCCTGCCCCGGCGCGGGGTCAAGGTCGCTGAGGGGGCGGATGGAGTCCACCATAATCTGCGGCTCTTTCTCGTCGCGCACGGAGATGCGGCCTTTCACCAGAATGGCGGCATTGTCGCGGATATAGGCGCCGCCGCTGTCCAGCGCGCGCTGAAACACCACCAGTTCCAGATCGCCGCTGTCGTCCTCCAGCGTAACGTAGGCCATCATGCTGTTGTTTTTTGTTGCGCGGGTTTTGTGACTGCCCACAATGCCCGCCACGGTAACGCTCTGCCCGTCGGCAAATTTTTCCGGCCCGGCTTCCCCGGCAAAATCGCTCATGATCGCGCCGATGGGCGTTGCGCCAACGCGGCGCACCATGTCGCGATAATCGTCCATCGGGTGCCCGCTGAGATACAGACCCGTCATCTCGCGCTCCATGCTCATCAGCTCCGCGCGCGTGAATTCTTCCACGTTGGGCATCTTCAGCGCCGTCTCCTCCGCGCCGCCGTCGGCCTCATCCATGCCAAACAGATCCAGCTGTCCGGCAACATTTTTGCGGCCCGCCGCGGCAAGGTCGTCCAAAACGCTGTCCATCACCTGCAAAAGTGCGCGGCGGCGGTAACCCAGCGAATCGAATGCACCGGCGCGGATCAGGCTCTCGATCGCGCGGCGGTTTACATCCTGCCCGTACATTCTGCGGCAGAATTCGTCAAAGGCGGTAAAGCGGCCGTTTTGCGCACGCTCGTTCATCAGCGTCCTGACAAAACCGCGGCCGACATTTTTCACCGCAGCCATACCGAAGCGCAAATTATCCCCCGCCACGCTGAAGTCCGCGTCGGACTCGTTGATGTCCGGCGGCAGCAGGCGGATGCCGAGGTCTTTGCACTCTGCGATATATTCCGCAACTTTTGCGCTGTTGTCCAGCACGCTGGTGATGAGCGCCGCCATATATTCGCGGGGATAGTGCAGCTTCATATACGCCGTGCGGTAAGCCACAATGGCATAGGACACCGCGTGCGCCTTGTTGAAAGCGTAGTTTGCAAAATCGAGGATTTCGTCGTAGATGCTGCCTGCAACATCTTCCGGAACGCCGTTTGCAACCGCGCCGGGAATGCCGCGCTCCGGATCGCCGTAAATGAAGGTTTTGCGCTCGCGGACGATTTCCGCTTCCTTCTTTTTGCTCATGGCACGGCGGATCATATCCGCCTGACCGAGGGAGAAGCCCGCCAGACGGCGGCAGATCTCGATCACCTGCTCCTGATAGACGATGCAGCCGTAAGTGACCGAGAGAATCTCCTCCAGGATGGGGTGCTTGTAGCTGATTTTCTCCGGATGCGCGGAGCACTCGATAAAGCGGGGAATCGAGTCCATCGGGCCGGGACGGTAGAGCGCGATGATTGCCGTGATGTCTTCAATGCTTTTGGGCTTGAGTCCGACGCAAACGCCGGTCATGCCGCTCGATTCCAACTGAAACACGCCGCCGGTTTTTCCCTGCTGCAGCATGGCAAACACACCCGGATCGTCCTCCGGCGCAGTTTCCACGGAAAAGTCCGGCTCGCGCTTGCGCACCAGCGCAACCGCGTCTTCCAGCACGGTCAGGTTGCGCAAACCGAGAAAGTCCATCTTCAGCAGACCGAGTTCCTCCAGCGTGGTCATCTGATACTGGCACACAACGCTCTCGTCGTTCATCGCCAGCGGAACATAGCTGTAAACGGGGTCTTTCGT
Source organism: Oscillospiraceae bacterium (assembly GCA_015067465.1). Classification (GTDB taxonomy): domain Bacteria; phylum Bacillota; class Clostridia; order Oscillospirales; family Oscillospiraceae; genus SVKR01. The sequence continues at coordinate 33,487 of SVMK01000008.1, forward strand.
GATCACAACACCGGCGGCGTGGGTGGATGCATGGCGGGGCATACCCTCCAGCGCGCGGGCGGTGTCGATCATCTTTTTGGTCATGGGATCGCCGTCATACATTTCGCGCAGCGGCTTCGACAGGCGCAGCGATTCCTCAAGCGTGATGTGCAGCGCATTGGGCACCTGTTTGGCGCAGGCGTCCGTTTCCGCGTAGGATACGCCAAGCACACGGCCAACATCGCGGATGGCGTTTTTCGCCGCCATGGTGCCGAATGTGACAATCTGCGCCACATGGTCCTCGCCGTATTTCCGCGCAACATAGTCGATCACCTCGCCGCGGCGGCGGATGCAGAAGTCGATATCAATATCGGGCATGGTAACGCGCTCGGGATTGAGAAACCGCTCGAAATAGAGGTTATATTTGATGGGGTCCACGTCCGTGATATACAGGCAGTAGCTTACAACGCTGCCCGCCGCGCTGCCGCGCCCGGGACCGACGGGTATGCCGTGGCGCTTGGCGTAGCCGACAAAATCGGAAACGATCAGGAAATAGTCCACAAAGCCCATGCGCGCGATCATCTCCAGCTCGTAATCGAGCTGCGCGTGCACCTCCGGCGACGCGGGATAGCGCTGCGCAAAGCCCTGCTCGCAGAGCTTTTTCAGATAGGCATAGCTGTCCGTTTCGCCATCCGGCAGCTTGAATTCCGGCAGGTGATAGTGACCGAATTCAAAATCGAAGCAGCATTTTTCCGCAATCAGCGCCGTATTTTCCAACGCGTCCGGCCGCTCGGGCAGCAGCGCGCGCATTTCTTCCTCGCTCTTGAGGTAAAATTCCTCGCCCTCAAAGCGCATGCGGTTTGGCTCATCCACGTTTTTGCCCGTCTGGATGCAGAGCAAAACGTCCTGCACAGGCGCATCGTCGCGGCTAAGATAGTGCGCGTCGTTGGTCAGCGCGAGGGGGATATCGGTTTCCTCCGCAATGCGCAAAATGCCGTTGAGCGCGCGTTTTTCGTCCATGATGCCATGGTCCTGCACTTCGAGGTAAAAGTCCTCACCAAACAGCTCGCGCAGCTCCAGCGCCTTGGCCTTCGCCGCTTCGTAATCGTTGTTCACAATGCGCTGGGCAATATAGCCCGCAAGGCAGCCGGACAGGCAAACAAGCCCCTCCGCGTGGCTGTGGAGCAGCTCCCAGTCGATGCGGGGCTTGATATAGAATCCCTCCGTGAATCCCGCGCTGACGAGATAGCAGAGGTTTTTGTAGCCGGTTTCGTTTTTGCACAACAGAATCAGATGGGTATAGTCCCCGTCCAGGCCGTGCTCCTTATCCGTGCGCCGACGCGGCGCAACATACACTTCGCAGCCGATGATCGGCTTCACGCCCGCTTTCCTGCAGGCTTTGTAAAACGCCACCGCGCCGTACATCACGCCGTGGTCGGTGATGGCAAGCGCCGTCTGCCCCAGTTCCTTCGCCTTCTGCGGCATCGCCTCGATGCGGCACGCACCGTCCAGAAGCGAATATTCGCTGTGGTTATGCAGATGTACAAAGCTCATGCGCTCAGCGCTCCTTTCGCGTTTTCTGATTCAGTATCCACCGCCCGCTCCGTGTCGGAAGCGGGCGGTGCGGTCAGTTGATCGGATAGCTCATCAGCTTGCGCAGCCGATGGTTGATGCAGCTTTTTGTGGTGGGCGGATCCGAGAGGATCGCAAGGTCGGAAATGCTCGCCGCCGGGTTTGCCACGCGCAAGAACGCAAGCTTCTCCAGTTCTTCCGGCAGATTCTCCAACCCCACTTCGCGTTCGAGCAGGCGAATACGGTCCAGCTGCGCCTGGGCAGCGGAAACAATCTTGTCGGCATTGGCGCTGTCGCAGTTTACGCGGCGGTTGATGGCGTTGCGCATATCTTTCTCCACTTTTGCGGACATGATCTCCATGGCAGCCGAGGGCGCGCCAAGCGTTGTGAGAAAATCCTCGATCGCTTCGGACTGCTTGAAATATGTCACATAGCGGCTTGCGCGAACGGTGTCTTTCGGGGCAAAGCCCAGCTCCAGCAGCAGCGCAAAGGTCTCGCCGGAAACGCTTTTGTGGTCGGTGACCAGCTCAAGATGATAGCGCTTTTCCGGGTCGGTTATGCTGCCGCCCGCGAGAAACGCGCCGCGCACAAAGGCCGCACGGCAGCAGTCCTCTTCCAGAATGCTCAGATTCACATGGTGGGCAAGCAAACTCTCGGCCTCATAGCCGTAGCGCTCAAACACTGCGCTGATGCGCGCTTTGTCCGTGATTTGAAAAACGCTCTTGCCGCGGCCGTTCGTCTCCGCAACGCTGTCAAACCCGAAGCCGAACGCTTTCTTAAACAGCTTCGGCAGCCGCTGGGCAAATTCCACGCATCCGGTTATGATGCGGATTTCCTGCGGGGAGAACGTGTTTGCATAGAGCAAAACGCCGTAAGCCTCCGCCGCAGCACAGCACCGGCGCGACAGCGGCGCACGGCAAAGCTCCGCCTTTGCCTCGGCAGAAAACGACATGGATTTGCTCCCCCTTTCCGCATCACGCCGCATCTGCGGCGCGTGCACGCATTATTTGTCAAAATCGCGGTTTACCAGCTCCGCGGTGTAGCCAAGGCGCTCCACGCTGTCTTTCAGCGCACGCGCAACCGCCACGCTGCGGTGACGTCCGCCGGTGCAGCCCACCGCAACGGTGAGGTTGTGCTTGCCTTCTTCGATATACTGCGGAATCAAAAAGGCCATCATGTCCTCCAGTTTCCGCAAAAACTCCTTCGCCGCTTCATGCTCAAACACAAAGTCGTAAACATCGCCGTCCATACCGGTTTTCTCGCGCAGGGCGGTAACGTAGTAAGGGTTCGGCAGAAAACGAACATCCAGCACCATGTCGGCTTCCAGCGGAATGCCGTACTTAAAGCCGAACGACAGCACATTGATGAGCAGCTCGCGGCGCATACCCTCCACGGAAAACAGCTTGAAAATCTTCGACTGCAGCTGCCCCAGCGTCAGACGGCTGGTGTCGATCACATAATCCGCCCGCTCGCGCAGCGGCGCAAGGCAGCGCGTTTCCATCTCAACCGCCGCCTGAATGCCGCTCACCTCGCCCTGCAGCGGATGCGGGCGGCGCGACTCCTTGTAGCGCTTGATGATCGTGGGCATATCCGCCTCGATATAGAGAATCTCATATTCGCAGCCAAGCTCCACCAGCTTGTCCAGCGCCTCAAAAATGGCGTCCACACCGCCGGCGTCGCGGATATCGGTGACAAGGGCAACCTTTTCGTAGCGTCCGCCCATGCCCATGCAGAATTCCGCCAGCTTTGGCAGAAGCGCTGCGGGCATATTGTCCACGCAGTAGTAGTCCATATCCTCCAGAATGTCCGCTGCGCGTGTTTTTCCCGCACCGGCCATGCCGGAAATAATGAGAAATTTCATGGCTCTCTCCTCGGTTTTGCAGCCCGCGCTGCGGCGCATATGCCGCATTTCGGAAATTCCCGCAGGCTGCAACGTGTTTTTTTCTGTATGTATCCTCGGCACCGGGCAACCTCAGCGCCCGTGCGCGCCCGTACCGTTTCCGGCCCGGGGGACGCTCAGCCGAGCAGCCGGACCTCCGGTTCCAGACGAACGCCGGAGTTTTCGTAAACGGCCCTTTTCACCTGCTCCATCAGTTCAAGCACATCGGCGCAGGTCGCGCCGCCGGTGTTTACAATGAAACCGGAATGCTTTTCGCTCACCTGCGCGCCGCCCACGGCGAGGCCCTTCAGTCCCGCCTGCTCGATCAGCGCGGCGGCAAAACCGCCCACCGGACGCTTGAAGGTGCTGCCCGCAGACGGCATATCCAGCGGCTGGCTGGCGCTGCGCTTTGCCCACAGTTCCATCATGCGCGCATGGATAGCGGACGGATCGTCCTCGCGCAGCTCCATACAGGCGCCCAGAATGATATCCCCGCTGCCGGAAAAGCGGCTCTTGCGATAAGCAAAGCCGGGATCGTCCGTTTCCGCGGTGTTGCCGAACTCGTTCATATAGCGAACGCTTTTCACAACATCTTTCATCTCGCCGCCGTAGGCGCCCGCGTTCATCATAATCGCGCCGCCGAGCGTGCCCGGAATGCCGTGGGCAAACTCAAGCCCCGCAAGGCCGTGTTCCTTCGCAAAAACGGCCAGCCGCGCCAGCGGCACACCCGCCTCGGCATAAATTCGCGTTCCCTCCGCGCGCAGGCTGCCGAAACGCTCGCCCAGCCGGATCACAACGCCGGGAATGCCCTCATCCCGCACAAGAAGGTTGCTGCCGTTGCCGATCACCGTGGGACGCACACCGCGTTCGCGCAGAAAGCGGCACAGCGCGGCAAGCTCCATCTCAAATTCCGGCTCGGCAAACACTGCGGCCGGTCCGCCGATGCGGAACGCGCAATGTGCGCGCATCGGCTCGTTTTCCAGCACGGTTAAATTCGGAAAGCAGCTTCTGATCTCGTATGCAAGGGAGATTTCTTCCATTATTTTTTACACGCCTTTCAGATAAATGCTCATTCTCCAAAGCCCACGCCGCTGTCGATGCTGTCGTCATGGCGGCGCAGAAATTCCTTCGCGGCGTTGTAGCCCAGCTTTTTCTCGCGGTGGTTCATCGCGGCAACTTCCAGAATGATCGCAAGGTTTCGCGCCGGCGCAACCGGCACCGTGATCTGCGGCACGCTCACGCCAAGGAAGGTTGTGGTTTCTTCCTCCAGGCCGAGACGGTCATAGTTTGCATTCTCGTCCCAGTGGACAAAGTTAACAACAAGGTCCACGTCGCACGAGGGCAAAACCGAGCCGACACCGTAGATTCTGCGAACGTCGATGATGCCGAGGCCGCGCAATTCCATCAGATACCGGATCATCTTCGGCGCGCTGCCTGTCAGGCGGCGGCGCTCCATTCTGCGCAGCTCCACCGCATCGTCGGCAACCAGACGGTGGCCGCGCTTGATCAGCTCCAGCGCAACTTCGCTCTTGCCGATGCCGCTTTCGCCGCGGATCAGCAAACCTTCGCCGTGCACCTGAACCAGAACGCCGTGCTCCGTGGTGCGCGGGGCAAGGTGGGTGCGCAGCGTGTTGATCAGCTGGGCAAGGAATTCGCTCGTTTCCAGATCGGTGGACAAAAGCGTAACGTCGTAGCGGCGCGCCGCTTCAACGATCAGCGCATCGGGCACAACGCGGTGGCACACCACCAGCGCGGGAATCTTGCGCGAAAACAAACCGTCGATCATCTTCTCGCGCTCCAGTTCATCCAGCGTGCGCAGGTATGCCGCCTCCGCCCGTCCCATGATCTGGATTCTGTCGGTGTTGAAATAATCGTAAAACCCGATAAACTGCAGGGACGGACGGGAAATATTGTAGCTGTGGATCTCGATTGATTCAAAATCCGAGGATTCGTAAAGCTTGATCAGGCTGTGACTTTCCACAATATTACTGAGCTTGATGGAATATTTCTGCTGTACCATTTGGCTCCTCCTTTTCCTGTGTCGGGTTTCTGCCGCGACCGCACACGCGGGGCGGTTGTTATAGTGTATTTATATATTTTATATGTTTTCCCGCCGTTTGGCAATCATTTTGTGTCGCCCCGCGGCGTCGGCGCCGGATTTCTTTTCCGCACCGTACCAAACGCTCTGCGGCAATCGCTAAATATTGTGGTGGCTTCGCAGCGCGGCCACATTGTCGGCAATTTCGGGGGCGTTTCTGAAAAAAGTATTGAAAAATCAAAAATTCTTCTTGCATTTTTGGATTGTCTTTGCTATTATTAATAAGCTGTTTATCTGTAATTACATTCAAGCGAGGAGGTGCAGCATAAGATGGCAAAGTGTGAATTTTGCGATAAGGGTGTTGCTTTCGGCATCCAGGTGAGCCACTCTCACAGACGTTCCAACCGTACGTGGAAGCCTAACGTCAAGCGCGTTAAGGTGATCGTTGACGGTACCCCCAAGCATGCCTACGCATGCACCCGTTGTCTGCGCAGCGGCAAGGTTACCCGCGCGATCTGATTTGGAATGAGAAGTAAAGCCCGCCTTTTCCGGCGGGCTTTTTTCGTTCCGTTCCCTCCGCGCCGCGCGCAGCCGCGGCGGGGTGTCCCCGCTTTGGGCGCACAACACCAATATTGACTCTCCCTTTGGTATATGGTATATTAAAAAATCGATATATATTTTACAGTTTGGAGTGTGATCTTTCCATTATGGATGAGGGCAGTATATTGTCCATACTTATCATTGCCGTGCTTTTGCTCTGCTCCGGTTATTTTTCCATGAGCGAAACGGCATACGCTTCCGTCAGCCGTGTCAGACTGAAAACCTCGGCGGACAGAGGCGACTCCCGCGCGAAAAAAGCTGTTTTTATCGCGGACAATTTTGAAAAAGCAATCACTGCCATTCTGATCGGCAATAATATCGTCAACCTTTCCGCAGCCGCATATGTCACCGTTCTCGTAACGGACACATGGGGCATTGCGTTTGTACCTGTTTCCACGGTTGTTTCCACGATCGTGGTGTTTTTCGTTGGCGAGCTTCTGCCGAAAAGTCTCGGAAAGAAATACAGCGAGCACCTGGCGCTTGCCACTGCGGGGTCGCTGTGCTTTTTTATGCGCATTTTCGCCCCCCTTTCCAGACTGCTCACCCTCATCGGCAACGCCGCCGCCTCGCTCACGAAGGGCGACAGCGCCGTTACCGTTACGGAAGATGAGCTTTACGACATCATCGAAACCATGACCGATGAAGGCGACCTCGACGAGGAGCAGGGCGAGCTTGTGAACAATGCACTGTCGTTTGCCGACGTTACGGTTGAGAGCATCCTCACCGCGCGCGTGGACCTCTCCGCGCTGGACGTTGACTCCACGCCCGCGGAAACCGTGGCCTATATCAAAAGCCGCCGCCACAGCCGCATCCCCGTTTATGAGGGCAGCATCGACAATATCATCGGCATTCTGCAAATCCGCAAGTATATCCGCGCCTACATCGAAAACAGCGAAGTTGACATGCGCTCGCTGCTCGATGAGCCGCTTTTTATCCATCAGAGCACCAACATCGACGAACTGCTCCCCGCGCTCAGCCGCCGCAAGGCAAACATGGCCGTTGTCACCGACAACTACGGCGGAACGCTCGGCATCGTCACGGTGGAGGATATTCTGGAAGAGCTGGTGGGCGAAATTTGGGACGAGGACGATGTGGTTGCCGAACCCTGCCGCAAAAACGCGGACGGCAGCTTTTCGTTCGACGCAAGCGTTCCCGTGGAGGACGCGTTTGAGTTCATGGATTATGAAGACCCCGACGAGTTCGATTTTGAGCACAAGCTGCTTGGCGAATGGGCATACGAACAGTTTGACTTTATCCCCTCCGAGGGCGAAAGCTTTGTTTACGGCGCGCTGCGCATAACCGTGGAGCAAACCGTGACCCACCGCATCATGACGCTGCGCATTGAGCCGGTTGTTCCGGAATCGGAAGGCGGTGAGGAGCAATGACGGTATATATCGTTTTGGCCTTTGTCTGCCTGGTGCTGTCGGCTTTCTTCTCCGCAACCGAAATGGCCTATTCTTCCTCCAACCGGATTCGCCTTGAAAACCTGGCCGATGACGGAAACCGTGCCGCCGCCCGCGCCGTCCGGATTCTGGACAAATTCGACGATGCGCTCTCCACGCTGCTCATCGGCAACAATTTTGTCAACATCGCACTTTCCTCTCTCGCTTCGATCATCGCCATCACCGCTTTCGGCGAGGAATACACCTGGGTTGCCACGGTGATCGTCACCGTTTCCGTCATCATCTTCGGCGAAACCATTCCCAAGATCATGGCAAAGAAAAACGCAAACACCCTTTCCCTGCGCACCAGCGGCATCCTGCGCGCGCTCACCGTGCTGTTCCGTCCGCTTGTGTGGGTCAGCGTCGGCTTCATCAATCTGGTCACCGCGCCGCTGCGCGGCGAAGCTGCCGACGATGAGCAGGACGCCGCCGTGGAGGAGCTGCAGTCCATCATCGAAACCGCCGAGGACGAGGACGTTCTCGACGAGGACAGAAGCGAGCTGCTGCAGGCCGCGCTTGACTTTAACGACATCAGCGCCTTTGAAGTGATGACCGCGCGCGTTGATATGCTTGCCATCGACATCAAGGACGACTGGGAAGACATTCTCGAAACACTCAAGTCCTCCCCCTACTCCCGCATCCCCGTTTATGAGGGCAGCATCGACAATATCATCGGCGTTTTGTATCTCAACCACTTCTTCAAAGAGCTTGTGGACCGGCGCGTTGTGGATATCCGCGCGCTTTTGATGGAGCCCAGTTTTGTTTATAAAACCGTAAAGCTCCCCGCGGTTCTTTCCCTGCTCAAGAGCGCCAAGCGCCACCTCGCCATCGTCACGGACGAATACGGCGGCGTAACCGGTTTGATCACGATGGAAGATGTTCTCGAGCAGCTTGTCGGCGACATTTGGGACGAAACGGACGAAATCGAGCCTGAAGTGATCGAGCATGCCGACGGTGTTTTCGAGCTGGACGGCGACATGGTCATGAGCGACTTTTTTGAGCTGCTCGGCCGCGAAGAGGACCTGTTTGAAACCGAATCCTCCACCGTCGGCGGCTGGACGCTCGAAATTTTCGGCGGTTTTCCCTCTGTTGGCGACACTTTCCGCTGGGAAGACTACAGCGTAACCGTTCTGGGTATGGACGGTTTGCGCGTTGAAAAAATTCTCATCAAGCCTCTGGCGCAGGAAGAAAAATAATCCGCCGCCGGCTTTTCCGTATGTATCCTGCAAGCGCTGTCCCGATTTTGGGACAGCGCTTTTTTTATACTGCCATTATGCCCCGCACCGCGCGGCGCAACATTTTCTGTTGCCGCAAGTGCAGCAAGGGGCTATAATATTCTCAATGAACAAACCCCCACCGGAAAAGGAGCCATCGCCATGCTCAAGCTCATTTTAGGCCGCGCAAAATCGGGAAAAACCGCCGCGATCATGGACGCTGTTCGCAGCCGCGTGCAGCAGGGCCTTGACCGCACCGTGCTGCTCATTCCCGAGCAATACAGCCACGAAGCGGAATCGGAGTTGCTTCGCGTCTGCGGCGACAAACTGTGCCTTTACGCCGAGGTTTTGTCCTTCACGCGGCTGGCCGCGCGGGTGGACGCGGAAACAGGCTGCGCAGCGCGCAGCGTTCTGGATAAAGGCGGCAGACTTTTGTGCCTTGTCCGCGCGCTGGATGCCGTCGGCTCGCGCCTGCGCGTTTGCGCCGGTGCAAGGCGGCAGCCGGAGCTGCAGCAGTTGCTTCTGCAGGCCATAGACGAATGCAAAAGCGCCTGCATCACCCCAGACACGCTTGCCGACTATGCCGAGGGACGCGCGGGCGATCTCCTGCCCGGCCGCACGGACGCGCTGCGCGAAAAGCTTGGCGATCTCGCGCTGGTTTACGGCGCATACGAAGCCATCGCCGCGCAAAGCGGGCTTGACCCCATGGACAAACTCTCCCTTCTGGCGGAGCGTCTGCCCGCGAGCGCGTATGCACGCGGCTGCTTTTTCATCGACGGTTTCACCGACTTCACCGCGCAGGAATCGCAGGTGATCGCCACGCTCTTGCGCACGGGCGCGGACGTTACCATTTGCCTGACCACGGACGGATTGGAAGAAAGCCACGAAATCTTCGAGCCGAGCCGCCGTGCCGCGCTGAAGCTGCTGCGCCTTGCCGAAAGTCTTGGCTGCGAGGCAAAAACGGAAATCATGCCCGTGCGCGGCGGCGATTCGCCCATGGATGTTTTGGAGCGCGAACTGTTTGCCTTCGGCAGCGCAAGCTGCAACGCACAGGGAAACATCTCGCTGCTGTGTGCCCCGGACATCACCTCCGAATGCGAAGCCGCAGCGGCAAAATGCCTTGCGCTGGTGCGCGAAACCGGCTGCCGCTGGCGCGACATTGCCGTTGCCGCGCGAAGTTACGACACTTACCGCGCCGCGCTCGAGAGCATATTTCCCCACTACGGTATCCCGCTGTTTTCCGCGCGCAACAGCGACCTCACCGAAAAACCGCTCATCTCGCTCATCCGCTCCGCTTACGACATCATCGGCGGCGGCTGGGACTTGGACGATATTCTCACCTATCTCAAAACCGGGCTGGCCGGGCTCAGCCGCGAAGAATGCGACGAGCTGGAAAACTATGCCTATCTCTGGTCGCTCCACGGCAGCGCATGGACAAAAGCGGAAAACTGGACGCTGCATCCGGACGGCTTTACCGGCGAATACACCGAGCAAACGCGCGAGAAGCTCCAGCGCGTCAATGCGCTGCGCCGCAGAGTTTGCGCACCCCTGACCGCGCTGGCGGAAGCCGGTGGCGCGGCCGACACCGCCACCGGACAGGCACAGGCGCTCGCCGCATTTTTCGATACGCTGCGTCTGCCGGAGCTGCTCGACACCCACGCCCGCGCGCTGCGGCGCAGCGGCATGGCAAACCGCGCCGCGGAATATGCCCAGCTCTGGGAAATCATCGTCGGCGCGCTTGAGCAAAGCGCCGCCATCCTCGGCGACACACCCATGGACACGGAAACTTTCGGCAAACTCTTTTGCACCATGCTCAGCGCCTATGATATCGGCAGCATCCCCATGTCGCTCGACCGCGTTTCCGCCGGCGACATGAACCGTATGCGCCGCCGCAACATCCGTCATCTCATCGTGCTCGGCTGCGACAGCGCCAACCTGCCCCTTGCAGGGGAAAGCGCCGCCATCTTCTCCGACGCCGACCGCGAAACGCTGCTCAGCGCCGGTCTGGAGCTCGGCAGCACCGGCGGCGACCGCCTCAACCGCGAATTTTCCCTCATCTACAACTGCCTCACCCTGCCCGAGGAAACGCTGCACCTGAGCTGGTGCGCTTCCGGCGGCGAGGGCGGCAAAGCAATCCCCGCTTTTGTGGTAAGCCGCGCACAGGCCGTTTTCGGCCTGCAAATCGAAACGCCCGACACGGACGACTGCCGCTCCCATGCACCCGCACCCGCCTTTGAGCTGGCTGCCGCCGCCGTGGACCGCAGCGACGCCTCTCCCCTGCGCGTCGCTGCACTGGATTATTTCCGTGCGCAAAATCGCGAAGAGGAGCTCCGTCGCCTTTTCAGCGCCGCCCACCTCTCGCGCGGCAGTCTCTCCCGCAGCGCCGTTCGCGCCCTCTACGGCGACACGCTGCGCCTTTCCGCCTCGCGTCTGGAAAAATTCGCCGGCTGCCGCTTCGCGTATTTTCTGCAATACGGCCTGAAAGCCAAGCCCCGCGCAAAGCTGGAGTTCACCGCGCCGGAATACGGCACATTTCTCCACTACATTCTCGAACACGTTGCGCGCGACATCGCGGAAAGCGGCGGTTTTGCCGCAGCTGCGCCCGAAACCGTTGACGCGCTGTGCGACCGCTATGTAACCGCCTATGTGCATGAAAAGCTCAACGATTTCAGCGAAAAATCTCCGCGCTTCATCTACCTGTTCAAGCGTCTGACAAAATCCGTGCGCGCGGTGGTTGGCGATATGGCGGCGGAGCTCGCCAAGAGCGACTTTGTCCCGCTGGATTTCGAGCTGGATTTCGGCGCAAAAGAAAATTTCCCGCCCCTGCGCCTCGGCGAGGGGGAGGACAGCCTTGTGCTCACCGGCGTTGCCGACCGCGTGGACGGCTATGTGCACAACGGGCGGCTGTATGTCCGCGTGATGGACTACAAAACCGGGCGAAAATCCTTCTCTCTGTCCGACGTTTGGTACGGCATGGGCCTGCAGATGCTTCTGTATCTCTTCGCGCTGCAGCGCAGCGGCAGTGAGCGCTACGGGCATGAGATCGTGCCTGCGGGCGTGCTGTATGTTCCCGCGCGCGATGTGCTGGTTTCGGCGCGCGCAGACATCAGCGCGGAAGAAATCCTTGCGGAAAAGGCCAAAGCCCGCCGCCGCAGCGGTCTGCTGCTTGCCGACGAGGAAATTCTGCACGCAATGGAGCACGGCGAAACGCCGCAGTATCTCCCCGTGAAGCTCAACCGCGACGGCGCATTCCGCGACGACAGTCTTGCCACGGCAGAGCGGCTGGGCCTGCTCTCGCGCCATATCGACGAAACGCTGCAGGCGCTGGCGAAGCAGCTGCGCGGCGGCTCCATCGCCGCAGATCCGTGGGCGCGCGGACAATCGGCGCGTGCCTGCGACCTTTGCGACTATCGCGGCGCGTGCCATTTTGACGAAAACACAGATCAGATCCGCTATCTTGCCAAGCTGAAAGACGACGAGGTCTGGTCGCGGCTGGAAGCCGGAAAGGAGGCGCGCTCATGAGCTTTGAATACACCGCAGGGCAGCGCCTTGCCATCGAAAGCCGCGGCAGCGCCGTGCTGGTTTCCGCCGCCGCGGGCAGCGGAAAAACCCGCGTTTTAACCGAGCGTCTGCTGCGCTATGTGTCCGACGCATCCGCCCCTGCGGACATCGACCGCTTCCTTGTCATCACCTATACCCGCGCCGCAGCCGCCGAGCTGCGCGCACGCATCATGGACGCGCTTGCCGAGCGCAGCGCAGCCAGCCCCAACAACGCCCACCTGCGCCGCCAGCAAACTTTGTGCTACCGCGCACCCATCGGCACCATCCACAGCTTTTGCACCGCCGTTTTGCGCGAATACTGCCAGCTTCTGGAGCTTTCGCCCGCCTTTTCCGTTCTGGAGGAAGAGCGTTCGCAGCAGCTCAAGCGAACGATCGCCTCGCGGCTGCTGGACAAGCGCTATGAAAGCATCGAAACCGACGCTGACTTCCGTCTGCTCGCCGACACCGTGGGCGCCGGGCGCGAGGACAGGCGCTTGGAGGAAACGCTGCTGGACCTTTACGAAAAGCTGCGCAGCCACCCTTACCCCGAGGACTGGGCCGCGCAGCAGAAATCCGCGCTCGCCGCGCACGGCATCACCGACATCGGCGAAACCGTCTGGGGCCGGGAAGTGCTGGAAAGCGCAGCGCAGCGCGCGCAGTATTGGGCCGACGCCATGGATGCCGCCGTGCAGGAAATCACAGCCGCGCCCGATGGCGGCAAGCTCGCCAAAGCCTACGGCGCATCCTTTGCCGCAAGCGCCGAGGCGCTGCGCGATTTCTGCCGTGCGCTGCGCTTTGGCTGGGACCGCGCACGCAAAAGCGCGCACATTGAGTTTCCGCGGTTGGGCGTGCTGCGCGCGTACGGGGACGAAGCGCTGCAGTCGCGCCTGAAAGCCACGCGTGACCAGTGCAAGGAGGCCTGCAAAAAGCTCGAAGCGCTTTTTGCGCAGGATTCCGAAACGCTGCTGCGCGATCTGCGCACCGCAGCCCCCGCCATGAACGCCCTGCTTGATCTCGCGCTGGACTTTGACCGCGCCTATGCCGCAGAAAAAAAGCGCCGCGGCGTGCTGGATTTTTCCGATCTGGAGCACTATGCCGCCCGTCTGCTGGTGGACAAGGCCACCGGCGCGCCCACATGGGTTGCCGCCGAGCTTTCCCAGCGCTACACGGAGATCATGGTGGACGAATATCAGGATGTAAACGCCGTGCAGGAGCTCATATTCCGCGCCGTTTCTCGCAACGGCAGCAACCTCTTCATGGTTGGCGACGTGAAGCAGAGCATCTACCGCTTCCGCCTTGCCGACCCCGGCCTGTTTCTTGAAAAATACCGCAGCTTCGTCCCGGCGGAGCGCGCGCAGCCGGGTGAGGCACGCCGCATCCTGCTGCAGGAGAATTTCCGTTCCCGCCGCAGCGTGCTGGACGCGGCAAACCATGTGTTTTCCAACATCATGTCCGTTTCGCTCGGCGAGCTGGACTACGACGATGACGCCGCGCTGAAATTCGGCGCGCAGGGCTACAACTGCGCGGACGACATGCCCGTGGAGCTTCACCTCATCGACACCGCCGCCACCGACAGCGACGACGAACCGCCCGAAGCCGCCGAGGCCGAGGCACGCTTTGTTGCCGAAACCATTCTGTCCATGGTGCGCGAGGGCGCGCCCGTAGCGGAAAACGGCGCTGTCCGCCCCTGCACATGGGGGGATTTTGTGCTGCTGATGCGCACCCCCGGCGGCAAGGGCCATATCTTCCACCGCATTCTTTCGCAGTACGGCATCCCCGTTGAAAGCCAGCAGGGCGGCGGATTTTTCAGCAGTCTGGAAGTTGCCGTCACGGTGAATCTCCTCTCCGTGATCGATAACCCCCATACCGACATTCCGCTCATCAGCGTTTTGCGCTCCCCTGCGTTCGGCTTCACCGCCGATGAGCTCAGCGCCATCCGCGCTGCCGACCGCAGCGGAGATTTCTACACCGCGCTGTGCGCCGCGGCGGAAAGCGGCAATGCGCGATGCGCCGCGTTTCTCTCCCGGCTCGGCCAATGGCGCACCCTCGCCCCGGAAATCGGGCTGGACGAGCTGGTGTGGCGCCTTTGCAGCGAAACGGGACTGTTTGCCATCTGCGCCGCCATGCGCGACGGCGAGCTGCGCAGGCGCAACCTGATGCATCTTTTCGAGTATGCCCGCAGCTTCGGCGAAAGCGGCTACCGCGGCGTTTTCCGCTTCGTGCAGTGGCTGCGCCGACTGGAGGAAAAGGGCATGGAGCCGCAAACCGTATCCGTCGGGCAAGCCGTTCGCATTATGAGCATCCACAAGAGCAAAGGGCTGGAATTCCCCTTCGTGTTTCTGTGCGACCTTGCCCATCGCTTCAATCTCAGCGACGCGCGCGTGTGCGTTCCCGTGCATTCCGCGCTGGGGCTCGGGCCCAAGCGCGTGGACACCGAGCGCGGCGTGGAATACCCCACCATCGCCCGCCGCGCCATTGAGCAGCGTCTCAAAACGGAAACACTCAGCGAAGAGATGCGCGTGCTGTATGTCGGCATGACGCGCGCGAAAGAGCGGCTGTTTCTCAGCTGCGTGCAGGCCGATCCGGAACGGGCGCTGGAAAAGCACCGCACCGCCCTGCGCACGCCCCTGCCGCCGGAACTGCTGCGCGGCGCAAGCTCGTTTGCCCCCTGGCTGATGCTCACCGCGCTGCTCGCGCCCGACAAGTTGCCCATCTGCATCCATTCCGCGCCCGACGCGGTTGACGCAGCGGCCCCCGCCCAGGCCCCGACGGAAGTCCGGACGCCGCAAGCGGCTGCGGACAGCGCAGCGGAACTGCTGCGCGGCAGGCTGGATTTCGTCTATCCCCGGTCCGCCGCCGTTGATCTCCCCTCCAAGCTCACGGCCACCGAGCTGAAAAACGCCCTGCGCGAGCAGGACGATCCCGACTGCGTTTCCGTTGCGCCGAGCGTGGCTGCGCCCGACACCTTCCGCCGCGCAGAGCCGGGGAAGGCACGCAAAACGCTCAGCGCCGCTCAGCGCGGCAGCGCAGCGCACGCATTTTTGGAGCATGTTTCGCTTGATCGCACCGACACCCCGCAGGCGCTGCGCGACGAGGCGCAGCGGCTTTGCAGCCGCGGCCTGCTGCGGCCCGAGGAGCTTGACGCGCTGGATTTCGGCGCACTGGAGCGCCTGTTTTCCTCACCGCTCGGCAAGCGCATCCGCAGCGCTGCCTCGCTGCGGCGCGAGTTTCGCTTTCTGCTGCTTTGCAGCGCGTCGGACTATTTCGACGCACCCGCGGATGACCGCGTGCTGCTGCAGGGCGTTGTGGACTGCTGCTTTGAGGAAAACGGCGGCATCACCGTGGTGGACTACAAAACCGACCGCGTTTCCCCCGCAGAGGTTCCCGCGCGCGCAGAGCTCTATCGCGTTCAGCTGCGCACCTATGCGCAGGCGCTCGAGCGCATCTTCGGCTTGCCGGTGAACCACTGCATCTTGTGGTTTCTCCATTCCGGAACGGAATATGAGCTAAATCTTGCAAACGATTGAAAAATCAGGAAAAAATGCTTGCAATCCGCAGGCGGCTCTGATATAATACGGTTTGCGTCTTGTAACGGCGTTTATTTTTGCGCACTCAAGACAGCCTTTGAATTTAGGAGATTACAAGTATGAAGTCCGGAATCCATCCCGATTACCAGCCCACCACCATCCGCTGCGCCTGCGGTGCCGTTATTGAAACCGGCAGCACCAAGCAGAACATCACCGTTGAAATCTGCTCCAAGTGCCACCCCTTCTACACCGGCAAGCAGAAGCTCGTTGACACCAGCGGCCGCGTTGACAAGTT
>SVMK01000071.1 GCA_015067465.1 Oscillospiraceae bacterium
GCAGCAAGCCGATGCGCTGCTGCTGTCCGCCACTCAAGTTTGCGGGATAGCGCGAAAGATAGCTCTCGTCCATGCCGACAAGCTTCAGAAGTTCGGCGGCGCGTGCGCTGCGCTGTTCGTTGCTCCAGCCGAGCAGCTTCGGCACAATTTCGATGTTTTGCTTGATTGTCATGTGGGGGAACAGGCCGATCTCCTGAATGACATAGCCGATCTGGCGGCGCAACTGAACGGCGTCCAGACTGCTGATGTCCTTGCCGTCAACATAGATTTTTCCGGAACTCGGTTTGAGGAGACGGTTCATCAGCTGCAGCGAAGTGGTTTTTCCGCAGCCGGACGGACCGATCAGAACGACCAGCTGTCCCTTTTGAATATGCAAATTCAGCTCGCGAAGCACAACGTGCTCACCGTACGCCATGGATACATTCTCAAATCTAATCATAACAACATCTCCAAATATAAGTGACACGCTCAGTATACATTAAAAGTTGACACTTTGTCAATTTAATTGCCTGAATCGACGCTTTTTTTACCGTTTATGTTTGAAAAGTTACGCATTGCAGTTTCGGGACAGTGGATTTTGCGAAAAAGTAACCGACTCAAAATTGCAAGTTTCCGCCGTTTGTGTGCATCGCAATGCAAAGGCGATAACAAGAAATCTGCCTTTTATGGTTTAAATGCATAGCGAAAAATGAAGTATGCTATTGATTATTGCGCATTTCATCGGTATAATGTAAGAAATTATCGAAGAAAGAAGGCTTAACCATATGAAAAAACTTACCGTAAAAAAAGACGCTCAGTGCATGGCATGTCTCGACTGCGTTCGTGCCTGCTCCGAAGCATTCTACAAAGAGTTTGATCCTGCCAAGGCGTGCCTTGACGTTGTTGAGCGCAACGGCGTTGTAAAGCCCATGGTTTGCATCCAGTGCGGCAAGTGTGCAAAGGTTTGCGAAGCCGGCGCAATCACCCAGAATCCCAAGGGCGTATACATGATCAACAAGAAGCTCTGCACCGGCTGCGGCAAGTGCGTTGAAGCTTGCCCCTTCGGCATCATGGTCAAAACCGCCGATGACGCTCCCACCTCCAAGTGTATTGCCTGCGGTATTTGCGCAAAGGCATGCCCGATGGGCGTTCTCGAAGTTGTTGAGCAGTAAATCCGCAATTTGTAAATTTCCTGTTGTGAGGTGCTCCGTATGGCAGCTGACATCTCTGTCACCGTTGAAAACCTGAAGCGCCGCGGTTTTACCGTGCATACCTTTCAGACCGGCAGCGAAGCCGCTGATTGGCTTTGCACCGAACTGCACGGCACCACCATCGGGTTTGGCGGCAGTGTAACAATTGAGCAGCTGGGGCTTTATGATAAGCTCTCGGCTGATAACGAAGTTGCCTGGCATTGGTTCGGCGGCGACCGAAAATCGGCGGAATCCGCCGCTGCGCACGCGAAGGTCTACATCCTCTCTGCCAACGCGATTGCGCAAAGCGGCGAGATCGTAAATATCGACGGCAACGGCAACCGCGTTGCCGCCGCATTTTACGGTCATGAGCGCGTGATTTTTGTTGTCGGTGTCAACAAGATTGCAGGCGATCTGTCCGCTGCGATTGACCGGGCGCGCAATATTGCCTCACCTTTGAATGCGCGGCGTCTCGGCAAAAAAACGCCCTGCGCGCTCTCTGAGCCTATGATGTGCCACGATTGCAGCAGCCCGGACCGTATTTGCCGCGGCTTGTCCGTTCTGATGGAGCGCATGAGCAGCATTCCCTGCATGGAAGTTTTGCTCATCAACGAACCGCTTGGATACTGATTCATCCATATCCGGCGCAAAGAATCCGTGAATACAAAAATATCGGCAGGAACTGGTTCCTGCCGATATTTTTTGCTTTTGTGCGAAATTACGGGAAGATAACCGTAACTGTGGTGCCTTCACCGGGCTTGCTCTCAAGTGTGAGTGCTGCGTTATGATAGGCAGCGGCATGCTTTACGATGGAAAGGCCGAGTCCGGTGCCGCCGGATTGCCTGGAATGGCTCTTGTCAACACGGTAAAACCGCTCGAAAACATGGTGTTGATGTTCCGGAGGAATTCCGATGCCGGTGTCACGCACGGACAAGACGTTGTTTTCAACGCAGATATCAACACGTCCGCCGGGAACATTGTATTTTACCGCATTTTCACAGAGATTTGTGATAATCTCGTCGAGCAGGCGGCGAACGCCGTTTACCGTGAAGCCGGAGCCGCTTAAAGTGAGCGTAACATTTTTGGTCTGCGCAGCGGGGGAGAGCGTGGAAACAACGGACTGCGCCAGTTCCAGCATGGAAACATTTTCAAGCGGCATAACCGCGCCTTCGTCAAGCTGGGACAGGCGAATGATATCCTCAACCAGGCTCATCAAACGCGTTGCTTCCGTTCGGATATGACCAATGAAGCGTGAGGCGTCTTCCGGCTTGACAAGGCCGTTTTCAAAAAGTTCGGCGCTGCCGATGATGCCCTGCAGGGGACTTTTCAGTTCGTGGGAAACATTTGCGGAAAATTCACGCCGCAGCCGCTCGGCGTTAAGCCGTTCGGTAATGTCGAAAGCAAGCACCACCGCGCCGACACACTCACCGTTTGACTCAATCCGGCTCAGGTCAAGTTGATAATCACGCCCGTGGTATTGCGCAACGGCCGAGCCCTGACCTTTGTCGAGCGCATCATTTACCGCGCGGCGCATTTCGCTGCTGCGCTCAATGGTCAGAAAGTTTTTTCCAACGCAGCTTTCGTCCGTTTCAAACAGGTGCATGGCGGTGGGGTTGATAGTGAGAATCGCTGCGGTGCTGTCAAGCAAAACAAGGCCGTCTTTCATATTTCCCGTGATTTGCTCAAACTCGTCCGTTTTTCTTCGCAGTGTATCAAGCTGTTCGGCGATTTGAATGTGCTGCTGATTGATGCGGCGCAGCAGCGGCGTTATCTCATCGTATACGCTGTTTTTCAAAGGCTGCTCAAGGTCGAGGGTGTTGAGCGGCTCCACGATTTTTTTTGCCATACGCTGCGAAAGCAGCGCAGAAAGCGCAAAGGCCACAATCACGATGAGGAAAAAAGACTCCGTCATGCCAAAAATGAAATACCAGCCGGATTTCTGGCTTGTGGAGATGCGAAGCACCGTTCCGTCCTGCAAGCGCCGCGCTTCGTAGAGCGTGCGCTCGGTCAGGGTGGTGGAGGCACGAATGCTGCTGCCGGTGCCGGTTTGCAGTGCCTGCTGGAATTCCTCGCGGTTTATGTGGTTTTCCATGGCAGTTTGGTCCACCATGGTGTCATACAAAACGCAGCCGTCAGCCGCGATCCATGTGATGCGAAAGTGTTCGCTTTCCACATTCTCCAAAAAGGCGTTTCCGTACTGTTCCGTACCGGTTACGGCAAGGCTGAGCTTGTCTTTGAGCTGCTGCACCTGAACACCGGAGAAATGGGAATACAGCACACCCATCGCCACGGCCAGCGAACAAACCAGCACAATCACAGCAACGAAAAGCGTGGAGCGAAAAATTCTACTTGTCATGCTTTGCCCCCAGTCGGTATCCGACATTCCGCACGGTTTCGATCAGTGTGCCGTAGCTGCCGAGCTTTTGACGCAGCGTGCGGATATGCATGTCCACCGTGCGCGTTTCTCCGAGATAATCAGATTTCCATATGCCTGCGAGCAGCTGCTCGCGCGTGAATGCAACATTGGGCTGGAAAAGAAATGTGCGAAGCAGTTCGTATTCCTTAAAAGTCAGTTCCACGCGATTGCCGTCAACCGTGACCATATGCTCACTTGGGTTGAGGACGAGACCGCCGATTTGCAGCAGCTTTGTTTCCGGTTCGCGGCGGCAGCGGCGCAAAACAGCCTTCACGCGCGAAACCATCTCCATAATGCCAAACGGCTTTACAAGATAATCGTCCGCACCGAGATCCAAACTTTGAATTTTGTCGTATTCCGTACCTTTTGCCGTGGCCATGATTACGGGGATATTGCGAAATGTGTCGGATGCTTTCATATCCTGCAAAAGGGAAAGACCGTCCCTGCCGGGGAGCATAACGTCCAGAATCACAAGCTCGGGGCGCTCGATTTGCAGCGCTTCCCAGAAGCTGAGTCCATCTTCAAACCCCCTTGCTTCGAATCCTGTGGAGAGCAGGGTGTAAACTTCTATATCGCGAATGCTGGCATCGTCTTCCACGCACCAGATCATATCATTGGCCCCCTTTTCGCAGGTTGCAGCGTGATGTCTCACGCTTTGTTCGATATAATTATACCGAAAATTTCAATTATCGCAACACTCGCCAGCAAAAAAACCACGGAGCACACATTCAAATGCTCCGTGGTTTTGCTTCGTTCAGCTTTGATATTCAAATTCGAGATTGTAGATGCCGATGGTATCGCCGTCTTTCACGCCGAGCGATTCCAGACGCTCAAACACGCCGGCTTCGCGCAGAACACGGTCGAAGAACATGCGGCTTTCGTAGTCGCTCAGGTTCACGCTCATGAGCAGACGCTCCAGCCACGGGCCTTCAACGCTCCAGTAATCGTCATCGCATTGCTCAATGCTGAGCTCGGCGCTGGTGTCGATCACGGGCTCGGGAGGCACATAATCGGCCTCGTAGCGGATGACAGGGGGGAGGTCGGCGAGCAGACCGGCTGCGGCTTTCATCAGCTCCTGCGTGCCCTTATGGGTTACGGCGGACATTTCAAAAAAGCGGTAACCGCAGGATTCCACATGCGCTTTGAGCTTTTCGATCGGGTCGCGGTCGTCACCGAGAAGATCGCATTTGTTGGCAACAACAATCTGCGTGCGCGAGGCAAGTTCCTCGCTGTATTGCTTCAGCTCGGCATTGATCGTATCAAAGTCTTCGATCGGGTCGCGGCCTTCGCTGCCTGCAACGTCAACAAGGTGGATCAGCAAGCGGCAGCGGTCAATATGCCGAAGAAAATCGTGGCCAAGGCCTGCGCCGTCGCTCGCGCCTTCAATGATGCCGGGGATATCCGCCATGACAAAGCTGACACCTTCGCTGACATACACAACGCCAAGATTGGGAAACAACGTGGTGAAGTGATAGTTGGCAATTTTTGGGTGCGCTCTGCTCACAACAGAGAGCAGGGTGGATTTTCCAACATTGGGAAAGCCGATCAGGCCCACGTCAGCCAGCAGCTTCAGTTCCAGTACAATCTCGCGGTCCTGACCGGGGAGACCGGGCTTTGCAAAGCGGGGGATCTGCCGGGTGGGGGTTGCGAAATGACGGTTGCCCCAGCCGCCTCTGCCGCCTTTGGCGATGACAAACGGCTCGTTGTCGGACATATCGTGGATAATGCCGCCGGTTTCCTTATCGCGGATGAGTGTGCCGCGGGGAACTTTGATGGTGAGGGATTCGCCGTCCTTGCCAAAGCAGCGGTTGCCCTGACCGTTCATGCCGTTTCCGGCCACATATTTGCGCTTGTAGCGAAAGTCCATCAATGTGGACATATGGTCATCTACAACGGCAATGATATCGCCGCCGCGTCCGCCGTCGCCGCCGTCCGGGCCGCCGGCTGCCACATATTTTTCGCGATGGAATGCCACAGCACCGTCGCCGCCTTTGCCGGCAATGACGCGGATTGTGGCTTTATCTACAAAGGAAACTGCCATGATGATTTTGTCTCCTTTCGTTTTCGGAATAAAAGCTTAAAAGGACCGGACTTGCTGAAAAGTCCGGTCCTTCTGAAATTCTCATTACTGAGCGATTTCGTAAACAGAGACCTTCTTGCGGTCCTTGCCCATGCGCTCAAACTTCACAGTGCCGTCCACGAGGGCGTACAGAGTGTCGTCGCCACCCTTACCAACGTTGGTACCGGGGTGGATCTTCGTGCCGCGCTGTCTGACAAGGATGTTGCCGGCCAGAACGAACTGACCGTCGGCTCTCTTGGGACCAAGACGTTTGGACTCGCTGTCGCGACCGTTCTTGGTAGAACCCATACCTTTTTTATGTGCCATTTAGGTTACACCTCCATTTGTCATAATGATAGACGCGGACTGAATTACGCGTTGATTGCTTCGATGGTAACTTTCGTGTAGGGCTGTCTGTGACCCTGCGTACGGCGATAGCCCTTCTTGGGCTTCATCTTGTAAACGCGGATCTTCTTGGCCTTGCCGTTCTTCTCTACCTTAGCGGTAACGGAAGCGCCGGCGACAACGGGAGCGCCGAAATTGGCGGTTTCACCGTCGAGGACTGCGAGAACCTGGTCAAACGTAACGGTTGCGCCGGCTTCGACGTCGAGCTTCTCAATGTAGAGAACGTCTCCCTCGGCAACACGGTACTGCTTGCCACCGGTAACGATGATAGCATACTTCACTTTCTGTTGCACCTGCCTTTCTTTTGCAGACTCGCTCTTGAGGCGTTTGCTTTGACACAAAACTTACAATGCCCCTTCAATGCGGCTTTGATATTTTACCAAAGCATTTTCGCGTTGTCAATAGATTTTTCACCTGTTTTCTGTGCAATATCTAAAAAATTACAGAAAATTTTACGTTTTTGCTGTCCAGGGAAGAAAACGTGGAAAAAGGAGACGGGAGCCGTCAGGAATTTACCTGAAAGCTCCCATGTTTAAGCTTGCAAGCAAGTCTGTAAGCCGGGTTCTGTCTTAAACGACCATCTATCTGTGGCTTACCGTTGCCGATAAGCTCAAGCCGCCTCCTGGAACGGTCGGGCCAACCTTGTGTTCCTCCACGGCGTTGCTCCGGATAGAGTTTACAGCACCGACATGTCTCCATGCGGTGGGTGAGCTCTTACCTCGCCTTTCCACCCTTACCTCGTCGTCGCAAGCTTCATATCCTTCGCTTCACCGCAAGCGGTAAAGCTCAGTCATTTCGCTGCTCCTCCTCTTCGTGTCACAACCACTGCGTTGGGTTGCGCCACGATTTTGGGAGTGACGGGGCGGTATATCTCTGTTGCACTTGTCCGAGGGTC
>SVMK01000072.1 GCA_015067465.1 Oscillospiraceae bacterium
TTTCTTCACACTCTCTTTGTGATGGTGGAGATAAGCGGGATCGAACCGCTGACCTCTTGAATGCCATTCAAGCGCTCTCCCAGCTGAGCTATACCCCCATATATGTTGTTCGCTCTCGCAAACTGCAAGGGGTATTTTAGCAAATAAAACACCCCTTGTCAACAGTTTTCATTAAATTTAATCGCTCTTTTTTACACTATTTCATCCTCGTCGATTTTGCGGCGCTTGCCGCCGAGTTCCAAACGGCGCTCCGTTCCTTTCAGCAGGCGAACAATATTATCCGCATGCTTCAAAACAATCAGCAGCGCAGAAAACATCAACAGCAGGCCCTGATACGTTCCGTAGCCGAACACCCAGAAAAAAACAGGTGCCAGAATCGCCGCCATAACAGAACCGAGAGAAACATAGCGGGTGAAAATCACGATCACAAGGAACACGATTACGCAGCACACACCCACGCGCCAGTCGGTCATAAAGGCCACTACGATACCGCAAAGCGCACCCTTGCCGCCCTTAAACTGGTAATACGCTGGGAAAATGTGGCCCATAATCAGGCAAAATCCCGCAAAAAGGCGACCGATCAGCGCGGCATCCACAATGCCCAGCAGCCAACCGCCGACCAGAATGGAGATCACACTCTTGAGAATGTCGATCAGAATCACAATCGCAACGCCGGGAGCTCCGAAATTTCTGTAGTAGTTTGTCAGGCCCGCATTGCCGCTGCCGTAGGCTCGAACGTCGCGGCGATAAATAAAGCGGGCAGAGATAATCGCGCCGTTGATACTGCCCATCACATAGGACACAATGGCCGTAATCACAAGCAGCAGTACTTTCATTCGTCCTTATCTCCCTTCTGGCGGATTACCATACGAATCGGCGTTCCTTCAAGACCGAATGTGGCGCGGATCTGGTTTTCCAGATAGCGCTGATAAGAAAAATGGAACAGTTCGCGGCTGTTGCAGAACACAACAAATTGCGGCGGCTTCACGCCGGTTTGCGTCATGTAGTAAATCTTCAGGCGGCGTCCCTTGTCGCTGGGCGGCTGAACGCGGGCCTGAGCGTCTGCAAGCACATTGTTGAGCATGCCGGTGGTGATGCGCATGGCAGCCTGATCGTTTACAAAATTGATCAGTTCGTAGATGCGGTCAACACGCTGGCCGGTCATCGCGGAAATGAACAGCACGGGCGCATAAGACATAAAACTGAGATCGCGCATAACATCCTTGCGCATCTTCTCCATCGTGCCGGTTTCCTTTTCCACAAGGTCCCACTTGTTCACGATCACAATGCTTGCCTTTCCGGCTTCGTGCGCCAGACCGGCAATTTTGGTATCCTGCTCGGTAACGCCCTCGCGTGCGTCAATCATAATCAGGCAAACGTCCGCCCGCTCAATGGCAAGCTGGGCACGCATAACGGAAAATTTCTCAATGCGGTCATCCACCTTGCTCTTGCGGCGGATGCCTGCGGTGTCGATAAAGTTGTATTTTCCGTAGCGATTGTCCACCTTGGTATCAACCGCGTCGCGCGTAGTACCGGCAACATCGCTGACGATCACACGCTGCTCGCCCGTAATCAGGTTGGTCAGCGAGCTTTTGCCAACATTGGGCTTGCCGATGATGGCAACGTTGATGCGATCGTCTTCCTCGTCATCCTCGCTCTCGGGCGGGAAATATTTCAGGCATTCGTCCAGCATATCGCCGGTACCGTGACCGTGAACGGCGGACAGCGGCATCGGATCGCCGAGACCGAGAGAATAAAACTCATACAGCGTCGGGTCAACGCGCGAGGGATTGTCCATTTTGTTCACCACAAGCACCACGGGCTTATGGGAGCGCTTGAGCATATGTGCCACTTCCTTGTCGGCTGCGGTAACGCCCGTGCCGATTTCCGTGACAAGCACAATCACATCCGCGGCGTTGATGGCAATGTTTGCCTGCTCGCGCATAAACAGCAATATTTCGTTATCGGTTGTCGGCTCAATGCCGCCGGTGTCTACAATATCAAATTTTCTGCCCGCCCATTCGCACTCGGCATACAGTCTGTCGCGGGTAACGCCGGGCGTATCTTCCACAATGGAAAGGCGCTGGCCCGCAAGGCGGTTGAACAGCAGGCTCTTGCCGACATTCGGCCGGCCCACGATGGCTACGAGAGGTTTCGACATAATTTCCTAACCATCCTTTCTTTTGCTCTGGTTATAAGGACAGTATTCCGTTACTTCCGCATCGGCGCGCGGCGCGGGGATCTCCGGCAAAATGCCAAACATCGCATCGCAAAGCACGCCGCCGTCCGCGGCAACGGGATACAGCGGAACGCCAAGTTCCTTCGCGGCTTCCGCAAGCGTTACGCCGTCAAGAAAATCGGCTTCCTCACGGCGCAGCATATCCGCAGAGATCAAAACTCTCTCGCCAAGCTCGCGACCGCGCATCTGGGCGATCAGATCACCGCCCGTAATCAGGCCGCTGACCGTCACACTCTCCCCATAGAAATTGTTGGTAACGGCATAAACTCTGCCGTTGAGGGCGGGAAACGCCGCCTTCGCTGCGGAAAGCAGCCGCTCCATGGCAGGAGCTGCTGCAACGCCCGTTACAACGGAAAACGGCACGCCGTCCGGGGCGTCGCTGCATTGCAGCGCCAGCAGGAATTCCCGCTCAATCAGCCGCAGCATCCCCACGCCGTTTTCCAGCTGGGTGTGCGCTTCATAAAAATCGTCCGGCGGCAGTTCTCTGCCGGCGCGGAGATAGAATTCGTCCGAGCAAAACACAAATCGCGTTCCGCATTCTGCCAGACAGTTGTTTCCGAATTGCGTCACCGCGTCGATGGTTTCCGCGGCGCTTTCCGGCGTGAAGGCATGAAGCTCCGCCAGCCCATCGCGGTGCTTTGTCAGACCAACGGGCACAACGGACACGCTGTTCACCGCCGGATGCAGCGCATAAAGTTCGCGCATGGTGCGCTCCAGCTCCGCGCCGTCGTTCCAGCCGGGGCAGCAAACGATCTGGCAATTCATCTCAATGCCCGCATCCGCAAAGCGGCGCATCGTGTCCATCACCTCGCCGGCACGCCGCGAGCACAGCATTTTCTCGCGCAGCGCGGGGTTTGTGGTATGAACGGAGATATTCACCGGCGAAATGTGCAGGTCGATGATGCGCTGCACCTCGCGGGCGGTCAGATTTGTCAGCGTGATGTAGCAGCCCATCAGAAAGCTCAGCCGCGCATCATCGTCCTTGAAATAGATGCTCGGACGCATGCCGGCCGGGTTCTGATCGATGAAGCAAAACACGCAGTTGTTTGCGCAGGAGCGCGGCCGGTCCATCAGATATGTTTCAAATTCCAGCCCCAAATCGCCGCCGTCGTCTTTCCTGACCTTCACAAGGCGCAGTTTTCCCGTCTGTGTGCGAAATTGCAGCAGCAGGCGCCGGTCATAGGCATAATATTTATAGTCCAGCACATCCGCGATCACGTTGCCGTTGATGGAAAGCAGCGCATCGCCGGGCTTCACCCGGCCGTGCAGCGGCGAGCTTTCGTCAATGCTCTTTACAACGTTTTTCATCGGACGCACCTCCTTTTTTGCCTGTTTTTTCCAAACTATAAAAAAGCGGGGCTGCATAATCCGGCAGACCCGCTTCTTTATACATTCTTTACTTCTTGTCTGCTTCGACCTTCAGAACCTGGCGGCCATTGTACATACCGCAGGCTTTGCAGGCGCGATGGGGCAGATGATAGGCGCCGCAGTTGGGGCAGGCAACGATGGTGGGCGTCTCGAGCTTCCAGACATTGGAGCGGCGCTTGTCACGTCTTGCCTTGGATACTTTTCTCTTAGGAACTGCCATTGTGATTTACCTCCTACAAATTCAAGCTGATCATCACAGCAATTATTTATTCGTTTTCGCTGTCATCCAGAAGTTGGCGCAAAACCGCAAACCTCGGGTCAAGGGGTTTCGTGCAGGCGCACGGACCTTCGTTCAGATTCTTTCCGCAGGCAGAGCAAAGACCTTTGCAATCCTCCCTACAGAGATGCTTTGTGTCCATATCAAGGATAAAGCAGGTTTCGAGAACTTCGTCCAGATCAATGCCGTCACCCTCAATCACAAAAACTTCGGGGTCGGCCTCGCCTTCCACGTCGGCTGCCAGAGGCACGTCGAGGGAAATCACCTTTTCGCGGTCATACACCGTTCCACAGCGGTCGCAGACACAGGTCATTTCTGCTTTGAGTTCTCCGCGCAAATTGAGAAGTCCTGCGGTATTAACCACTTCACCGCGTGCCTCGGGCGGATATTTGAAACACTTCACGGCCGGATCGGACAGATGCTCGGGGTCGAGTGTCACCTCAAAGCTCTTCCTCGCGTCGGGTATTTCAATAATCTTACTCAAATCAAGCCACATTACGATAACCTCTTGCATATGAGCATGAAAAAACAGCAACTTTCATGCAGTCGCCTAAGTATTATAAGTTATCAATTCCGGCTTGTCAATACAAAAATCGTTGACATTCCGCTATTTTTCCACGATAATACAAGCGACGAAAGAAGGCTGCATATGAGAGAACTCACCATCAGGCAAAACGACGCAGGACAGCGGCTTGACCGCTTCGTCGGAAAAGCCGTTCCCCTGCTGCCGGAGTCGCTGCTGCAGAAGTATATCCGGCTCAAGCGCATCAAGGTGAACGGCAAGGGCAGCAAGCGCGATTACCACGTTGTTTCCGGCGATCTGATACAATTATATATTAACGACGAGTTTTTCGAAACACCCAAAGAGGAAAACTCTTACCTGAAAGTTTCCACGCCGAAGCTGGACATTGTCTACGAGGACGAAAATATCCTCCTTGCGGACAAAAAGCCCGGCGTTTTGTGCCACAGCGCGGGTAAATGGGATTACAACACGCTCATCGCCAACATCCAGGCCTACGCCTACCAGAAGGGCGAATGGCGGCCGCGCGAGGAGCATTCCTTCGCCCCCGCCCTGTGCAACCGCATCGACCGCAACACCGGCGGCATCGTCATCGCGGCGAAAAATGCCGAGTCGCTGCGCATCCTCAACGAAAAAATCCGCGACCGTGAGATCGACAAGCGCTATCTCTGCGTCGTGCGCGGCAGACCAAAGCCGTCGGAAGGCCGGCTGGAAGGCTATATTTTCAAGGACGCGAAGAAAAACCAGGTTTACGTCAAGTCCCGTCCCGAACCGGGCGCGAAAACCGCCGTGACCGATTACCGCCTCATCAAAAGCGCAAACGGGCTCAGCCTTGTGGAATGCACGCTCCACACCGGGCGCACCCACCAGATCCGCGCCCAGATGTCCCACGCAGGCTGGCCCCTGCTCGGCGACGGCAAGTACGGCAGCGAGCGCGAAAACAAAAAGTATGCCGAAACAAGCGGTCAGGCGCTTTATTCCTATCTTCTCCGGTTCGACTTTCCCACCGACGCCGGCATCCTCAATTACCTGCGCGGCAGAGAATTCCGTGTGGAGCAAATTGATTTTGTAGACAAATACTTCCCCGAATAAAATAAACCGTCATCCCGCCCGGCAAATGCTGTGCGGGATGACGGTTTATTGTGTTGGTATTGCCGCTGCGGCTCAGTCCCAGAGGTCTTCGGGATACCGTCCGTCGCGCTTGAGCTGCGCGATTGCATCTTTCACCGACTGCAGGTCTTCGCGGTAAGTTACGCCGTGCCAAACCTCGCCGCATTCCAGCACCGCAACCGTGCCGAGTTTTTCCTGCACCACGGCGTTCGCCACCGCGGGCAGATAGTATTCGCATTTGAGCGGATCGCGGTCCAGACGCTCGCGCAGAAACACGGGAAACCGCGCCCAGAGTTCGTCCAGAATCTGCGGCGAAAAGCCCCAGAAATTCATACTGACCGTTTCGTCCCCGGTGAGCGGATGCTCCGCGCCGTCTTCCATGTATACGGCGGCGCTGCCACGCGGCTCGATATGCGTGCGCTCGGTCACATCGGCAAGCAAACCGTTTTCCACCGCGCAGATACCGCGCGAAACATAGCCGTTTTCCGTCACGGTGTTGCGCAGGCGGTAACCCACCATTGCGTGACGGTTGGCAGGGTGCTCCGCGGCAAGAAACTCATAAATGCGGCGAAACGCCTCCTCGCCGTAGAAATCGTCGGCATTGATCACGGCAAACGGCCCGTCCACCACACCGCGGCAGCAGGCAACGGCGTGACCCGTTCCCCACGGCTTCGTGCGGCCTTCCGGCACGGCAAAGCCCTGCGGCAAAACGTCCAGTTCCTGAAACACATAGTTCACATCAAAGTATTTCTCCATGCGCTGCCCGACAGCGGCGCGGAAAGTATCTTCGATTTCGTGCTTGATGATGAAAACCACGCGGCGAAACCCCGCGCGATGGGCGTCAAAGAGCGAAAAATCCAGAATCGGGTGGTCACGGTCGTCCACCGCCATAATCTGCTTCAGTCCGCCGAAGCGGCTGCCCATTCCCGCTGCCATAACAACAAGCGTTGGTTTGTGCATGTTCTGCCTCCCTGAAAAAAACGTCCGCGAACTGCGCTGCGGCGCCGGTTTTTTCGCCATATTACCACGCGCGGCGGAAGATTGCAAGCGCGCCCCGCCTCTCCCGCTACAGGCGGCTCATCTCGCGCCGCAGGCGCAGGATGATGCGCTTTTCCAGGCGGCTGATATAGCTTTGCGAAATGCCCATCATGTCCGCCACCTGTTTTTGCGTCAGTTCCTCCCGTCCCATCAGACCGAAGCGCAGAACAATGATGCGTTTTTCCCGCTCGTCCAACCGTTCCACCGCTTCCAGCAGCAACTGCCGCTCCGCATCCTCCTCCAGCGCACGCGAAACTTCGTCGGCATCCGTGCCGAGCACGTCGGACAGCAGCAGTTCGTT
>SVMK01000073.1 GCA_015067465.1 Oscillospiraceae bacterium
CACGACAAACGTCGTGGGATTCATGGAGCGGCCTACGAGGCTCGAACTCGCTACCTCCACCTTGGCAAGGTGGCGCTCTACCAGATGAGCTAAGGCCGCGCAACAGAACAAGATGTATTATAGCACATCTGCAGAATTTGTCAATATATAATTTTAATTTTTTATTTCTATTCCGCGTCGGGTTGTTCCCCGTCGCCGCTGTGCGGCTGTGCAACGCTTCGCTCTCCGCCGGGTGTAATCTCCGCTTCCCCGCTCGCCGGTTCCTCCGGCTGCGGTGCTTCCGTCGTATCCGTCGGCGCAGGCGTGCCGTCCTCCGGCTGCGGCTCCGCTTCTTCCTGCAATTCAACCACCTGCGCATACGTCAGGCTGCCGCTGCACGCGGGATACTCGGCAGTGTCCCAAATATATTTGCCCCAAAGCAAACTGTCGCTGAGCAAAAACGCCGCGGCTGGATTTGCTGCAAAAGCGGAAACATCCACATGATAAAACGCATCGCCCAGACAGATGATGTTCCAAAAATGCGGTTGCGCGCCCATTGTTCCAACCACGCCTTCCACAACCGTGCATTCAATGCCCAGGCGGTCACACAGTGCGCGGTAAGCCAACGCAAAGCCCCTTGCGTCGGCGTTTTGGGCCAGAAATACGCCGTAGGCAGTGTCGGGATAGTTCGGCTTTTCACTCTGTTCGCTGCAAAGCATGCTGAGATACGCTGCGGCCTCCAGCGCCAGTTTTGCTGGCTCTGTCTGCTGCATGGCCGATGCGGCGCTGTAAATCTTGCCGTCGAGCGCAAGCGACATGGGAATAATGCGGTCAAACGGCAGCGCATAGCTGATTTGAATATCGTATACGCGGTTTTCGCCCTCGTTCGGGAAAGATTCCACACGCACTTTCGGTTCAAGCACCGTTGTAACAGGGTCATCGTAATAATGGCGTCGGACAGTGTCGATGATGTAGTCCTCATCCACCGCGGGGGAAAACATGCGAATCACAGCTCCGTTTTGGTAGCTGTCCACCGCTTTGATAAGCCGCTCGCGAAAGTCGCTCTGCGTGTTGGCATACTGAATGCTTTGAATCTCCTGCGCGGTGCGCTTATAGCTGATATACACATCCGCAACATAGAAGGATACAACGCGGTTTGTTTCGTAGGTCAGGGTTTCTACGGCATAGGCCCCCAGCGGGTTTGTCGTGCGGATTTCAAAGCATGCCGCAGCCAGATCCTCGCTGGGTCTGCCCGCATAATTGCTGAAGCGAAACTCTCCGCGCTCTTCATGCCGGATAATCAGGTTGGTCAACGCGGTTTTCAGCATGTTGTAGTTGCTGATTTCCGTCGCCGTTCCGGGCACATTGCCGAGATCTCCGGAAAAATCTTCCTCATGGTAGTAGTCCGCCTCAAAAACGGAGGCGCAGCCCGCCGCCGTGAGCAGCATCAGCGCCGCGAGCAGCAAAGAGAGTATTTTCTTTTTCATCGCGCCTCGCCTCCTTCAATGTCTCGCATGCCGCCGGGCAGACTCAATCTTCGTTTCCGATATAGGAAAAGCCCTTACCGAAAACTTCGCGGGAATCGCTGACAATCATAAAAGCTTTCTCATCAATGCGCTCCACAATGCGCCTGAGCTCCACAATCTGCTGCTGCTTGATCACGCAGAGAATCACATTTTTCTCTTTATGAGTCCATGCGCCTTCGCCGTGCAGGAACGTTACACCACGGCCGAGAACGTCTATAATCGCGTTTTTCACCGCTTCGCTCTCATCGGAAATAACATAGCATACCTTGCTGTTGACAGCGCCGTAAAGCAGAAGGTCAATCACCTTTGTGGCAACAAACATGGCAATCACGGCGCACATTGCACCGTCATACTTCCCGAAAAACACCGCAAACGCAGCAATCACCACCACGTCCAGGCCAAGGATGAACGTGCTGAAGTTGACATAGGGATACTTTCTGCGCAAAAACTTCGCCACAATATCAATGCCGCCCGTGGTTGCGCCCGTCTGATACACAAGGCCGAGGCCGAGTCCCTTGATCAATCCGCCGTAAATGGCGCCAAGCAAAGGCTCATGGGTAATTTCCAGCGGAAACAGCGCAAACAGGTCTACCAGCACGCTCGAGAGCATCATGCCAACCAGCGATGCCAAAATGAACTTCAGCCCGAATTTCTTCCACGAAAAGGCAAACAGCGGAATATTGATGATAATCGTCATCACGCCGACGGGCACACCCGTGAGATAGTTGATGATCATTGCCGCTCCCGTCACGCCGCCGGAAACGATGGCATTGGGATACAGGAAAAACCGGAAGCCTGCGGCATAAAGCGCAGCGCCCAGAATAATTTTCAGATAAGATACCGCATAGCCCGCAACCTTGCCACGCATAAAATCACCTCCGCATATGCGTATGAAGATAGTATAACCCGTTTTGCGTACGCAGCGCAAGACGTTGTTTTGCCCCGCTGCCGAAAACTTCCGGCGGCGGGGCTGACTTTTCAGATATAAACGCGCTCATTCTCCGTCGAGCATGGACATCTGCTCGTTGCCCTTATCCTCTTCTTTCAAGAGCGCGCCGAGCGCGGGAATGCTGCGCACACGATAGCGCGCAATATCGCGGATATCGGTGGCTGCAAGCGGCTTGGCATCGGTCAGACGGAAGCGCGGCTTGATCTTCATCAGCGCCACGCCCTGCGTGGCGCGGCTGGAGATCGGCTGGAGCAGCGCTGTGTTGAACACAAGCGCTCTGCCCTCGCTGGTGTATACGGCCATCTCGGTTTCCTCCGCAAGCGGCAGCACGCACACCAGCGGACTTTTATCGCTGCATGCGCCGGTCAGGCGCTTGCGATTGGTCTTTGTGGCATAGCTTTCCAGCGGAACGCGGGCAACCTTGCCGTTTTCGTAAAACATAAGAATCTGGCCGGAATAGTCACCGGGCACAACCGTATCCACAACCGTTTCACCCTCGTCGAAGCCGAGTTTGGACGGAAGATACGTTCCAAGCGCGCTGGCCTTGGTGTCCTCAAAATCGGACACACGCGCTTTGTAGCACTGCTGCCGGTCGGTAAACACCAGAAGTTCTGCGCGGTTTGTCGCTTCGTAGCTGCGCGCAAGCGAGTCGTTTTCCTTAAACTTCTGCTCGCTGCTCATGCGCAGCGACTGCGGCGTGATTTTCTTGAAATATCCGTCGCGGGTAACAAACAGGTTGACGGGATAATCCTCCACCGCGTCTTCTTCACTGAATTCCTCCACCTCTTCGGTGTAAACGATGCCGGTGCGGCGCGGCTGGGCATGCTTTTTCATAACATCCTTCAGCTCGCTTGTGATGATGGCGCGGATGCGGCGGCGGGATGCCAGCGTATCCTCCAGATCGGCAATTTCTTTTTCCAGCTGTTCGGTTTCTTCCACGCGCTTGAGGATATACTCACGGTTGATGTTGCGCAGCTTGATCTCCGCAACATACTCAGCCTGGATCTGGT
Organism: Oscillospiraceae bacterium; assembly: GCA_015067465.1. GTDB lineage: Bacteria > Bacillota > Clostridia > Oscillospirales > Oscillospiraceae > SVKR01. The sequence continues at coordinate 3,465 of SVMK01000073.1, forward strand.
CAATGCCGAAGCCGATCATCAGGTTGGGAATAACATCAGCCTCCCGCTCCGTTTCACGGATGATGCGGATGGCCTTGTCAATATCCAGAAGAATCTTGCCCAGGCCCTTGAGCAGGTGGAGCTTTTCCTTGCGGCGCGTGAGGTCAAAATAGACGCGGCGCTTCACACATTCCGTGCGCCAGGCAATCCATTCGTCGAGGATTTCGCCAACGCCCATCACGCGCGGATTTCCGCCGATGAGGATGTTGAAGTTGCAGGCGTACGACTCTGTCAGCGGAGTGAGTTTGCTGAGCTTCTGCATCAGCTTGTCCGCGTCCGTGCCGCGTTTGAGGTCAATGGTGATTTTCAGGCCGGACAGGTCGGTTTCGTCGCGGATATCGCTGATTTCCCGCACTTTCCCCGCCTTGGAAAGCTCAACAACTTTCTCAATGATCTGCTCCGCCGTGGTGGAATACGGAATCTCGTAAACCTCGATCATATTCTCTTTGGGCAGATAGCGCCAGCGGGAACGGATGCGGATGCTGCCGCGGCCGGTGCGGTAAATATTCTCCATTTCGGCAGCGTTGTAAATAATTTCGCCGCCTGTGGAAAAGTCGGGTGCGGGAAGCGTGGAGAGAAGATTGTGGTCAGGATCGTTGATATATGCAATGGTCGTTTCGCAAACCTCGCCGAGGTTGAAGCCGCTGATCTGGCTCGCCATACCGACGGCAATGCCCATATTGGCATTGACCAGCACATTGGGAAAGCTGGTGGGCAGCAGGCTCGGCTCTTTCATGGTGCCGTCATAGTTGTCCACCATGTCCACGGTGTCCTTGTCGATATCCTTAAACAGCTCGGCGCAAATTGCGGAGAGCTTTGCCTCCGTGTATCGCGGCGCAGCCCAGGCCATATCGCGGGAATAGTGCTTGCCGAAGTTGCCCTTGGAGTCCACAAACGGCGTCAGGAGTGCTTCGTGACCCTTGGAAAGGCGCACCATCGTGTCGTAAATCGCCGCGTCGCCGTGGGGGTTGAGGCGCATCGTCTGTCCTGCAATGTTGGCGCTTTTGGTGCGTGCGCCCGTCAGCAGTCCCATCTTATACATCGTGTAAAGCAGCTTGCGGTGGCTGGGTTTGAAGCCGTCGATCTCCGGAATCGCGCGGGAAATGATCACGCTCATCGCATAGGGCATATAGTTCGTTTCCAGCGTTTCGGTAATCGGCTGCTCAAGCACCTGCGCCTGCAAACCCATAACATCGGGATTGACGGGGGGCTTTTTCATCTCCGGTTCCGCTTTTTTCTTTGCCATTGGTTCTCTTCCTTCACTTCCGGTTGTTTTTTCCGTACGCAGGCACAGGAACGTTTCGCTCGTTCCTGTGCCTGCAGGTTAAAAAGTATACTTTGCTCAGAAGCCGCCCAGCAGCGAATCAAGGTCAAGGGTGTCCAGATCAATCACAAGGGAATTTGCAGGAGGCTCAACGCTGAAAGTTTCCGTGGTCACAACGCTGTCGGAATCCATGCGGATATCCATGGAGAACATGCCGACGAGATCCACCAGCATATAAACTTCCGCCTTGGTCTGGTCGCCGCTGACTTCCATGACCATTTTCATCTCATCGTCCTGCATATTGATGGAAAATGCCATCTCGCCGTTATTCTTGAGATCCATCTTGATATCGCAAACGGTGAACAGATCGCCGACAAGGCTCTTGAAGGCGTCGGACTTCAGGGAGTAGCCGTCGGCAGTCTTGACAAAGTTGTCATCACCCAGCATGGCAACGAACATTTCAGCGGTAGTGTTGACGGTGCTGCAGATCGAAATGCTCTCTTCCGCACTGCCGATTGCATAGATCAGCTCGCCGAAGGTCATGTCTTCCATCGCAGCCATGTCGGTCATGCCGGGGAGCATGGCAGCGCCGAAGGAAGCCATCAGCCAGGTGTCAGCGGGCAGCTGCATGCCGCTGCCTGTCAGTTTGGCAAGAACGCCGAGCAGCGGCGTGCCGATATAGAGCTTGCCGGCGTCGCCGTTGATCATGATGGTGGCTTCGCTCTTGCCCAGAGCGTCGAGCATGGCAGCTTCTTCTGCGGAGAATTCCTCAGCGCCGCCCATGGCGTTGATCAGCGCGATCAGCTCGCTCATATCCCAGCTCATGTTCACATTGGTGTTCATTCCGCGGGAATAACCAGAGAAGTCGACAGAGAAGCCGGCCTTCAGATCCTCGCCGCCGTTGCCCATGCCGTAGAACTTCATGCTGCCGGTGCCGTCGCCAACGGTCTTGTAAGTCACGTCGGGAGCGGTCTTGTTGGCCTTCGCCATGGAGTTGAACACGGTGAACTGGCTGTTCAGATCATCAATGATGCTCGCAGCGTCGATGATCACAGCGGTCTGGTATTCATGGTCCCAGTAAACTTCAAAGCCCAGCGCCTGGGTGAAGAAGCGCAGGGGCACATAGGTGCGGTCGCAAGCGGGGTCGATGTAGGGAGCAACATCCATCTCAAAGGTGGTGGTGGAAGTGCCGTCGGTGACGGTTGCGGTGGTCTCACCGGGACGGAACGTGATGGTCTTGCCCAGGCCGGTGGTGAGAATCACGGTGCCGTTTTCCCATGCAACATCAACACTGCCGGTGAATTCGGCAACAGCGCGCACGGGGATCATGGTGCGGTCATTTTTGATCACGGGCTGTGCGTCGGTGAACTGAACATAGGAATCCATCAGCATAACGCCAACGCCCTCCGCAGGGCCGCCCATGGCAATGCGCTCTTCCTTGATCATCTGGGCATACCAGAAATCAATGTAGGCATCAAGCGCCTCGTCCTCGGTGGCGCCGGGGTTGGCTGCGAGGTATTCCTTAATGTATTCTTCCTGCGCAA
>SVMK01000074.1 GCA_015067465.1 Oscillospiraceae bacterium
CGGGGAATGGGACCTCCCGCTCGGCGCAGACGGTGTGCACCTCACACAGGAAGGCCATGCGCGCTTTGCCCGGCATCTTTGCCTTGTGCTCAGCGCAATATAACCCTCACCCGCGCCTGCGCAAAACACATTTCGCATACGATAATATCAAAGCGAAGAACCGCCGCCTCGCCGCGCCGTGTTCTTCGCTTTTTTTGCATCCCGTCCGCCGCTGTCGGGCTTTCGCGCCGCAGTTAACCAATAGGTTATAAACATTTTACTGCTTTCGTATTGGATTAACGGAGCAAATTGGTATATAAAATTTATTGGGTACGGAATGTTATTATTCCGACAAAGTCAGAAACAGGAGTTGATAATGTGATCGGCACAAACCATCAGATCCAATACGACGCAAGCAAGTGCGTCGGCTGCAAGCTGTGCTACAAGGCATGTTTCGTGGACGTGATTCGCTGGGACGAGGAAGCCAAGCGCCCCGTGTTCAAATACGTTGAGGACTGCGAGCACTGCTTCTACTGCGCAGCCGTCTGTGCAAAGGATGCCATTGTTGTCATCCCGGACTACGCAAGCGAGCACATGCTCCAATCCTTTGAGCGCTATCAGTAAGGAGGGTGACAAAGATGGATATCAAAAGAACCGACCTGAAATGCGACGTTTTGATCGTCGGCGGCGGCATCGGCGGACTTTCCTGCGCCGTGGCCGTGAAAGAGCAGCTTCCCGACGCGGATGTTCTCATCATTGAAAAGCAGACTGCCGGTTATTCCGGAAAAGCCAACCGCGGCGGCGGCGTGCTGCAGTATTTCGATCCCAAGCGTGTAACGCCCGAGAAGTTTCTTGCATTCCATGTCACGCAGGTTGGCTGCGGACTGGGCGATCAGGAACTGATGCTGAAATATGTCGGCATGAACACCGCCATGCTCAACAAACTGGAAAGCTGGGGCGTTTCCATCCCCCGCGAGGAAGACGGCAGCTTCCACGTCATGCCCACCGGCCCCATGACCGCCATCACCTGCGTGGACCTTGATATCACGCTGCGCATCCGCCGCCGCGCGGAAAAGCTGGGCGTGCGCATCATGGACAAAACCACACTCGCAGAGCTGCTGACCGACGGCAAAAAGGTTTCCGGTGCCGTGGCCTACAGCATCCTCGACGGCAGCGTTTATGTGATTTCCGCCGGCACGCTGGTTCTCGCAACCGGCAGCCAGAACTACCGCTTTGCTTCCATGTGGAGCAACGGCCGCGGTGACGGCATCGCAGCGGCTTACCGCGCAGGCGCAAAGCTGCGCAACGTGGAGTTCGGCAACTTCGCGCAGCTCGTCAAAGCAAAGAGCCACACCGAAGTGGTGTTTGGCGAAAACTACATGCACAACGCCAAAAACGAAAACGTTACCAAAAATTTCCGCAGCCATCGCGAGAGCGACATCAACTCCAACGCAATCCGCGAATGGCGCGATCAGCTGCTCGCAGGCAACGGCCCGATCCATCTTGATTTCGGCGACGAAGCCGAAGAATCGCTCGAAAAGCTCTGGCCGCGTCCCTACGGCGCAAAATTCAACCGCCTGAACCGCGAAAACGCCGAAGCGGTTGACACCGATCTTGAGGTTTGCCCCATGTTCATCGGCGAACAGTCGCCGCTGTATGTCGACCACGATATGCAAACCTCCGTGTCCGGCCTGTATGCCATCGGCGACTGCAGCTACTGCGGCTCCGGCGCTGCCGGCGCGGTTCCCGCACCGCCGGGACGCAACCGCGGCTCCGGCATTCTCAACGCCGTGTTCGCAGCGCTCTGCTGTGCAGAAGGCATCGCCAAAGTCGGCACCGCCTCCGCCGCTGCGCCCGACGAGGCACAGGTTGCCAGCAGCGTGGAGCGCACCTTCGCCCCCCTGCTGCGCGACAGCGGCTGCTCTGCAAAGGAGATTATCGCGCTGGTGCAGCAGGCCATGGTTCCGATGGAGAATTCCGTTGTGATGACGGCCGAGCGCATCGAAAAGGCGCTGACCATCGTTGAGCAGGCCAAAGCAAAGCTGCCCGACATGAAAGCAGCGGATTATCACGACCTCCTCTCCTGCCACGAAGCCGAGGCCATGGTTCTCTCCGCCGAGCTGCATTATCGCGCATCCTCCATGCGCAAGGAGTCGCGTGGCTGGTTCCTCCGCGAGGACTATCCCGAGATGGACAACGCCAACTGGCGCAAATGGATTGTCGTGCAGAACGTAAACGGCGAGATGGCGTTTACCACCGAGGACATTCCTCTGGATAAATGCCCCGTCTATCCCAAGGGCACCGATCCCGTTCCCATCACGGAGGCAGAGCGCAATTCTCCGCTTTATAAATACTACGCCCGCGACATGGTTGCGCCCGATCCCATGCGCTACGCCGAGGTCAGCGCACCCGTTGATCCCGAAAAAGCCCTCACCCCGCAGGAAATGAACAAACTCTTTGACGAGGGCTATCTGCCCGTGGAGCGCGGCTACTGCCAGCTGCCCGACGGCGCCGCCACGCTCGCCAACCTCACGTTCATGCCCGGCGTTACGGTGGAGATGTTTGACTGGTGGTTTGCCTGGCACGGACTTGAACCCATGCGCTACAAACTCTGGGATCACGACGACCATTATCATTGTCTCACCCGCAACCCGGAAGTTTCCTCCGACAAAACGCGCAGCATGAAAGAGCGCTATTGGGACACCATCCACGACGTTGTGGAGGACACCGGTCTCGGTCCGGAGCATATCGCCATCAATTTCCGCAACCCCGCAGATGTTGGCTTTGACCCCGAGAAACTGAAAAACTTCGACGGCACCATTGTGTGCGCCGGCAATGAATACAATCCCGTTTTCATGTGCCATTTCCTGCGTCCGGTCGAAGGCGGCTGCGAGCTGCGCACACGTTTCTGGATGGGCTACAGCATCATCGGCGGCAAACCCGTCAAGGTAGTTCCCGACGGTGAGAAGTTCCCCGTGGAGGCCGCAATCAGTCTCCTGATGCACAACATCAAGGAATTCACAAACCTCGCAGCCATTTTGCCGGAGATCTACGCAGAATTCCACGAGGGATTCTGACACAGCTTCGTATATCCGAAAAAAACTCATTTTTACTCCGCGTTTTCCCTCCGCATTGCGTTCCCAAACAACTCATCAAGGTAACTCAATTCAAAATTTAAGGAGAGCAAACTCATGAGCAACAAAAAGAGCATTGGTTTCGGTTTTCGCGGCTGGATGCTGATCGTGTATCAGTTCATCGCATTTCTCACCTTTACGGTTTTCACCAACTGGCCCATGAACGCCCTGTCCGACCTTTACGGCGGCCAGATTGTTTCCACCATCTACACCGTCGCGCAGGTTGTCGGCATCGGCACGCAGCTGGTGCTGTCCCGCAATATCGGCAAAGTGAAAAACATCAAGGTGCTCAGCATCATCCTCGGTGCCGTTTCCCTCGTCTTTGCACTTGGCATCATGGTCATTCCCCCCGCAATGGCAACGCTGTGGTATGTGGCCTACTTCCTCGAAAGCTTCATTGTCACCATCTGGTGCACCTTCACCATCGGCATTCTGATTGGTCAGTGGTTCCCCCGCAGAAAGGGCACCGTTATGGGCATTGTCACGTTCTCTTTCCCCATCGGCAACGCCCTCGTTTCCCCGTTTGCACAGGCCGTTTTCAAAAATATGGCAACCACACATATCCCGAACATCGCCGGCGCATTTCTGCCCTACTTCATCCTCGGCATTGTGGGCCTGCTGATCGGCGCAATCTTCGTGAAGGACTATCCCGAACAGTGCGGCTGCTTCCGCGACAATGACAAGAGCTTCACGCCCGAGATCGCAAAGGCAATGATGGAAGCCGAGATCGAAAACAAAAAGACCACCGTCTGGACGCTGGGCAACACCCTCAAATCCGGCGCGTTCTGGTGCCTCTCGCTGCCCATGGGCATGCTCCTGATGGCCTCCATCGGCATGATGACGCAGACCATCCCCATCCTCGGCGCTTACGGCATCGCATCCGATTCCGCACAGTTCGGCATGATCATGCTGGGCATCTGCGTGGTCGCCTGTCTCGGCAGCTGGGTTCTCGGCCTGATCGACACCCGCTTCGGCACCAAGCGTGCGCTCACCATCTCCGCATTTCTGATGCTCCTGTCCGGCGCATTCGGTCTGGCCGGCAACTTCCCCTGCCTGCTCGCCGCACTGGCCTGTCTGGCAGCATTCATGGGTTCCGCCTCCAACTTCACCGTTTCCGGTGCCGTGCAGTACTGGCGCATTGAGGACTTCCCCAGCGTGTTTGCCCGCATCAACCCCGTGGCAAGCCTGCTGTCGTCCTTCGGCCCCATGCTCGTCGCCATCTTGCTGTTCTCCAAGGGCTATCCCACCCCCACCGCACCGTTCACCTTCGTCGGAATCTGCGGCGTACTCAGCATCATCCTTGTGCTGCTGTTCAAGCCCGCCAAGGTGAAGGAAACCGACGATAAATACCGTGCTGCCGCCGGCAAGCCGCTGGACGATGTGCTCGTCGGACGCAAGTAATTCCGGAGAGTTCCCGCCACAATCAAGCAACATACGGCAAAGCCGCCGAAGCATCACGCTTCGGCGGCTTTTTCGCTTTCCCCTGTTCACTTTTCCACAGCAGGCAACCGCGAAAACAGCACACTTCCGTTTTCCCGCAGCCACGCCCTGCAGCGGTCATACTCCGGAAACACACTTTTCACCAGCGCATAAAAGCGCGGCGAGTGGTTCATTTCCCGGCGGTGGCAAAGTTCATGCACCACCACGCTGTCCGCCACCTCCGGCGGGGCCAGCATCAGCAGGCAGTTGAAATTCAGGTTGCCCTTTGCGCTGCAGCTGCCCCAGCGCGTTCGCTGGGCGCGGATGGTAATGCGCCCATAGTCCACGCCAAGGCGCGCGGCATAGTATTGCACACGTTCCGGTATTTCCAGCTTGGCCCGCACGGCAAGGTCGCGCAGCTGTTCCGGACGCAGCGGCTGAACGCTTGCCGCCCGCGCTGCCGCCGCTGCATTCTTTTGCATTCTGCGCGCAATCCATGTTTCGTGCGCTTTCACAAAGCGGTCAATGCACGCTTGGGAAACGCGCAGCGGGGCGCGCACAATCACGTGCGAACCGCGCACCTGAAGGCCAAGCGTTTTTCTGTTGCTTCGGATCAGTTCATATTCCATTGCGTCGCTCCCGTCCGCGCACCCGGCTCACTGCCGGAAATACTGCGGGTTGGCTCTGTAAAACGCTTTCTTCTCCTCATGCATCTCGCGCTCGGCCTTGTGGATCAGATCAAGCGTCTCCGCACCGCTGCCGTGCATAATTCCGATGGCGGCGATTTCGTTTTTACTCTCGTTTTCGGCACGCAGTTCCTTCACGCGCTGGAAAAATCCGCCGTCGGCAATGCCGTCGAGGATCACAACAAACTCGTCGCCGCTGATTCGGAAGCAGTCTTCCTGACGGAAGTGCCTGCCCAGCATTCCCGCAAACGAAACAAGCAGTTCGTCCCCGGCCGGATGTCCGAAATGCTCGTTGACAAACTTCAGTCCGTTCAGGTCGGCAAACACAACGCCGACATACTTCACCGCACGGGTGCTCAAAAGCTTTTCGTCATACGCGCGCCGGTTCATCAGCCCCGTAAGCGCGTCAACATTTGAATCTTCGTGCACGCTCTGCGCTTTTTCGCAGCCGGCATTCATCTCGCGCGCTTGTATCGCAACATAAATCACCACAAGCGCCAGCGCAACGGCAACATACGAAGGGAAGAAGCCCGGAAAAAAGTCCTCCGGAACCATTGCAAGGGCCGGAATCAGCAGATAGAAAACCACAGCAAGCATGTCATGCAGGCCGAGAATCTTCCGGCAGCGCAGCGCAATGATCGCAATATACGCCATCGTGGCAACGGCGCAGTAGCGGCTGAGCATATACCACGCCCCGGGCAGATATTCCCCGTTGACCACCGCGAACACCTTGCCAAGAAATGCGCCGATGAACAAAAACACCGTGCCGCAGGCATTGAAAATAACCGCTGCGTAAACATACCAGTATGTAACGTTCTTCTTATTGTTGATGACGGCCAGCAGATAACCCAAAAAGCAAACCGCAATCCACGGTCTGATTGCAAGCGCCGGCAGCTTGAGCGCAAACAGCAGCGCGTCCCCGCAGCCGCCGGAACAGAAAGCGGCCGCGCCGGAGGAGCATGCGCCCCGCGGCGCTGCGGCTGCACACGGCAAATATTTCGCCGTCGTACCCGTCCCCGCCCGCGCGCGGCTCATGC
>SVMK01000075.1 GCA_015067465.1 Oscillospiraceae bacterium
ACCGAGGACAAACAAATCATCATCAAATTCCGCTTCCGGGAGCTGGAAGCGATTTCTTAAGGGCAATCGTTTACAATAAGCGGGGCGCTATGTATCGCGAATTGAGAAAAAAGCGTTGGAGAAGCTGCGGCGCGCGCTGGAAGACTGATTCACCCCCGCAGGGGAGGAAGAAAAAACACAGATCCCCCGGTTTCGCCACAGCGAAGCCGGGGGATTTGCTGTGAGCGGATGTTAAAAATCTGTGGCGTGCGTGCAAAAAACTGCGCTTGATGTAACGCTGCGCTTTCATCGGTGTGCTGCGTTGATTGCCGGGAGGATGACGATGCGCAGCCCGTTGCTCTGTGCGGCGTTTGCTGTGTAAAAGACAAAAAAACCTGACGTATCAAGCAAAACAGCGTTCTGACGTTGGAATAAACCGGGGAAAGCAGAGGGGTGTTTGTGTTGGGGAGGGTGTCCGGTTTCGTTTCATCCGGCGGAACCGAAAGGGTGTCAGTTATTGTGATACCCATGAAATAATTTAAGGGCTTCAAATTGCAAATAATTTGGTATATGATATAATTGTCAAAATAGAGGCGGAGTTTCTTGGCGTGTGCTGTGCACATGAACCAAAAAACCGGCGCGTGCCGAAGCCTCGAGCGAGATAAACAAGCTAACAAATACAACGGATAACGGAGGGACAGTTGTTATGATTCGCACAAATCACAAGATCGAATACGATCCGGAAAAATGCGTCGGCTGCAAGCTGTGTTACAAAGCTTGCTTTGTGGACGTGATCCGCTGGGATGAAGAGAAGAAGAGACCCGTGTTCAAGTATGTTTCCGATTGTGAGCATTGCTTCTACTGCGAAGCGGTTTGCGCAAAGGGGGCCATCAAGGTTATTCCCGACTACACAAGCGAACACATGCGCCAGAACTTTGCGCAGTACAACTGATCGGAGGGGAAAAAGATGGAAAGAAAAGATTTGCGTTGTGATGTGCTGATCGTTGGCGGCGGCGTCGGCGGTCTTTCCTGTGCAGCTGCCGTGAAAGAAAAGCTGCCCGATGCCGATGTGCTCGTCATCGAAAAGCAGACTGCGGGCTACTCCGGCAAGGCCAACCGCGGCGGCGGCGTTCTTCAGTATTTTGACCCCAAGCGCGTGAAGCCGGAAGAGTTCCTGAAATTCCATGTCAATGAGATCGGCTGCTTCCTGGGCAACCAGGAGATGATGCTCAAATATGTTGAGATGAACACCATGCTGCTCGACAAGCTGATTGAGTGGGGTGTGAACGTTCCGCTGGAAGAGGACGGCAGCTTCCATGTCCGTCCCACCGGCCCGATGACCGCGATGATCAGCGTTGACCTCGACATCTGCCTGCGTATCCGTCGCCATGCCGAAAAGCTGGGCGTGCGCTTTATGGACAAAACCACAATGTCCGATATCCTGACCGACAACGGCAAAGTTGCCGGTGCACTGGCTTACAGCATCCTTGACGGCACCGTTTATGTCATTTCCGCAAACACCGTAGTGCTTGCCACCGGCAGCCAGAACTACCGTCTGGCTTCCATGTGGTCCAGCGGACGCGGCGACGGTATTGCGGCGGCTTACCGCGCGGGCGCAAAGCTCCGCAATGTGGAGTTCGGCAACTTTGCCCAGCTCATGCGTGTGAAGAGTCACAACGAGGTTGTGTTCGGCGAGAATAATATGTATAACGCCAAGGGCGAGTTTATCACGCCCAATTTCCGCGATCACCGCGAAACCGACATCAACTCCAACGCCATTCAGGAATGGTATAAGCAGATGCTCGCGGGCAACGGCCCTGTGCATCTGGAATACCCCGAAGGCATGCACCGTGTGAACGAGGAGCGTCTGTGGGGCCGTCCCTACGGCAAGAAGTTCCGCGAGCTGAACACGGCAAGCGCTGCCGAGGTGGACACCGATATGGAAGTTTGCCCGATGCTGGTGGGCGAACAGTCCCCCATTCGCACGGACCTTGAGATGCGCACCACCATGCCCGGCCTGTACGCCATCGGCGACTGCAGCTACTGCGGCTCCGCCGCTGCCGGCGCAGTTCCCGCACCTCCGGGACGCAACCGCGGCTCCGGCATCCTCAACGCCGTGTTTGCGGCTGTTGTGGCGGGCGATTCCATCGGCAATGCGCCGCGCCGTATGCCCGGCCCCGCACCCGAAGTGCGCGAAGAGCAGGTCGCGGAATGCGTCGAGCGTTTGTTTGCACCGCTTGAGCGCGCAGAAGGCTGCAGCGCAGAAGACGTGATCGACATTGTGCAAAGCGCGATGGCACCTTCCGAATATTCCGTCGTCATGACGGCCGAGCGCATCGAAAAGGCGCTGGCAATTGTTATGAAGGCGAAAGAGCTTGCAAAAACGCTGAAAGCCAACGATTACCACGAATTGCTCAACTGCCACGAGGCGGAGGCCATGGTGCTCTCGGCCGAGCTGCACTACCGCGCATCTGCCATGCGCAAAGAGTCGCGCGGATGGTTCCTGCGCGAGGATTATCCTGCGCGCGACGATGTCAACTGGCTGAAGTGGATCGACGTTCAGAACAAGGACGGCGAGATGGAGTTTACCACGGTGAACGTTCCCGTGGAGCAGTGGCCCGTCAAGCCCGACAGCAGCGTGATCCCCACCGTGCCCGTCACGGAAGAGGACAAGGCAGGCCCGCTGTATAAATATTTCCAGATGGAGATGGTGGAAGCCGATCCCAAGCGCTACGCTGACGTTCAGCTGCCCGCGGATCCCTCGCTCGGCATGCTGCCGCACGATATGAACAAGCTCTTTGACCCGGGATATCTCCCCCTTGAGCTTGGCTACTGCAATCTGCCCGATGGCGGTGCAATGCTCGCAAACCTGACCTTCATGCCCGGCGTAACGCCCGAGATGTTTGACTTCTGGTTTGCATGGCACGGCGTGGATCCCATGCGCTACCGCATCTGGAACCATCATCAGCACTATTCCGCGAAGACCATGAATATGGACAGAGCGATGGATAAGTCCCTGAGCATGAAAGAACGCTACTGGGACACCACCCACGACATTGTTGAGGACGTTGGCAACGGCCCGCAGAATATCTTCATCAACTTCCGCAATCCCGCCGACATCGGCTTTGATCCCGAGAAGCTGAAGAATTTTGACGGCACCATCGTGTGCGCAGGCAACGAAAAGAGCCCGACCATCATGTGCCACTTCCTGCGTCCCGTGGAGGGCGGATGCGAACTGCGCAGCCGCTTCTGGATGGGCTACCATGTCATCGACGGCAAACCTGTGAAATTCCTGCCCGACGGCGTAAAGATGCCTCTGGCACCTGTTAAGAGCCTGCTGATGCACAACATCAAGGAGTTTACGCATCTGGCAGCGATCCTGCCGCAGGTTTACGCGGAATTCCACGAGGAATTTGAGAAGTAATCATATCCGCATTCGGCGAACCATATCATAATGCTTCGGCAGAAAGGAAGTATACAATGATTAAACGCAGCTATAAGGATCTGGAACCCTATTTCCCCGCAGGCCATTTCGGCGTTACCTGCAAGCGCTACCACGGCAAGGATGAAACCGGCGCAGAAAAATTCTGGATCGGTATTTCCGAGTTTGAACCGGGCGGCGGCGCGGACTGGGCATATGACGACAACCCCCTTGAGAAGGTTTACTTCATCCTTGAAGGAGAGATGACCGTTACCGACAAGGACGGAAACAAGTGTGTGATGGGCCCCATGGAGTCCATCAGCTTCCCGCCCAATGAAGGCCGCGGCCTGAAAAACGAGTCGGATAAGCCCGCAAAGATGCTGGTTATCATCAACTATCCCGAAGCGAAATAAAAGGAGGCACGGAAATGGTACCTGTTGAAAAAAGCTTTGTAAACAACATGTTCTCCGTGGAGAACAAGGTTGCTCTTATCACCGGTGCAACCGGCGCGCTGGGCTGCGTGCTGGCGAAGGGCTACGGCTATGCCGGCGCCAAGGTGTTTATGACCGGACGCAACGAAGCCAAGCTCAAGGCGCTGGAAGAAGAATTCAAGGCCGAGGGCATCGACTGCGGCTATGCTGTGGGTGATCCCGCGAAGGAAGAGGACGTGAAGGCTGTTATCGCGGCCTGCGTTGAAAAATTCGGCGAAGTGAATATTCTTGCGGTTTGCCATGGCGTGAACAAGGTTGCCAACGTGTTGGACCAGTCCGTTGAGGATTGGCAGAAGATCATGGACGCGGACTGCAAGAGCGTTTATATCGTCACGAAGTATGTTGCCGAGCAGATGGTGAAGCAGGGCAAGGGCGGCAAGATGGTTGTTGTCACCAGCCAGCGCTCGAAGCGCGGCATGGCGGGCTACACGGGCTACTGCACCTCCAAGGGCGGCGCAGACCTGATGGTGAACTGCCTTGCGTGCGACCTCACCGCTAAATACGGCATCAATGTAAACTCCATCTGCCCGACCGTGTTCCGCAGCGAACTGACGGAGTGGATGTTTGATCCCGAGTCCGCGGTTTACAAAAACTTCCTCGCCCGTGAGCCCATCGGACGTCTGGCGGAGCCTGCCGATTTTGTCGGCTATGCGCTGTTTTTGTCCTCTGATGCATCCAATTTCATCACCGGTGCAAACTGCGACTGCTCCGGCGGATATCTGGTGGTTTGAGTCCGCAGCGAAAAACAGGGGAGCGAAACGATATGACAATTCAGAATATCCTGATCGCCGGCGGCGGCATGATGGGCAAGAATATTGCGCTTGTCTTTGCAGCCAATCCCGCGTACCGGGTTGCGGTTTATGACCTTTATCAGACCGATGTTTACGGCGGCATCCGCAAAAACTGTGCCCAGCTGCTGGAAAAGGGTGTGATGACGGAGCAGGAACTGGAACAGCGCCTTTCCCGCATCTCGTTCACTACGGATCTGGACAGCGAACTGATCGCTGGCGCGGACTTCGTTGTGGAGGCCGTGTTTGAGGACATGCAGATCAAGCGCGAAACCTTTGCAAAGCTGGAAGCGCGCTGCCGTCCGGACACGATTTTCTGCACAAACACTTCCGTGATGAGTCCGTCGGAGATCAGCGCGGAACTGAAATACCGCGAGAGATTTGTGGGCACGCATTTTTGGAATCCCGGCCACCTGATCCCGCTGGTTGAGGTTGTCAAGTCCGACGCCACCAGCGACGAAACGGCACAGACCGTGATGGAAGTGCTCAAGGGCGTGGGCAAGGAACCGGTGCTCTGCAAAAAGGACGTTCCCGGCTTCATTGCAAACCGCATGCAGCACGCGCTGTGGCGCGAGGCGATCTCCATCGTTGAAAACGGCATTGCCGATGCGGAAACTGTTGACAAGGCTGTGAAATACAGCTTCGGTTTGCGTTTGCCGCAGTTGGCCCCGCTGACCAATTCCGACATGGTGGGCACGGAACTGACCTGGAATATCCACAGCTACATTCTGCCCTTCCTTGAGGACAGCCACGAGCCGTCTCCGCTGCTTGCAAAAATGCGCGAGGAAGGCAAAATGGGCTTCAAGAGCGGGGAAGGCTTTATGAAGTGGACCCCGGAAGAAATTGAACAGCAGAATGCGGAACTGAACGAATATCTGATCCGCATGCTCTACGGAAAATAATCAAACCGAAATCGGGAGGAACTATCATGGGTAAAATAGTATTTGTTGACCTGACACATCCGTTCGGCGCGGAAATTCCCCGCTGGCCGTATTTTGACAAGCCCGAGATCGTGGGCGCGCACTCCATGGCGAAGGGCGGCGTTCTGACCCAGTCCATCAAGTGCACCATGCACACCGGCACCCACTGCGACGCGCCGCGTCATGTTATGGAATACGAATTTGACGGCCGCCGCGCCCGCTATTCCGACGAGATGCCCATCGACGCTTACACCGGCCAGGCTGTTGTTCTGAAGATCGACATCGAGCCCTGGGGCCTGATCACCGACAAGCATCTGGATGAAGCCTGCGAGAAGTACGGCATCAACCAGGCTGACCTGGAAGGCAAGATCGTCTGCCTGAACACCGGCATGCACCGCCTGTTTGACGA
>SVMK01000076.1 GCA_015067465.1 Oscillospiraceae bacterium
TTCTTCGTCCCTGATAAAAGAAGTTTACAACCCGAAAGCCTTCTTCCTTCACGCGGCGTTGCTGGGTCAGGCTTGCGCCCATTGCCCAATATTCCCCACTGCTGCCTCCCGTAGGAGTCTGGGCCGTATCTCAGTCCCAATGTGGCCGTTCAACCTCTCAGTCCGGCTACTGATCGCAGACTTGGTGGGCCGTTACCCCGCCAACTATCTAATCAGACATGAGCCCATCCCAGAGCGATAAATCTTTGGTTACCAGAAGATGCCTCCCGATAACTTCATGCGGTATTAGCAGCCGTTTCCAGCTGTTGTCCCCCTCTCCAGGGCAGGTTGCTCATGCATTACTCACCCGTCCGCCACTAAGTCAAAGTTTCAATTGACCGAAGTCTCTTTCCACAGTGCTTCGTTCGACTTGCATGTGTTAGGCACGCCGCCAGCGTTTGTCCTGAGCCAGGATCAAACTCTCAATAAATTGTATCTTAGCAGCCTTTCGGCTGTTAAAATCGATTTATTGAAACTAAATCTTAGCTTCAAAATCTCAAAAAAATCTTTTCGACACTTTCGTGTCTCAAAAGCCCTTTTCTTGCTGGTGCTTAAGTTTTGCTTAAGCTTCCATGACCATTAA
Source organism: Oscillospiraceae bacterium (assembly GCA_015067465.1). Taxonomy (GTDB): domain Bacteria; phylum Bacillota; class Clostridia; order Oscillospirales; family Oscillospiraceae; genus SVKR01. The sequence continues at coordinate 623 of SVMK01000076.1, forward strand.
AAGTCATGTCTTACAATGTTTAATTTTCAAGGTACACCGCCGTTCCGTTCGGCCCGCTCGCGCGCTCCGATTGGCGACAGCTTTGTTAATATAGCACGCCGGTTCCCTTTTGTCAACACTTTTTTCAAAACTTTTTTCTTCTTTTTTTTACACACTACATATTGGACATTTTCGGGCTTTGGCCACAATATAACCATCGCAATTCCCGGCTCTCTGCATCGGGACCCGCGCGGACGTTTGCTCAGGCTTTCATCGCTTCGAGCGTTTTTGCAAACAGATCGTTCAGATCCATCTCAAGCATTTCGGCACCACGCGCAATCACGTCACGGGAGCAGCCTGCAGCAAATTTTTTGTCCTTGAACTTTTTCTTCACGGAAGATGCTTCCATACCTTCAAACCCGGTCGGACGCATCAGTGCCGCCGCACCGATCAGGCCGGTAAGCTCGTCAACCGCAAACAAAACCTTCTCCATATACTTCTCCGGCGCCACATCGATGCAGATGCCGTAACCGTGAGAGATGACCGCGTGAATCATTTCCGCGTCAATATCCAGTTCTTTCAGCAGCGACTGCGCTTTCACACAATGCTGCTCCGGCCACTGCTCAAAGTCGATATCGTGAAGCAGACCGACGGCATGCCAGAAATCGACATTTTCCGGGTCGTACTGTGCGGCAAAATACGCCATCACCTTTCCAACCGTTTTTGCGTGCTCAAGATGGAACGCTTCCTTATTATATTCCGAAGTCAGCGCAAGCGCCTGCTCCGGCGTGGGAATATAGCTCATATCGAACCTCCGACATTTTTCTTGTAATTTTACGCTCCGCAAAATAAAAAAGCAACAGGAACTTTCGCTCCTGCTGCTTTTCGCTTCAATCAGCCCTTCATTCCGCCGGTGACGTTGCTGCCGCCTGCCACAACTTTGCCGTTCGCCTCGGCAGTGCCACCGGTCATATCGTTATATGCTGCGGGGCGCTGCTCCGGATCGAGAACGCTGTTGCCGGTGTCCGAGCCGGTGATCACGCCGTCGCGGTCCTTAACCGCGCCGTCTTCCGTATCGGGCATCATGTTTTCGGGCACAATGGTCATTTCGGGTTTCTCGGTCGGCGTTGTGGCGGGTTCGTTGGTTCTGTTTTCGCCGCAGCCGGAAAGCATGACGGTAAACACCATCGTCATAGCGAGAATATATACCATGGCTCTTTTCATTGTTTCTCCTCCAAAATTCATTGATCTTGCATCCCTATTATCTGTTTCGGCACGCAAAACTATACTGCCACTATCTCCCGCTTTCTCCAAAATGCTCCTTTCGGAACAGGATTGCACTTTTTTCGTGTCGGTTATATAATGTTTATATGAATAATACTATTATAAAATCAAAAAGACGTTTTTCCCTGCGCCGCCTGTTTGCGCTTTGTCCCGTGCGCCACTGTCTGTTTCTGCTCGGTGCGCTTGTGATCGCGGCTTACTTCATCCTGCGCGGCAACACCGCGCTGATGCAGTCTGTTTCCGATCGCGTCGTTCGTCCGTTCCACCGCTTTGTCGGCAGACTGTTTGACCGATTTCCGTTTTCCGCAGCCGAAGCTCTGATTGCCGTCGCAGTGGTCGCGGGATTGGTTTACATAATTTTTTCTGTGATCTGTTTTATCAAAAGGACGGACCGTGGCGCGCGATTTTACCGCTTTGTGCTGACCGTTCTGACGGCGTTTTCCCTGATTTACGGCGGCTTTTGCATGCTTTGGGGCGTTTACTATTATGCCTCGGACTTTGAGCAGCAAAGCGGCATTTACGGTGCGCCCGTCAGCGCAGAGCAGCTCACCGCCGTCACAAGATACTTCACCGACCTTGTCAACGGCTACAGCGTGCAGGTTTGCCGCAACGAGGCCGGAGAATTCTGCGAGGATATCGACGCGGTTTTTGACCGTGCGCCGCAGCTGTATGATTCCGTTGCCCCGCAGTTTTCCTGCCTTTCCGGGGATGCACTGCATGCAAAGCCCATGACCTTCTCCCGGCTGATGAGTTACCTGAACTTTACCGGTTTTTTCTCACCCTTCACCGGCGAGGCAAACATCAACGTTGACGCCCCCGCCGCGCTCATCCCCGCGACCGTTGCCCACGAACTTGCCCACCAGCGCGGCGTTGCAGAGGAGGACGAAGCAAACTTTGCCGCCGTGCTCTCCTGTCTGGAAAGCGGCGACGCCGTTTATGCCTATTCGGGCAGTCTGATGGCATACATCTATCTCGGAAATGCGCTTTACAAAGCCGATTACGATGCATGGGCGGAAAACTACACCCGCCTGTCCGACGGCGTGCGCGCCGATCTTGCGCAAAACAGTGCCTACTGGGCGCAGTTTGAAACGCCGGTCGGCTCAGCGGCGGACAATGTTTACACAAAGTTTCTCGAAAGTCACGGCCAGACGCTCGGATTGCAAACCTACGGAAAATGCGTCGATCTGCTCGTTGCATACTATTATAATGATTTACCGGAGGCTATCAAATGACGCTGTTTCTATTGATTTTGCTTGTCATCGTGCTGGCACTGCTTGCCGGCGGCTACGCCGCATTTTACGTCGCCATCGTGCGCAGACCGCCAAAACCCGGCTACCAAAGCGCCTACCTGCAGCAGTTTCTTCCCGAACTGGAGCGCGGCGCGCAGTGGTTTCGCGAGCAATCGCCCGAAACCGTCTGCATCCGCTCGCGCGACAAGCTGAAGCTCACGGGCTATTTTCTTCCGGCGGATAACGCAAAAGGCACGCTGCTGCTCGTCCACGGCTACCGCAGCAATCCCATGTCGGATTTCGGCATCGTGTGTCCGTTTTACCATTCTCTCGGGTGGAATATTCTCGCGGTGTGTCAGCGTGCGCACGGCGAAAGCGAAGGCAAATACATCACGTTCGGCGTGAAAGAGCGCTTCGACGTGTGCGACTGGGCGCTCTACCTCGCCGACCGCTTCGGCCCCGACCACAACATCGTGCTCGACGGAATCTCGATGGGCAGCGCCTCCGTTCTCATGTCGCTCGGAACCGAACTGCCGCCAAATGTGAAATGCGTGATTGCCGACTGTGGCTTCACCAGCGCCCATGCACAGTTTTTGCATCTGCTCAAAACGCGCATCCATCTGCCCGTGCATCCGTTGCTGGACATCATGCAGCTTTTTGCAAAGCTGTTTGCCGACTTTGATTTCAAAGCCGGCTCCACTGTTGAAGCTCTGCAGCGCACCGCCATCCCCGTTTTGTTTATCCACGGCGAGCGCGACACGTATGTTCCCGTTCGCTTCACGGTTGAAAACTATGCCGCCTGCGCCTCGGAAAAGCAGCTGCTCACCGTGCCCGAAGCCGGTCACGGCACCAGCTACATTTTCGCGCGCGAGGCCTGCCAGCGCACGCTGCGGGAGTTTCTCAACTCCCACGCGGAATCATACGTCTGCGCAAAGCACTGAGTTTGCTACATAAAAAAGCAGCTTCCCCGCGGGGAAGCTGCTTTTTTATGTCGGTTAGTTTCAGGTGAATTCGATCACACTCTGTCCCTCGGACAAAACGCCGATATAGGTTGTTCCCTCGCTGACAGACAGCTCTGTGCCGTCGGCCAGGTAATAGTGGAAACAATCGGCCAGCGTGTCGCGCTGCCAAGTGATCGGAACATACTTGCCGCCGCAGGCGTAGTAGCCTTCGCCACCGCCGACAAGGTCGATCTTCAGTCTGCCGTAATTGTCCAGAACTTTATGGGGGGCAGAAATGGTGATCACATTGCGGAATGTAACCGCCTGCTTGGTGTTGCCGTCCTTGTAGGCACCGCCGTACTGTGCAGCGGTGTAAAGTCCGGTGTCCTCATGGTATTCCAGCGAGGTGGACTTGCCGCTGTTGAACGCAATGGAAATCTTTCCCGCGCTCTCTCCGTCCTCCGGCGTTGCGTCGCGGACAAAGCGCAGTCCGGTATCGTAGTCCTCGGCAACGGTCAGCGCATAGCCGAGCTTTTCAGCGCAGGTATAGAAGTCCTCACCCTCGGCAAACAGCGTGTGCTCAATGGCATAGCCGGAATACTTGCGTTCCTGGTCGCGGTAAAAAACCGTGACAGGATAGCTGCCGCGAACGCCGTCGATATTTTCGATCTTGTCGTTGCGAATGCGGCTGTAAGCATCCTCGCTTCCGCCGGCATGGCAGGTAACCGCGCCGTAAGCGAGAGAAATGTCGATATAGTACGGTCGAATGCTGCGGATGCTGCCCAAGTGTTCCGCGCTGCGGATATCGGAATAGATCGCCATCATGCGCGTAACGCCGCCCTCAGCCAGCACTTCGTAGATGATGTCCGCCGCCGCAATGCCGCACTGTGGCTGCGCCTGCTGCAGGTTGTTGATCATCACGGCAAAAGGACGATCGTAGCAGGGCTCTTCGAGCGCAGCGCCGTTAAAGAAGTTGCGGAATTCGGGTTCCGGCTCCGGGGTGGGTTCCGGCGTGGGCGTGGGGGTAGGCTCCGGCGTGGGTTCGGGGGTGGGTTCGGGAGTCGGCACGGGGGTGGCCTGCGGCGTTTCGGTCGCCACGGGCTTTTCCTCTCTGCGCGTGCAGGCGGCAGCCGTTGCCAGCAGCATCAGCGCAAGCACCAGTGCAAGGATTCGTTTCATAGACAGATTACCTCGAATAAGTAGAATATGATGCCAATGTTATATCATCCGCTTGTCAACAATTTGCATCATGCGCGGCCGGACAGCATTTTTTTGCGTTGCTGTCCGGCACAGTTTTCTCCAATATTACTTTGCGCGGGTGCGGATCTCCTCGCAAATGTCAAACACGAAGTCGTCGATCGACATTGCGCCCTTGTCCTCGCCGCTGCGGGTGCGAACGGAAACGGTCTTGTTTTCCAGATCGCGGTCGCCCAGCACGAGCATATAGGGCGTTTTCTCCAGCGTTGCTTCGCGGATTTTCTTGCCGATTTTTTCATTGCGCTCGTCGATCTCAACGCGCACACCTGCGGCATCAAGCAGCTTTGCCACGTCGGCGGCATAGTCGTTCACGCGGTCGGTAACGGTGAGGATCTTCACCTGCACGGGGCTGAGCCAGGTGGGGAACGCACCGGCAAAATGCTCGGTGATGATGCCGATAAAGCGTTCGATTGAGCCAAACACAACGCGGTGGATCATCACGGGCGTTTCCTTCTCGCCCTCGCTGGTAACATACTCCAGGTCAAAGCGGCCGGGCAGC
>SVMK01000009.1 GCA_015067465.1 Oscillospiraceae bacterium
TTTATGGCTGCAGTTATTATCTGGGTAATATATGATAGGAAAGAAAAAGCACGCATTACATGAATCTACCAAGAACTTTCTAAGTTATGAATGGGAAATCACTGTGAAATTTCAGTTTGGTTAAGAGATGCATCCCGGTGCCAAAACGGTGCCAAGCAATGATGCAAATAAAAATAGACCATATAAAACCAATGAAAATATGCAGATTTTAGCAACAAAAAGCATAGAAAATATATCGAAAAACGCTATTCATATAGCTTTAGAGAGGAAGAAACACGGAAAGGATACAGCGACAATGGGAAGCAAGTATGTGCATGTGTTTGCCCCGGCGGAGATCCGCGGCGTGAAATATAAAAACAGGATCGGCATGGCGCCCACATCGCCGAAATTCACGGATCCCATGGGCTTTATCACCACGGAGCATATTGAATATTTCCGCCCCATCGCCCGCGGCGGCGTGGGCGCAATCACGCTTGGAAACTGCACGGTGGATATTGTCAATTTTCAGGATGAACCGCGACAGGTGGCGCTGGATAATGACCACTATATTCCCGGTCTTGCCCGGATGGTGGACATGTTTGAGCAATACGGCGTGGTGGGACAGTGCGAGATCAACCACGCAGGGCTGGACTCCAGTTGGGATCTCAACCATGTTCCGGGGCTGGGGCCGAGCGCGCAGATGATGCCCAATGAGCTGATGCGTGCTGCGGCGAAAGGCCGTCCGGCGGTGCCGGCAGAGGCAATGAGCACAGCGCAGATCAAGCAGGTGCAGCAGCAGTATATAGACGCTGCATTTCGCTGCAAGCGGGCGGGAATGCGCTCGTGCTTCCTGCATGCAGGCCACACCAACCTGATCGGGCAGTTTTCCAGTCCGCTGTATAACCATCGCCGGGATGAATACGGCGGCAGTCTGGAAAACCGCGCCCGCTTCTGTATGGAGATTCTCAGCGGAATCCGGGAAAAATGCGGCGAGGACTTCGTGATAGAAATGCGCATTTCCGCCGATGAGATGCACCCCGACGGAATGCATTTTGAGGAGACCAAACAGTATCTGCAGATGATGGACGGTATGTTTGATATCGTCAATGTGTCGGCGGGTATGCATACGGATATCAACTATTTCAAATACTGGTCGCCCCATATGTTTATGGGGAAGATGGTGAATGTGGGCTATGCCGCGGAGTTGAAAAAAATCCTTCGCAGCAAAGTCAGCGCTGTGGCGGGCATTGCCAATCTGGACGATGCGGAAAAAATCCTGAGCGAGGGCTGGGCGGACTTTGTGCTGATGGCACGCGGCCTGATGGCGGACCCCGAGATGCCGAGAAAATACGCATTCAACCGCGCAGAGGAAGTTCGCCCCTGCATCCGCTGCAATTTCTGCGGCAGAAGAGTGCGCGAAACAAAAACGGTTGCCTGCGCTGTGAATCCCAAACTGGGACGCGAACTTGAGCTGGACCACGGCGAAGTGCCGCTTGCCCGCAACCGGAAGAAAGTTCTTGTGGTGGGGGCGGGACCCGGCGGAATGCAGGCTGCCATGACGGCAAGGGAGCGCGGCCATGAGGTGATCGTATGCGAAAGCGCCGAGTGTGTCGGCGGCAACCTCGTCACTGCCGCTGCCATGCACCTCAAAACGGATCTGCCCCGTTTCCGCGACTGGATGATACGCGAGTTTCTCGCCTGCGGCGCCGAAATACGCACGAACACCGAAGTTACCCCGGAGCTTGTGGCGCAGATTGCGCCGGACGCGATGGTGATTGCCGTTGGTGCCCGTCCGGTGATTCCTCCGGTGCAGGGGGCGGAACTGCCGCATGTTCACTGGTGCGGCGATGCGGATATGGGCAGATGCGAAGTCGGCGATGCGGTTGCCGTGATCGGCGGCGGCTCTGTGGGGATTGAGGGCGCGGCGGCGCTTGCGGCGAAAGGCAAGCGGGTGACGGTGCTGGAAATGAACCCGAAGCTGCCGCGAGGTGTTGTCCGCGCCGATGCGGAACTTTGCGGCATCATTGAAAATGCAGGCGGCAGCGTGAAAACCGGAAGAAAGCTGCTGGCAATATACGAAGATCATGTTGTGTGCGAAAATGTTGAAAGCGGCGAAACCGAAAAAATTGCCTGCGACACCGTTTTGATGGCGTGCGGACTTCAGCGAAGAAGCGACACGGTGGAAGCCCTGTGCCGCTGCATCCCCGAAACGGAAGTTTATATCATCGGCGACTGCCGCGCACCGCGCATGATCGGCGACGCCATCCGCGAGGGCTTTGATGCGGCTTTGAGCATATAAGCAAGGAGGACGAAGCTATGTCCAATATGGATCCCCGCTGGGGCGACTGGGCGGAAAAGCCCGGGCCGATTGCGGAAACTGAAATCGTATCCCGCAGCAAATGCGATGTGCTCATCCTCGGCGCCGGCATATCCGGCATGGCCTGCGCCCTGCGCGCAGCGCAGAAGGGCCTGAAAGTTGCGGTGATGGAAAAAAACGCCAAATGGTCCGCACGCGGCGGAAACATCGGCGTTTCCGGCTCGGCGTATATGAAATCTCTGGGCTATGAAAACGACATTCCCGCCATGGTGCGCGAATGGATCAAGCGCTGCGGAAACCGCTGCGATGAGCAGCTGGTATGGCTATATTTCAACAAAAGCCCCGAAGCGATGGACTGGCTGCTGGATATTGTTACCGCGCCGGAATACGGCGCCCGACCGGAACTGCAGGCGTGCATTTACAAAGGCGAAACCTACCGGGAGAATTTCGGCTCTCACCGGCTTTTTGACGGCCCGATGGCGAAAAAGGGATTGCGCCCCGGCGCAGCGGATGCGGTTTACGCCATGTACTGCGAGGCACTCAAACTGGGCGCGGAGTTTATGTTCAACTGTTCTGCCTGCAGCCTGCTGCAGGAGAACGGGCGCGTGGTTGGCGCAGTGGGAAAAACCGCGGAGGGGTATGTTTCGGTCAAAAGCGCAACGGGCGTGGTGATTGCCACGGGTGATATCGGCGGCAACGACGAAATGTGCGCAGATCTCGCCCCCCTTGCAAACCGCTGCCCGAAAATTTATTCTCCCGCAGGCTGCAATACGGGCGACGGACACCGGCTCGGACTTTGGGCAGGCGGTGTGCTTGAAAACGGTCCGTTTCCGCTGATGCTCCATCCGCAGGCGTATTTCTTTGCGAATTTCTGTTTCCTTTTTGTGGACAGAAAGGGGCGGAGATTTATGAACGAGGACAACTATATTCAGGGCAAGTGCAACCTGCTTTTGAGCCGGGGCGAGAGCTATGCGTGGTCGATCATCGATTCCGCGTGGCCGGAAAAGGTGCCGGCGACGCTGCCCTACGGCGGCGGTATTTTCTGGGATATTGACCACGGCCCGGACGACTGCGAGTTTCCGACCGAAAAATTCAGCGGCATGCTGGAACGTGGCCTCCGGGCGGGAACCGTTGTTTGCGCGGACAGCCTTAAAGAGCTTGCAGAGAAAATGGGCGTGCCTGCCTGGGACTTTGAAGCCGCCGTGCAGCGCTATCGGGCCATGGTGGCCTCCGGGCGGGATGAAGACTTCGGAAAGCGTTCCGAACTGCTCATCGACATTGACAAACCGCCCTATTATGCCCTGAAATTCGGCCCGGCGGTTTTGGCTGTGGTGGGCGGCCTGCGCGTGGATGCGGGAATGCATGTGCTGGATGAAAACTCCGATCAGATAGCCGGCCTGTATGCAATCGGCAATGCCGCCGGTGGGCGCTACGGTGTGGATTATCCCATGCTGATTCCCGGCAACAGCCACGGAACCGCTTTGACCTTCGGGTATCTTCTGGGCGGATATCTTGCCGAAGCAAAGAATGCATCATCCCGGGCGCTATAACAAATCATAAGAAAAGCTCCTCTGAAACCAAACGTTTCAGAGGAGCTTTTTGCGTGCGGAGGCAGCGTCTGCGGCGGAATTTGACAGCATTTCGGCGGCGGTGCGGGGTATGATGGAAGCAACCCGCGGGGAACCTGCCGCGCCGCAGCTTCTCCGACGGAAGACACGCAAAAGCATGAGGAAACTGTGCAGTTATGAAAAAACCGGTAGTGGATTACAGGGAATTTCGCCTGTCGCGCCTGAATCAGCCGCGCTTTTCGCATCTGAAGCTGTTGGGGGGCTGGCTGTTTTATATTGCGGCGTATATTCTGACGGAAAATCTGATTCCGGCTGCGGCGTGCCGCACGGTGCATTGCGCGCTGGACGATCTGATCCCGTTTTGCGAAATATTTGTGATACCGTATGTGTTCTGGTACGGGTGGATTGTGTGGGCGCTGGTGTATTTTGCGCTGTATCATATCGAAAGCTTCAAAAATTTGCAGAAATACATTATCGTCACGCAAATCGTGGCCGTAGCGGTGTATGTTTTGATTCCGAACCGGCAGGATCTGCGTCCCGGGGCGTTTCCGCGCGACAATGTGTTTTCCGCGGCGGTGGCGCTGATATATGCTGTGGACACAAACACCGGCGTTTGCCCCTCGCTCCACTGCGCGTATTCGATCGCGATTGCGTCGGCGTGGATGCGGACCCGGGCGGCGGGGCGCGCTGCAAAGGCGGCGGCTGTGGTTTCGGCAGGGCTGATTTGCGCTTCCACCGTGCTCATCAAGCAGCACTCCGTGCTGGACTTTTTTGCAGCCGCTGCGGTGTGCGTGCTGGCTGAAGCGCTGGTTTACGGCAGGGCGGATCGCGTCGGAAAAAAGCGAAGGACAGTTTTTGGATATGTTTGCGCATTACGAGACAAAATAAAACAACAGCGCTCGCGCCGCGCCCTGCCGCGAAAAAAGACGGCAGCGGCTCCGGCGGCGCGACGACAGAGGAGATTTGTGATGCACGACATTTTCAGATTCAAAAAAGAACAGATATTCACAATACCCAATTTGCTCAGCGCGGTTCGGCTGGGGCTGATTCCGCTGATTATTCGGCTTTACTGTGTTCGCAAAAACTACCCCGTGGCCGCGCTGGTGATTGTTGTTTCCGGCGTGACCGACATACTCGATGGGATGATTGCCCGCAAATGGCACATGGTGTCGGATTTTGGCAAACTGCTTGATCCGCTTGCGGACAAGCTGACACAGCTGGGTGTGCTGATTTGTCTGCTGCGGCGTTATCCGCTGATGTATGCGCTGGCGGCGCTGTTTGCGGTGAAAGAGCTTACCGTGGCGGCGGTTGGGTATTTTCTGGTGCGAAAGGAAAATGCCATCGGCGGCGCGCAATGGTACGGCAAGGTGAACACAGCGGTGTTTTACGGCGTGAGTGTGCTGCTGGTTCTGATTCCGGATATGCCGCAGCTTGCGGCAATCCTGCTCATCGGGGGCAGCGGCGCGGTGATGCTGGGCGCTTTTGTGATGTATCTCGGCGCGTTTGTGCCGCGGCTGCTGGAGAAAAAGAAACAGGCATAATTCAATCCGGGCGGCACCGAAGCTTCTGCTTGGGTGCCGCCCGGATGCTGTCAGTTTTTGAAAAATGCCACGGCAATGGCGCCGGGGCCCACATGGGTGCCGATGGCGCTGCCGATCGTGGTGTAGCGGATTTCGTCGAGGTTGTTTTCCCAGAGGTGTTTGCTGTCTTCGATGTATTTCAGCAGCAAAACGTCTGTGAGACCGGTGTAGCCGAGCAGAACGGGCATGCTGAAGTCTGCACCGCCGGCTTTTTCAATTTCCTGCACCAGCAGGTTGTTGCCCATTTTGGAACCGCGTGCTTTGCCGAGAATTTCGATCACGCCGTCGGTGACGCAGATGACGGGCTTGATGTTGAGAACGCCGCCGGCAAATGCAACCGTTTTGGAGATGCGCCCGCCCTTTTTCAGGTATTCGAGCGTGTCGATCAGGGCGACGATCACAACTCTGGTTTTCTCGACTTCCAGCTTCTCGGCAATGGCCTTTGCGTCCATACCCTCGTCTGCAAGCTTCAGCGCCAGTTCGGCGAGAACGGCGCTGCCGATCGCGGCACTGGCACTGTCCACAACATAGACATTGTCATAGTCCGCCGCGGCGATCACGGCGCTCTGATAGGTGCCGGAAAGCTTGGAGGAAATGGTGATCACAACGGCGCTTTCGCCGGCCTGCTTTGCCTTTTCGAATTCGTCTGCGAATGCGCCGGGAGTGGCCTGACTGGTGGTGGGGAGAACGTCGCTCTCCACAAGTTTTTCGTAGAAATCCTTGTGGGTGATGGTAACACCGTCGATATATTCCGTGTCGCCGAAACGAACGGTGAGCGGAACGATATGAACGCGGCTGCGAAGTTCGGGCATGATATCGGAGCTGGAGTCTACAATAATTCTTGTTTTCATAAATACCAATCCTTGTTTCAGTTATTTTTACAGCCTAACAACATGCGTGCAGCGGAACATGCGGGGGACGGTTCGGGTTATTTCAGGAACATATGCAGCAGCTTTTCATACAGCTTGCTGGTGTAGGGCTGATAGCGCATCGGCAGGTCGATCCAGGTTTTCTTGTCCACAACGGATTTGTGGTGCGAGAAAGCGTCGAAACCGTCTTTGCCGTGATAGCTGCCCATGCCGCTTTCGCCCACGCCGCCGAAGCCCATTTCACTGGTGGCGAGATGGATGACAACGTCGTTCACGCAGCCGCCGCCGTAGGACAGCTCACCGGTCACTTTGCGGATGTGTTCGCGATTGCCGGAAAACAGATAAAGCGCCAGGGGCTTATCCTTATCTTTCAGCTGCGCGATCATCTCGTCAAAGCTGTCGTAGCTCAGGATGGGAAGAATGGGGCCGAAGATTTCTTCGCCCATCACCGCATCGTCTTCCGTGACGCGGTCCATCACGGTGGGCGCGATCTGATTTGTGGCGGCGTTGACATTGCCGCCGACAACGGTTTTGCTGCTGTCGATCAAACCGCACAGACGGTTGAAATGCTTTTCGTTGATGATTTTTCCGTAGTTTTTGTTTTCAAGCGGGTTGTCGCCGTATTGCAGGCGGATCTGCTTTTTCACTTCGGCAACGAAAGCGTCGTGCACCGAGCGTTCGCAGAGCACATAGTCGGGCGCAACGCAGGTTTGACCGCAGTTGAGATATTTTCCGAAGACAATTCGCTTTGCGGCCAGCGGGATGTTGGCGCTTGCTTCCACGATGCAGGGGCTTTTGCCGCCCAGTTCCAGTACGGCGGGGGTGAGATGCTCGGCTGTGCGGCGGAGAACTTCCTTGCCGACGGCCTGACTGCCCGTGAAGAACACAAAGTCAAACTTCTGGTCCAGCAGGGCGGTGTTTTCCGCTCTGCCGCCGGTGACAACGGCGACATATTCCGGCGCAAAGCACTCCGTGAGGATCTTTTCTATGATTTTGCTTGTGGCGGGGGAATAGGCGCTGGGCTTGACGATGGCGGTGTTGCCTGCGGAGATGGCGGCAGCAAGCGGATCAATCGTCAGCAGAAAAGGATAGTTCCACGGGCTCATGATGAGCGTGTTGCCGTAAGGCACGGGAACTTTGTAGCTGTGGGAGGCAAACTGCGCCAACGGTGTGTAAACGGTTTCACGTTTTGCGAATTTTCTGGTATGGCGGATCATGTAGGAAAGCTCGGAGAGCACAAGGCCGCTTTCGCACATGAAGCCTTCATAATCGCTTTTGCCAAGGTCGGCTGTCAGCGCGGCGTTGACTTCGGCTTCGTATTTTTTTACGGTGGCATACAGCTTTTTCAGCTGCGCGATACGAAACGCAACAGAAACGGTTGCGCCGGTTTTATAATAGCTTCGCTGCTGCTCCAGCAGCGTTTGAATTTCGGTGCTCGTCATGCTTCACTGCCCCAATCTGCAATTTCGTAATAAAAGCGCTCCAGCTCTGCCTGCGTCATGAGTTTGGGCACGGGATAGAGCGGATTTCCTTCTTTTTCGGCGTGGCGCGACATAACGGGAATGTCCTCGCGGCGGATGCCCGAGAGCTTTTCCGGGATGTTCATGCTTGCGTTGAGCGCTTTCACGGCGGCGATGAATTTTTCAGCGCCCACGGCGTAAGGCTCATCGGCAGCGCATACGCCGGCGGCAACGCCCAGCTCAGCGAGCTTTTTGTGCGCGGCTGTGCCGTAAGCGGACAGGACGTAAGGCATGATCACGGCGTTTGCAAGACCGTGGGGCGTGCCGTATTGACCGCTGAGCGAATGCGCCACGGCATGGATATAGCCGACATAGGACTTGGAAAACGCAACGCCTGCTTTGTAGGCGGCGAGCAGCATGCAGGATCTCGCTTCGTGGTTGCTGCCGTTGCTGTAGGCGGTGCGGATATTCCGGAAAATGAGTGAGGTGGCCTCCAGTGCAAGGCGCCGGGTTTCCGCCGTGGTGGTGCCGCCGATATAGGCTTCCACGGCGTGCGTAAGCGCGTCCATGCCGGTGGTGGCGGTGAGATGCTGCGGCAGGGAATAGGTCAGCGCAGCGTCCAAAACGGCGTAGTGCGGGATCAGTGGGAAGCTCATGAGCGCATATTTGTGCTGCTTCTCCGGATCGGTTACGACGGCGGCAAGCGTGGTTTCGCTGCCGGTGCCCGCGGTTGTGGGAATGGCGATCAGCGTGGGCAGACGGCGCAAAACGCGCAAAATGCCTTTCATCTGACCAAGCTGCTTTTTGGGGTAGGCGATTCTTGCGCCTACGGCTTTCGCGCAGTCCATGGAGGAACCGCCGCCGATGGCGATCAAGCAGCTGCAGCTGTGTTCGTAATACATTGCCAGCGCCTGTGCAACGTTGTCCACGGTGGGGTTGGGCTGCGTTTGGTCATACACGGCGTAGTGCACGCCGCTGCTTTTCAATGCTTCTTCCAGCGGGGCAACAAGCCCTGCGTTTACAATGCCGCTGTCGGTTACGATGAGCGCGGAACGGATGCCGCTGCGCGCTGCCACGCTGCCGATTTCTGCGCAGGAACGGATGATTTCCGGTTCGCGGTAAGGCAGAAGGGGAAGTGCGATGCGAAATGCCGCCTGAAAAGCGCGGCAGTATGCTTTTTTAAATATGTTCATGGCTGGGGTCAGAGTCCTTCCGTAGTGAGTTTTCGCAGATTGGCGCAGATCATATCCAGCGCCTTGTAAAAATTGGCGCGTTCTTCGTCGGTCAGGCCTTTTCCGCCGTTTTCAACGGCAATCTTTGCGCTTTCGTTGATGCGCTCGGCAAGCGCTCTGCCTGCTTCGGTCAGCTTCAGCGGGGTGCGGTAGTTGCGCCGGTTTTCCGTGCATTTTTCAATCAGCCCGTGCTGCTCCAGCTGCGAAACGGTGCGGGAAACGTCGGATTTGTCGCGCGAGCAGATTTCGGCCAGCTTCACCGCGGTGACTCCCTCGGGATGCTGATACAGCGTGGTGAAATAAACGGCGTGCGGCCCTTTCAGTCCGTGCTGCTCCATCACATCGCTGGCGATCTTGTGCCAATAGCGCGAAATTTCGGAGATTGTAAAGGAAAATCTTTCAAAACGATCAATCATACAGCGGCTCCTTCCAAAACATGTTGCAATTTCAACTTCAACATTATAGTCAAGGGTTGTTGAGATGTCAACAAATAATATAAAAGCGGAGCATGTTGTATTGGGTGCAATGGTTGTTGCCCTGCCTTTGAAGGAAAATATGATAAAATCGGCTCAAAAAATTGACCGGACAGAAGCATGAAGCGTGTTATAGGCAGAAGGGAGGTTGAGCCAATGGAAACTACATCGGCGTGGCCGGCTGATGATATTGAAACCGTTATGAACACATACGGCAATATGCTGTACAGACTATGCGTTGTGATGCTCAAAAACGAAAGCGATGCGGAAGACGCCGTTCAGGAAACGATGATTAAATTTTACAGGAAAGCACCGGCATTTCGGGATCGGGAGCATGAAAAGGCGTGGCTTATTCGCGTTGCAACCAATCAATGCCGCGATTTGCTGCGGTTTCGGGCGCGGCATCCGCAAGCCGGGGAGGAAGCGTTTGCGGCAATGCCGTGGGATCTGTCCGATGGCGGAATCATGGATGCACTGACGACACTGCCGGAAAAATACAGGCTCGTGCTGACGCTTTACTATCTTGAGGATTACCGGATTGCGGATATTGCAAAAATCATCAACAGGACATCCTCGGCCGTTAAAATGCGACTGCAGAAAGGCCGGAGATTGCTGGAAAAAGTCTACCGGGAGGAGTATCTGTAACATGGACTACACAAAGCTGAAAGCCGCAGCGGCGGCCATCACCATGCCTGAGGAAATGAAGCATCGCATCGTAAGAAACTGCAAAACACAAATCTCGGAATTAAGAAAGGAAACCGCTGTGAAAACACGAAAGAATACCGCTTTTTTCAAAAAGCCCGCCGTTATATTTGCGGCGCTGGCAATCAGCCTGTCCCTGTCAGTGGGCGCATTGGCGCAAACCGACGTGCTGCAGGGATTTTTCAAGGATATAATCAATGGGCGCGGTGCCGTTACAGGAACGGCTTATGAACAGGCAAGCGAAGAAATCGGCATGAGCGCTGCCGTGAACGGCGACACCTTGACGGTGCAGGCCGTTTTTTCCGAACCGCAGGCGGCGCCGTATCGCGATGCCGAACGCTTGGGGATTGAAGAATACCGGATTACGGACGCAAGCGGCAAGTGTGTGAAAGCCGGCGCGGCAGAGGGGGTGACCGTCGTTGACGGGCAGGCTGCGATTACCGTTCGGCTGGACGACATTGCCGACGGCAGCTACACACTGCTTGTAACGGCCTTTGTGTCCGAAAAGAAAGCCGACCAACCCCTGAAAATTTCCGGCAACTGGGAATGCGCCTTTACGAAATAAGTGCCCCCGGGCGCAGACGAATGAACAAAAAAACAACTCCCTTCGCCCGTGCGGCGCAGGGAGTCACTTTTTGTACTGCCAAGAAAAAACAAACGGAAGCGACACACGATGTATGCTCGCATCGTGCATCGTTTCCGCAAATGAAAGGGAGAACAGATTGAATGCGCCAAAAGCAGCTGCGCTGCGCGGCTTTCGGCAGGAAAAACGCTTATTTAATGATGCTGATGATGTCGCCGCCGACTGTGTTGCCGGGGACATTTTTTTGTGTGCGCAGGGGGAGAATGCCGGCGCTGTTTGCCATGGTGCGCGCGGCGGCAGGGTCCAAAACACCGTTGCGGGCCTTCAGAAGAAACACCGTGCCGAGGCAGGCTGTGCCGAGCTGCTGGGCGAGGTTGGTTTCGGAAAAGTCGCAGTAGCCGTTTGCAACGGAAACAATGATGCCGGAAGCATAGGTGAGCATGTGCTGAAAAAGCTCCGCCGCGTCCTCGGCGGTCAGGCTGAACTGTGTGCGGATATCCGGCAGGAGCTGGTCCGTCAGTTCGGCGTATTCTTTCATCATTTCGGCTGCGCGGGTGGCGTAGAGCGGATGGCTTGCGAACAGAAGACGATAAAGATGCGGCTCTTCCACGGCAAAACGCACATAACGCAGGCCGAATTCCTTGAATGCGGGCGTGAAGTCCAGACAGCAGCGAAGATAATCCAGACAAACATGCTTTGCCTTATCGTAAACAGCCCTTTTCAGCTCGTCCATATTGCTGAAAAAGGTAAAAATCGGGCTTGTGGTTGCGCCCAACCTTGCGCCGAGCGTGCGCGCGGCAACAGAGTCGATGCCGGTTTCGCGCGTGATCTCAAAAGCGGCATTTACGATCTCGGCTCTGGTGAATTTCGGTTTGGGCGGCATGACGGCTCCTCCTGCGGCAATGTTGCGTAACGCGCGTTTCGTAACGCATGTTTCAGTATAAACGCATACATATTAAATGTCAACAGTATTTTGCGTAATCGGACGGTGACAGACGGAGCGGAGTGTGATATAATTAAACATTATTGCCTGCGCGGGCGGGCGGAAAGGCGAACAAGGTTTTATGAGCATCAGAGAAGTCGCTGCATCGCAGATCACGGAAACGGTTGAAAAGCTGTGCATGGAAGCGAACTATTATCTCCCGGAGGACACCTATACGGCGTTGGAGCGTGCGCGCGCGGCAGAGGCTTCGCCGCTGTGCCGGGAGATTATCGGCGATATTCTGAAAAATGCGGATATTGCCCGGGAAAAGCAGATGCCCATTTGTCAGGACACCGGCATCGCGGTGCTGTTTGTTGAACTGGGGCAGGATGTTCACATTGTGGGAGGAGACTTCCGCAAAGCGGTGGATGAGGGCGTTGCACGCGGCTACCGCAACGGTTATCTGCGTAAGAGCACGCAGGACCATGTGCTCACCGAACGCGTAAACCGCGGCGATAACACGCCCGCGGTTTGCCATATTGAGATTGTGCCCGGCACCGATATCCGCATCACCATCTGCCCGAAGGGCGGCGGCTCGGAGAATATGTCCGCGCTTGGCATGCTGACCCCGTCGCAGGGGCGCGAGGGCGTGAAGCGGTTTATTGTCGAAACGGTGTCCCGCGCCGGAGGGAACCCCTGTCCGCCGATTATTGTCGGCTGTGCGGCGGGCGGAACGGCGGAGCAGGCGATGCTGCTGGCGAAAAAGGCGCTGTGCCGTCCGGTGGGGCAGCCGAACCCCGACGGTGAGGTTGCCGCGTTTGAGCGTGAGGTGCTGGATGAGGTGAACCGACTCGGCATCGGCGCGCAGGGCTTTGGCGGCACGCAAACGGCGCTGGCCGTGCATATGCTTACGCATCCTGTGCATTTGGCAAGTCTGCCGGTTGCGGTGAATTTGCAGTGCCATGCGGCGCGCCACCGCACGGCGGTGATCTGACGTGAAGGGGGAGCGTATATGGCACGATACATTCAACTTCCGCTGACGGATGACGTGATACGCACGCTGCACGCGGGCGACCGCGTTTTTTTGAGCGGGACTATCTACACCGGGCGCGACGAGGCACACCATTACCTTTGCCGTATGCTTGACCGCGGCGAGCCGCTGCCGATTGCGCTGCGCGGCGCGGTGATCTATTATGTCGGACCGTGTCCGGCAAAGCCCGGCACCGTGATCGGCTCGGCGGGACCCACCACCAGCGGACGCATGGATGCCTATGCCGTGCGCCTGATGGAACTGGGCCTGAAGGGCATGATCGGCAAGGGCCAGCGAAAGCGTGAGGTTGTGGACGCCATGGTGAAAAACACGGCGGTGTATTTCGCGGCGATCGGCGGCGCGGGCGCGCTTCTGGCCGGCGCAATTGCCGAAGCGGAGGTGGTTGCTTTCCCGGAACTGGGTGCGGAGGCGATCTACCGGCTGCGTGTTGAAAATTTTCCCGTAACGGTGATCAACGATTGCTACGGCCGCGACCTTTACAGCGAGGGGCGCACACAATACGAACAGAAATGACGTTTTATATAACAAAGGAGCGAAACGTTTTATGGCACTGAGAGATGAAGCACTGAAGCTGCACAGCGATTGCAGAGGAAAGATCGGCACCTATGCCAAGGCGCCCGTGCGCGATGCGGAAAGTCTGGCGCTGGCCTACACGCCCGGCGTTGCCGAACCGTGCAAAGAGATTGCGCAGAACAAAAACGCAGTGTATGATTATACGTTCAAAGGCAACATGGTTGCCGTTGTGTCCGACGGCACGGCCGTGCTCGGCCTTGGCGATATCGGACCGGAAGCGGGTTTGCCGGTAATGGAAGGCAAATGCGTGCTCTTTAAGGAATTCGGCGGCGTGGATGCATTCCCCATCTGCGTGGACAGCAAGGACCCGGATGAAATCGTCCGCTTTTGCCGGATGCTTGCGCCTACGGTGGGCGGCATCAACCTGGAAGACATTTCCGCGCCGCGCTGCTTTGAAATCGAACGCAGACTGAAAGAGACGCTGGATATTCCCGTGTTTCACGATGACCAGCACGGCACGGCAATCATTGTTGTTGCGGGGCTGATGAACGCGCTGAAGATTGTCGGAAAAAAGTTTGAGGATATTGTGGTTGTGATCAACGGCGCCGGCGCTGCCGGCACGGCGATCGGGAAGATGATTCTCAACCTCGGCGTGCGCGATATGCTGCTGCTCGACAGCAAGGGGATTCTCTATGAAGGCCGCGCCGAAGGCATGAACTGGGCGAAAGAAGAGATGGCGCGCGTGACAAACCGTTCCCGCCGCAGCGGCGATTTGGCCGAAGCGCTCAAAGGCGCGGATGTGTTTATCGGTGTTTCGCAGCCGGGGATCGTAACGGAGGAAATGGTGCGCAGCATGAACCGCGATGCGATCGTGTTTGCGCTGGCAAACCCGGTTCCGGAAATTATGCCGGATGCCGCGAAAAGAGGCGGCGCCCGCGTTGTCGGCACCGGACGCAGTGATTTCCCCAATCAGGTGAACAATGTTCTCGCATTTCCGGGCCTGTTTCGCGGTGCGTTTGATGTGCGGGCAAGCACGATCAACGAGGAGATGAAGCTCGCTGCCGCCAACGCGCTGGCGGGACTGATCTCCGAGGAAGAACTGTGCGAGGATTATATTATCCCGGCTGCGTTTGACGAACGTGTGCGGCCCGCTGTGGCGGCTGCGGTTGCGAAAGCGGCTGTGGATACGGGCGTAAACCGCATATGAGCGCGGCGCACCGGAGAAAACTTTACAATATTTAAGTAAACAGCTTTCGGATCGGAATATTATTTCCGGACGAAAGCTGTTTTGCATATGTGTGTGGTCGCGCGGCTGGGCCGAACTGCATTGGGAAAGGCCGTTTGTCGGTACGGTTATGGCGAAATAGACAAAAACAGACGAGAAAAACACAATAAATACAACGTTTTCGCTGTTGACTTTGGGGGTTTAAAGTATTATGGTTTAAATGCGATTAGAAACGCGAACATTTTTGAGGGAAGGAGCCTGCACGATGCGTACGAAGCTGATGCTGAACAACAACCAGTTTTATTGCTATTTTACGACCCGTTTTGCGGGCCGCTTTTGTGCTGCAAAAGATCGATTTAGTCACTTGGAAACATGAGAGCAATTCAACTGGAGAATTCCGATTTGATGCTGTTTCGTCCAAGATGACGGAACGGCTTTTTTGTTTTCCAAATAACCAATTCAATCGAAAAACTATGAAAATACGTTAAAGGAGTATTTACCATGAAAATCAAGACGAAAGTTATGAGTATTGTTCTTGCCGCTGCAATGTGCCTGAGCCTGTGTGCGTGCGGCGCTTCCAAGCCCACTGCCGAAGCCGGCAAAAATGACGATGGCGTTAAGTACACCGTCGGCGTGTGCCAGCTGGTTCAGCACAGCGCGCTGGACGCAGCCACCCAGGGATTTGTGGATGCGCTGAATGAGGCGCTGCCCGGACAGGTTGAAATTGAGGTCAAGAATGCCTCCGGCGAGCCCAACAACTGCACCACCATCGTCAACGGCTTTGTTTCTTCCGGCGTGGATCTGATTATGGCAAACGCCACCCCCGCGCTGCAGGCTGCTGTTGCCGCCACTGCAGACATCCCCATCCTCGGGACCTCCGTTACCGCCTACGGCGTTGCGCTGGACATGGAAGACTTCAACGGCGTTTGCGGCGGCAATGTTTCCGGTACCTCTGACCTCGCTGACCTTGACGCACAGGCTGAGATGATTCCCGCGTGGTGCCCCGATGCCAAGAATGTCGGCCTGCTGTTCTGCTCTGCCGAAGCAAACTCCCGCTACCAGATCGATGTTGTCAAAGCAAAGCTGAACGAGATGGGCCTGAACTGCACCGAGTATGCTTTCACCGACACCAACGACGTTGCCTCCGTCACCCAGGCTGCTGCCGACAACAGTGACGTGATCTACATCCCCACCGACAACACCGCCGCCGCCAACACCGAAGCCATTGCCAACGTTGTCATTCCCGCAGGCGTTCCCGTGATTGCAGGCGAAGAAGGCATCTGCAGCGGCTGCGGCATTGCAGCCCTTGCCATCAGCTACTACGACCTTGGCCGCACCACCGGTGAAATGGCCGCCAAGATTCTGACCGGCGAAGCCAATATCTCCGAAACCGCCGTTGCTTACACCACTGCAACATCCAAATATAATGCTGCTATCTGCGAGCAGCTCGGCATCACCCCGCTGGAGGGCTATGTTGCCATCGAGCAGGAATAATGCACAGGCACGAACCCGGGCATGTTGTGTCCGGGTTCGGAAAGCAAATCCCCGCAGTGGGAATTCTACGGAGGATGAAAGCACATGAGTTTTCTGACATCATTTTTCAACGCCATGCCCGGTGCGGTTGCACAAGGCCTGATTTGGGGCCTGATGGCAATCGGCGTATATATTACCTTCCGCATCCTCGATGTTGCGGACCTGACCGTTGACGGCTCAATCGCCACGGGCGGTGCGGTTTGTGTTATGCTCATCCGCATGGGCGTGAATCCTTGGGTGGCGGTGCTTTGCGCATTCTGCGCCGGACTGCTTGCCGGTTTGGTTACCGGATTGTTCCACACCCGCTGCGGCATTCCCGCAATTTTGTCCGGAATTCTGACGCAGCTGGCGCTGTATTCAATCAATCTTCGCATTATGGGCAGCAAGGCCAACCAGGCGGTTGGCGTTGATAAGTACGATCTTCTGGTATCGCAGCGCTATGTCCGAGCGCTGAATCTGGACAATCCGCTGCCGCTGCTGCTGATTGCGGTGATTGTGCTTGTTGGCGCACTGTACTGGTTTTTCGGAACGGAGCGCGGCTGCTCTATCCGTGCCACGGGTGCAAACCCCAATATGGCACGTGCGCAGGGCATCAACACCAACCGCAATGTTGTGCTCGGACTGATGCTTTCCAACGGTCTTGTCGCGCTGTCCGGCGCGCTGCTGAGTCAGTATCAGGGTGCTGCCGATATCAACATGGGCCGCGGCGCAATCGTGATCGGTCTTGCGGCTGTGATCATCGGCGAAGTTCTGCTTGGCAAGGTGTTTCATAATTTCGCGCTCAAGCTCGCGTCTGTTGCCATTGGCGCCGTGATTTACTATATCGTGCTGCAGATTGTGCTGCAGCTCGGCCTCAACACCAATGACCTGAAGCTGATCACCGCAATTATTGTTGCCGTGTTCCTCGCCGTGCCTTATCTGCGCGCGCAGCACGGCGGAACCAAACACAAAAAACAGGGAAAGGAGCAAGAGGCAAATGCTGGAGCTGCGTAATATTTCCAAAACTTTCCACCCCGGCACAGTGCACGAAAAGCGTGCCCTGCAGCATATGAACCTCCATCTTGCCCCCGGAGATTTCGTTACTGTGATCGGAAGCAACGGTGCGGGAAAGTCCACCCTTTTGAACGCTGTTGCAGGCGTTTGGCAGGTGGATGAAGGGCAGATTCTCATTGACGGCAAGGATGTTACGACGCTGCCGGAGTATCGCCGCGCCGAGTTTATCGGCCGTGTTTTCCAGGATCCCATGATGGGCACGGCGCCCAGCATGCTGATTGAGGAAAATCTGGCGCTTGCAATGCGCCGCGGTCGAAAACGCGGCTTGAAATGGGGCATCACCGCCGCTGAGCGCGAGATGTACCGCGAAAAGCTGGCAAATCTGGGACTCGGCCTTGAAAATCGCATGTCTGACAAGGTTGGCCTGCTTTCCGGCGGCCAGCGTCAGGCACTGACGCTTTTGATGGCGTCTTTGCAGCAGCCGAAGCTGCTTCTGCTCGATGAGCACACTGCCGCGCTCGACCCGGCAACTGCCGCCAAAGTGCTTACACTCAGCGACAGCATCGTGCAGGAATCCAATCTCACCGCGCTGATGATTACCCACAACATGCGCGATGCAATCGAGCACGGTAACCGCCTTGTGATGATGCATCTTGGCAAGGTGATTCTCGATATCTCCGGAGAGGAGAAAAAGAAACTGACAAAAAGCGAACTGCTTGACCGCTTTGCAGCGCTTTCCGGCGTTCAGGAAGAAAGCGACGCGGTGCTGCTCGCGTGATGTTGTGCTTCGGATATCTTAATTCCGGGGCAAACTGATTCATAACGAATAACGGCGTCCGGTTCCTGCGAAACCGGGCGCCGTTTTTTTTGCGCTTTTGCGGATATCGGATGAAGCAAGAAAAAACCTCCCGCGGCAATACTTGCCGCGGGAGGCGCTGTATATTTTCGGGAAATTCCGCGTAAAGCCGTTTTCCGTCAATGCGAAGCGCTTTTCGATTATTCGTTTACGCGGAATCGTTCCACCTGCGTGAGCAGGAGTGCGGACTGACCGGAAAGCTCCTGGCAGGATGCGGCAATTTCTTCCGCCGTTGCGGAGTTTTGCTGAATAACATCGGAGATATCCGAGATGCCGGCTGTGACCTGATGCACAGCGTCCGCCTGTTCGGTGGAGGCATCGGTGATCTTGTCGATCAGATCGCGCGTTTTTTCGGTGATGTTGGAAACGTCTGCCATCGACTCGACGGTTTTTTCCACCATCTCGCTGCCGCGTTCCACGGCGGCGATGGTTTCGCTGATAATGGCAGCGGTCTGCGCAGTGGCGGCATTACTCTTGTTGGCCAGGTTTCTGACCTCATCGGCAACAACGGCGAAGCCCTTGCCGGCTTCACCGGCGCGCGCAGCCTCAACAGCGGCGTTCAGCGCCAGA
The DNA here is from genome assembly GCA_015067465.1 of Oscillospiraceae bacterium. Classification (GTDB taxonomy): domain Bacteria; phylum Bacillota; class Clostridia; order Oscillospirales; family Oscillospiraceae; genus SVKR01. The sequence goes on from SVMK01000009.1 coordinate 18,427, forward strand.
ATGTTGGTCTGGAAGGAGATGTCTTCAATGGCCTTGATGATTTCTTCGATCTGTGCGGACTTGATCTTGATATCGTTCATGGCCTCGCGCATGTTGTCCATATATTCAGCCTGAATATGCACCTTACTGCAGGCATCGGTGGCATATTCGTCTGCCTGAACGGCATTTTCCGCATTCAGGCGGATCTTGTCGGAAATATCGCTGATGGTTTCGGACAGATTCTGAACCGCGGCTGCCTGACGGGTGGTGCCTTCTGCCAGATTCTGAGATGCGTTTGCGATCTGGGAAGAACCGGAGGAAACCTCGGAAGCGGAATCGTTCAGCTTGCCGACCACCTCGCCCAGCGAACCCTGAATGGTGCGGAACGCGGTGTTGATTGCTTCAAAGTTGCCCTGATACTGAATCTCAGCATCACGCGTGAAGTCGCCCATTGCCATGGCATCCATGACATTGGTGATGTCCGTGATGTAGCCGGAGAGGAATTCTTTGGTTTCTTCCAGCGATTTTACCATTTCGCCGATTTCATTCTTGGGCAGAGCAACCAAATCTGCCTCGTCGTTCAGGATGCCGCGCGACATGGTGTCGGTAAGGGACTTCGCGGCGAGAACGGGCGCGATAATATTGCGCTTGGTGAAAATCGTGATGCAAACAACCGCAAAGAAGCACACCAGCAGGCCAACAACGGCACTGATGATGATGGTGGTGAACACGGTTGCATCGCTTTCGGCGGCGGCAAAGCCTGCAAACAGCGCGCCGACAACGTTTTTGTTGGCATCCTGAATCGGCTCATACATGACATAGTAAGGCGTGCCGAGAATTTCGGCGCGGCCGTGATAGTCCTGCGCTTTGCCGATAACAATGTTGCGGATTTCGTCGCTCATGGTGGTGCCCACCACGCGGTCGCCGTTTTCGTCGACAATGGTGGTTTTCAGTCGAACATTGTTTGCAAATACGGTCACTTCCGCGTCGACGAGGCTCTTGATGCTGTCAATATAGCTGCCTGCGGCGAAGTCGACACCCACGACGATGTTGCCGGAACCGGCAACGGGCGTGACGGCTATATAATATAATGTAGTGCCGCTTGTGCCGAGGACGTAGTCCTTGGCGGCGGTTTTGGGAACAGGGATATCCGCGACGTCGAGCGTATCGCTGCTTTTCCAGACGAGCTGTCCGGTTGTGTTGTAAAACAGCGCGAACACTTCCTCCGGGTCGCGGCAGTTGCTGCTGAATACGCTGGAAAGACGGGAAGTATCTTCCGCACGCATTGCGCCGGTCACCTGAGCGTTGGTAGAAAACTGCGTGCTGAGCGATACGGCTTCTTCGCAAAGCTCCTCAATGCGGTGTTCAAACACCTTGACACCGACTTCGGAGCTCATGGAGAGATCCTCCTTACTCATGGCAACAACTCGCAGCGAGTTGATGAGGATGACAACGGCAACAGCAACCACGATGAATATGCTGATAACCGAAATCAGTGTTCTTCCGATTTTACCTACTTTTTTTAACATGATGCCCACCCTTTCCGCGGTACACATTATTTCGCTGCGCAGGCACTGCGCATTTGTGCGATAAAATGCCCTTGCGCGATGCAATACAAAGGCACTTTTAATATACAATAATATTATCGTTGTTCTTTGTCTGTACTTTATCAAAAAATGAAAAATATGTTTAAAATGACCAAGAATTTTTTAAAATCTTTGAAGTTGAATGTGATATGCATCCAAAAAACGGCTTGAAACGCCGTTTGACCAAAAAAAGAGAAAAAAGCAGACCGTGCACCCTTTCCGGGAACACGGTCTGCTTGCGGTGCGTCATGGTATTTTCGCGGGAAAAAACGACCCGGTACGGCGGGCGAAGGCAGTGCGCATCAATGAAACTGTTTGCGCTTGAGACGCTTGTTGACATACATCGAAATGTCCGCACGCTTAAATACCTGGCTGACGCTTTCGTCGGCGGCGGGGTCATAAATGCTGTAGCCAAACGCGAGGGAGGCGCGGCCGCTTTTTACGTCAAGAATCTTTTCCGCGCGCGCGATCTCGGTTTCCAACTCGGCAATCAGCTTATCGCGGAGCACATAGTCCTTGCCGGTGACGATCACAACAAATTCATCGCCGCCGATGCGGTAAACATTGCTGCGCTTGAACACCTCGCAGATGATCTGGCTGCAGTTGCGGATGTAGATGTCGCCGATATCGTGACCAAAGGTATCGTTGACGTTTTTAAGGTTGTTGATATCGCATTCCACAATGGCGAACAGCGGACGGTGGCCCAAACGGATTTCTTCCGTGAGCTGCTCGACGGCGTCGGTGTAGGCGGTGATGTTTTTCAGTCCGGTCAGGGGATCTTTGCTGGCTTTGCGCTCGGCGGTGGAGAGTTTTTGCTGCAGCGATTCCGTCTGGCTGCGGAGATAGTTCATCAGGATGCGGTTGAGCGAGGAAACGGACAGAGGCTTTGTGAGATAAGCGCTCATGCCGCTGTCGTTGCATTTGCGGATGCTGGACTCGTCCGTGCTGGCGGACAGGGCGATGATGGGCACATCTTCCAGCCAGGGGATGCCGGTGGCGCGTATGCGCTCCGTTGCTTCCGCGCCGTCCATCTCGTCCATGAACAGGTCCATCAAAATCACGTCGAAAATGCGCTCATCGCTGCTGAGAAGCAGCTGCAGCGCTGCGTCACCGCTGGGAGCTTCCGACACAAGTGCGCCTTCGCTCTCGAGAATTTCGCGCGTGAGCTTGAGAGAAACGGGGTCGTCTTCCACAACGAGAATGTGAGCGTCCACAAGGCTTTCTCTGCCGCGCACGACCGAATGGAGCGGGCCGTAGTGGCGGTCCGGAGCACTGGCGTGCAGCTCAAAGGCTGCACGGCAGCGGGTGAAGCAGGCGAGCAGTTTTTCGGAAAAGATGCCGCACTCGCCGTTTACGATCATGTTGTAGGTGCGCTCGAAAGAGTAGGCGTCGTGGTAAGCGCGGTTGGAAATCAGCGCATCGTAGCAGTCTGCAATGGAAACAATCTGCGCTGCGATGGGGATTTCGTCGCCTTTCAGACCGTCGGGATAGCCGCGGCCGTCCCAGCGCTCATGGTGCCAGCGGCAGATGTCCTGACTGGTTTTCAGATATGCGTGGCTCCAGTCCTTCGGCGCTTTTTTCAAAAGCTCGCAGCCTTTGATGCAGTGGGTTTTGATCTCTTCGTATTCCGCGTTGGTGAGCCGCCCGGGCTTGAGGAGCACAGCGTCGGGGATTGCGATTTTGCCAACGTCGTGCAGCGCCGAGGCGGAAGCGATGAGCTCCACATCTTCTTTCGAGAGATTGTATTCCGGCAGGTCTTTCATCACCTGCTCGGCGAGAATATGGGTGAAGCCCTTGATGCGGCGGCAGTGATCGCCGCAGTTTTCGTCGCGGCTTTCAACGATGTCGCCGATGAGCTCAACAATGCCTTCATTGATGCGGGAAAGCTCGCGGTTTTTTTCCTGCAGCTCATTGGTTCGCATGGAAATTGTGAGTTCGAGTTCCTCGCGCTGGTGCGCTTCTTTTTGCTTGGCGTCGCTCACATCGGTGATGCCGATGATGATGTGGTTGGGCGAATCGTCAACGGCGGCGTATTTGTTTTGCAAATACATGACCTGACCGTCGATCACGGCCCGGTAATCCACAAAATAGGTATGGCTTGCGGAAAGGCGGCGAATGATGCGCTCATGCCCTGTGCGCAGCAGGTAATAGTCGCGGTCCTTTTCGTAAACGATGCGGTTGGCAAAGGCCAGGTTGTTGTCGCGGTATTCGCCGTCGGCGCAGTCCGGCATTCCTGCGCTGAGCAAGATGTCGGATTGTTTGAACAGGCGCTGTTTGCCGCGCTCAAAATCGACATAGATCAGGGCAAGATAATCGTCCGTCAGACAGTTGATAACGGCGTTTTGCTGTGCCTTCTCTATCTCGGCGCGCTGCGCTTCGGATATGTTCATAACGTCGATGGTATAGCGCGGGGTGCCGCTGGGGGTTGTGGACTTGATGGCGCGGTGGCAGTACCAGCCGTAGGTGTCGCCGTCAAGCATGCGCAGGTTGATGCTGACAACGGACTGCTTGGTGAGATTGCGGGCCATATTTTCGCTGGAGTAAAACTCCGTTGCGCGCTTGCGGTCGTCGGGATGGATGATGCGGTCGATGTTATCAAGCGCATCGGCGAAGAAATCGTTGCTGCGGAGCGCGTTGCGGAGCACTTTATCGCGAAATGCGGTGTTGGATGTGTGCATTTCGTATTCGCCGGTCAGGGGGTTGACGAAATACACCACCTCAAATTCGTTGCGCAGCATGAGCATCTGCTGGGCGGTTTTCTTCCAGGCTTCGTGTTCGCGCGTTTTTACAAGCAGATCGGCATGCTCCTGCGTGACGTCAAAGAGGAAGATCGTGAGGCAGGAAAGCATGAATCCGCTGGAATAAAACGGCATGTTCATGAAAAAATATTGGCCCACGCCGGTGATCAGCGGGATGACGGAGAATAAAATGACGATACGCAGGTGCTTTTTTTTCTCCGCATCGGCTTCGCGCAGATACAGCCACGCGGTAAACAATCCGAAAATGAGAAAATGGACGATCTGCAGAGAAAAGCTGTGGGGGTAAAGACGGTTGGGAACATAAACGTTGTCCGCCGTTACGGAAAAAACGGCACCGGTGCGTGCGTTGTAAACGAGCAGCACGGCCTGCATCGAGAGAAAGATGCATTGCGCGAACAAGATGGCGCGGGAACGGAAATAGTTCGTTCCGAGATATTTCGTAAGGCAGCGTGTCCAGACAAATGCGCCCAGCGTTGCCGTGAGGGAAAAGCCGTATGCGGCAATGATGTGCGCTGCGAGGCCGAGATTGAGCGTGGGCGAGGCGATCAGGCCCCAAAAAGCATCGGCGACACAAAAGATCAGGGAGAAATAGAGCAGATGTAAAAATCCGCTTTGCCGCACGCGCTCATGCGAAGTTGCCAGCACGCGGTTCCAGACCAAAACAAGAACCAGCGCGCAGCAAAGGGCACATTCGGTATATAAAAGGTTGATATCGGTGTGTATCATTTTATTCACCTCTGTTAATGCCCCGCCGTTCAGACGGGGACAGGCCCGGAATGTTGCTTATCTTTGAACCGTCACCGATCAGTTTTCATGGCAGCCCGCACAGGAGGGATGGCTGCCGCAGGCGTGGCCGCAGCTGTGGCCTTCGCCGCCGTGGTTTTTGCAGTGAATGTCGGGGTCATAGCTGAGCGTTCCCGCAAGCAGGGCCGCAACAGCTTCATCGGCGCTGCCGGTTACGCCGCCGTAGAGCAAAACGCCGGCTTCCTCCAGCGCGGCGCGCGCACTGCCGCCGATGCCGCCGCAGATGAGCATGTTGACATGCAGGCTGCCGAGAAAGGCCGCGAGCGCCTCATGACCGCAGTTGAGCGCTTCGATTTCCATGGTGGAGATGACGCGCCCGTCCTTTGCTTCGTAGAGCTTGAAACGATCGGTTTGACCGAAATGCTGAAAAATGTTTCCGTTATCGTAACTGACTGCAATTCGCATGGGAAGTCTCCTTTTGCCGTGTCGAAAAAACGTGATAAATAAAATTTTAATTATTATAGCACATTAAATATGAAAATGTCACATTAAATTAGGAATATTTTTCAAAAAATTGTATATGATTGCTTTATCTGCCATGCGTTGGGCGCGATGATGCCGGCGGGGCAGAAAATCCAAACGTGCCGTGCTGCGGTGCGGCGCAGAGAGGAGCAATATTTGAAACGGAATTTTGTGAAACGGAGCGTGATTTTGCTGGCGGCGGTGCTGCTGCTTGCAGCGCCGGCGGCGGCTGATTATGATCCGAACGCGGACTATATGGCGCAAATGCTGCAGGCGGCCTGCGAGGGCGACTATTCCGCCGGCGTTCGGGCGCAGCAGCAGCGTGCGGAAAAGCTGACGGCGGAGGGGCTGAGCTATCCTGCGGTGGACTTTGAAGAGCTGATGCTGCTGTCCAAGATCATCTATGCCGAAGCGGGCAGCGTATGGCTGGATGAAAACTGGAAAATGGCGGTTGGGGAGGTTGTGCTCAATCGCATGGCGTCACCGGAGTTTCCGAACACCATGCGCGAGGTTTTGGAGCAGCCGGGACAGTATTACGGGAAAAACAGCCGCTATTTCGCCGGAATCAAACCCTCGGCGGCCTGCGTGGACGCCGCGCGGCGCCTGTTGGAGGGGGAACGTGTGCTCAACGAGCCGGCGGTTGTATTTCAGTCAAACTATCGGCTGGGCAGCGGCGTGTTTCTGGAACTGCGCGACAGCGCCCTCGGCAGCACGTATCTGTGCTGGTCGAGCCACAGAGAGCTGTATGCGTCATAGCGAAGGGCAAAGCATCCGGTGAATAAAAAATCGGGCTCGAAAGAGTCCGATTTTTTGTGTTTTCAAGTGCTGTACGACGTGATATAATGCTTGGCATGGAAATATTACGCTGTGACAATTCAATCGTGCTGTGCGTCAAGCCCGCAGGCGTTCTGTCCACGGATGAACCGGGGGGAATGCCGTCGCTGGTGCGCGAAGCGCTGGGGGATGTGCATGCCGATGTCAGAACGGTGCATCGCCTTGACCGGGTTGTGAGCGGTCTGATGCTGCTTGCCCGTTCGCCCGCGGCAGCTTCCGCGCTGGGCAGACAGGTGATGGAGCACCGCTTCGAAAAAGAGTATCTGGCGGTGGTGCACGGCAAGCCGGGGGCAGAGCGCGGAACGTTTACGGATCTGCTGCTGCGCAGCAAGCCCGAGCGCAAAACCTATGTGGTGAACGAGCCGCAGAAAGGTGCGCAGGAAGCTGTGCTGGATTATGCTGTGCTTGGTCAAACGGAGGAACTGAGCCTTGTGCGCATTACGCTGCGCACGGGACGGACCCACCAGATCCGATGCCAGTTTTCGTTCCGCGGTATGCCGCTTGTGGGCGACAGAAAATACAGCACGCTGCCGGACGATTGCCCCATTGCGCTGTGGTCTTACCGCATTGCGTTTGACCATCCGGAGCGCGGCGAACGCATTGATACGTGCCTGCGGCCGATGAATATTTATCCATGGACGGAATTCGAAATTTGAGGATATATTTATGGAATATGTGATGGACCATACGCCCTGCCCGCAGCTGAAAAAGTGCGGCGGCTGCCAGATGCAGCACATCCCTTATGTCAGACAGCTGGAGATCAAGCAGGGAAAAGTGAACGCGCTGATGGGAAAATTTTGCCGCGTTGAACCAATTATCGGCATGGACGAGCCGTATCACTACCGCAACAAGGTGCAGGCTGCTTTCGGCACGGATGCCCGCGGCAAGGTGATTTCCGGCGTTTATCAGTCTTCCAGTCACCGCATTGTCTGCGTGGACGACTGCATGCTCGAGGACAAAACCGCCGACCGCATCATCGTGGATATCCGCAGAATGCTGCCGCAGTTTAAGCTCAGCGCATATGACGAGCGGCGCGGCACCGGCTGGCTGCGCCACGTTTTGGTCAAGCGCAGCTTTTCCACAGGCGAGGTGATGGTTGTGCTTGTTGCGGCAACCCCGATTTTCAAGCTGCAAAAGCCGTTTTTGGCAGAGCTGCTGCGCCGGCATCCCGAGATCACAACGGTGCTTTTGAATGTGAACAACAAGGCCACTTCACTGGTGCTTGGTAAACAGGAAAAAGTGCTGCACGGCAAGGGTTACATAGAAGATGTGCTGTGCGGCCAGCGCTTTCGCATCTCGGCGAAAAGCTTTTATCAGATCAACCCCGTTCAGACGGAAAAACTCTACGGAACCGCGATTGCGTTTGCCGGGCTGACAGGCAGCGAAAAGGTGCTGGACGCATATTGCGGCACCGGCACGATCGGACTCGCCGCAAGCCGCTTCGCCGGTGAGGTTGCCGGCGTTGAACTCAATGCCGACGCGGTGCGCGATGCGATCGCAAACGCAAAGTGCAACGGGGTGAAAAACTGCTGGTTCACCTGTGCGGATGCGGGGCGGTTTATGACCGAAATGGCGGCACAGGGCGAGAACTGCGATGTTGTGTTTATGGATCCGCCGCGCGCCGGAAGTGACAGGGCGTTTCTTTCCGCGCTGCTGCACATGGCGCCGAAGCGCGTTGTGTATGTTTCCTGCAATCCGGAAACGCTGGCGCGCGATGTTGCCGTGCTGACAGACGGCGGCTACCGCGTGAAGCGTGTGCAGCCCGTGGATATGTTCCCACACACAGAGCATGTCGAGTGCGTGGTTCTGCTGAGCAGAACATAAATATCAAAAAATTCAAAATTAATTGCATAAAAATGCAAAACCACCCATTCCGCAGAATGGGTGGTTTTTTTGGTTTAAGCGGTCAACAAACCGTGGACCGGCCTCAGGATTTTTTGCTGTTTTTGCGGGAGAGGACGATGCTTTGAATCAGCAGGAAGATGCAGATCATAGCGGCAACGGTGATGTTGGTCCACCATGCTTCGTCCAGACCGAGCGAGGAAACGATGTTTTTGATTGTGCTCAGCGACAAAACGCCGAAGAACGTGCCCACAATATTGCCGACGCCGCCGGTCAGCATGGTGCCGCCGATGATCGAAGAGGCGATGGCGTTCATCTCCGCGCCGCTGGCGTGGGACGGAGAACCGGAACCGACGTGCATGAAGTAAACAAAGCCGCCGATGCCCGCGAGCAGGCTGCAGATGATGTGGGAGAGGAACTTGGTGCGCTTAACGTTGATGCCGAGCATGTTTGCGCTCTGGGCGTTGCCGCCGACGGCGTAGAAGCCGCGGCCGAGCTTGCTGCGGCGCAGCACGATAAACAGCACCACAACGATTACGAGAGCCACGATCACGCCGATTTCGATGTAGGCGGGGACGTAGATGCCTTTCTTGGTCACGGAACCCATGCCCGGGACATAGATGCGGGTGGATTTCAGCGCCTGGAACTGCTCGTTTGCAACGTTGAACTGCGTTGCATTGACGATGGTGGTCATGCCCTTGGCGAAGAACATGCCGGCGAGGGTGACGATAAAGGGCTGAATCTCGAGATAGGCAACGAGATAACCCTGCACCACGCCGAACGCAAGGCCGATGGCAAGCGCGAGGCAGGCTGCGGTGACAACATTGCCGCCGTTATGGTCCAGATGCACGGCGCAGCTCATGCAAACGAGCGCCGTGAGCGTGCCGACGGAAATGTCAATGCCGCCGGAGATCATGACAATGCTCATGCCGCAGGACAGGATGATGAGTGCGGCGTTTTCGTTGAGGATGTTGAAGAAGGTCTGGGGCTTGAGGAAGCCGGACTTGAGGAATACCACCGCGCAGGTGTACATCACGAAAAATACGACGATCGTGATGAGCAGCAGCAGGTTGGTGTCGGACATGCCGACGCGATTCTGCTTCAGGCGGGGAGCGTTTTCTTTAGGCTGCATCCGCACTCGCCTCCTTTACGTCCTTCTTCGGGGCAATCTTCTTCCACAGCACGGACAGCTTTGCACGCACGGTCGGGGCGCTGAGCACAACAAGGACAATCACGACGATGGCCTTGTAGGCGGGGAGCGCGGTGGAAGTGACGTTCAGCTTGTAGAGCGTGGTGGTGAGGAACTGGATCACATATGCGCCGAAGATCGAAGCACCCATGTTAAATTTGCCGCCGCTGAGCGCGTTTCCGCCCAGTGCAACAGCCAGGATCGCGTCCATTTCGATGTCCTTTGCGACAACGGAATAGTTGATCGTGGAGAAGCGCGTGACCTTGATGAAGCCGGCAACGCCGACGCAGATACCGAGGATCATGTAGGAAATGAGCTTGATCACTTCGGGGTTGATGCCGTTGAGGCGGGAGGAGTGGGCGTTGATGCCCGCTGCCTGCGCATAGAGGCCGAGGTTGGTGAACTTCAGCACAAGCGCTATGATGATCATACACGCCAAGGCGATGAAGATCGGCGTGGGCACGGGGATGCCGGGGATAAAGTTTCCGTAGTAGCCGAAAGTGGGATCGCTGATGATAGGCAGCTCGTTGTTGTTGATCCATGCGGCGATTGAACGGCCCGCAGTGTAGAGAATGAGGGTTGCAACCATCGGCTGAATGCGGAAATACGCAACGAGAATGCCGTTGAAGCCGCCGAAGAGCATGGCTACGAAGCAGCAGGCAAGGAATGCCACGATGATCGGAGCCTGAAGAACTTCGGGACGGGAGTTGGTGCCGCAAAGCACGCGCAGCAGCACGCTGCCGGCGATGGCGATGGCGGAACCGACGGAAATATCCTGACCGCCGGAAGAAGCGGTGACCAAAGTCATGCCGATGGCAAGAATGGCCAGCTCGGAGGCGTTGTCCAGGATGGTGATGAGATAGCCGGAGAAAACGGGGTTTCCGGCGCTGTTGGTAGAGAGGGTGATCTTGAAAAACGAAGGATCCATGATCAGGTTAAACAGCACCAGAATCAGAAGCGCGGCGATGGGGATGAAGATCTGCTGGCGCACAATGCGCAGCAGGAAACTGCCGACCCCGCCGTTGGTGGTTTTCAGTTTTTCGCTCATGTCACGCTTCACCTCCCGCGATTGTTGCCATAATGTTGTTCTGGGTCAGTTCCTTGCCGGAAAGCTCGCCGACCACCTTGCGGTCACGCATAACAACAAGTCTGGAGCAGGTGCGCAGCATCTCGTCTGTTTCCGAGGAGATGAACGTCACGCTTTTGCCCTCGGCTGCCAGCTTGAGCACCAGTTTCTGGATTTCAACCTTGGTACCGATGTCGATGCCGCGGGTCGGTTCGTCCAGAATGAGGTAAACAGGGTTGGTGAGCAGCCAGCGGGCCAGAATAACCTTTTGCTGGTTGCCGCCGGAGAGGGACTTGATGGGTGTGTCGGAAGAACTGGTTTTGATGTCAAGCAGCTTGATGTATTCGTCTGCGAATTTTTCCGCCTGCGCTCTGGAGAAAGGACGGAAGAAGCCTTTCATAACCTGCAGGGCGAGAATGATATTCTCGCGCACGGAGAGATCGCCGACGATACCGTCGCGCTTGCGGTCTTCGGGCAGATAGCTGATGCCGTTGCGCATGGCGTCGATCGGCTTGGAGATGCGGATCTTTTTGCCGTTCATGGTAACGGTGCCGCCCAGAACGCGATCCGCACCGTAGATGGCACGGACACATTCGCTTCGGCCGGAACCGAGAAGTCCGGTGAAGCCGTTTACTTCGCCCTTGTCTATGTAGAAATCAAAGGGCTTGATGCCGGCGGTGCTGTGGAGCTGCTGCACTTCAAGCAGCGGCTCATCCTTGCGGCCGGCGGAAATTTCATCTTCAGGGTTTTTGATGCTGCTGAGATCGTCCAGCTCTTTGCCGAGCATCTTGGAAACGAGCTGCAGACGAGGAAGATCCTGCACCGCGTATTCGCCGACGAGCTGACCGTCGCGCAAAACGGTGATTCTGTCGCTCACCTCGTAGACCTGATCGAGGAAGTGGGTGACGAACAAAATCGCAACACCCTTTGCCTTCAGGTCGCGCATGAGCTTGAAGAGCTTCTCAACCTCGTGTTCATCGAGAGAAGAGGTGGGCTCGTCCAGGATCAAAACCTTGCATTCCATGTCAACGGCGCGCGCAATGGCGATCATCTGCTGAACTGCGATGGAGCAGCTGTCGAGCTGCTGGTTTGCCTTTGCGGGAATGCCGAGGGAATCAAGCAGTTTGCTTGCATCGGCGTTCATTTTCTTCCAGCTGACTGCGCCGCGGCCTCTGCCGATATACATATTTTCAGCAACGGTCAGGTTGGGGCAGAGGCTGATCTCCTGATAAACCGTGCTGATGCCCTGGTTCTGTGCGTCCTGCGGCGAGCGGATGGAAACCGCGCCGGGGATGCCCTTGAGCATAATCTGGCCTTCGTCTTTCTGATAAACGCCGGTCAGAACCTTAATCAAAGTGGATTTTCCTGCGCCGTTTTCGCCCATCAGCGCATGGATTTCGCCCTCACGCAAGGTGAGGTCAACATTTTGAAGCGCTTTCACGCCCGGGAAAAATTTGCAAATGCCACGCATTTCAAGCACAATGCCCTCCTGCATGGTTAACCGCCTCCTCTGTAAGCCGCCGGAAAAAAGACGCGGCTTTAAATGGGAAAATGCCGGATGATATAAGAACACACGCGATGCGCTCTGTTCGGGCAGCAGCCCGAACAGAAGTGCACCGCGTGCTCTGTCTCACCTGACGGGCAAGTGAGTTTGTGTCAGGAATTAGATGCCGTAGTTGTCAACGTCTTCCTGGGTGATGGTGGTAGCGTCGAAGCCCTTCTCGGTCATGATGACGACCTTGTCGGCGGGAGCGATGCCATTCTCAAGATCCTTGATGATGGTGTCGATGTAGGAAGCCTGGAAGGGGTTGCACTGACCGTCGTAGTTCCAGTTGCCGGCCAGCAGCTCTTCGAGTGCCCAGTGGTTGCAGTCGAAGCCCATGATGATGACGTCGCCGTCAACACCGTGAGAGATGTTTGCCTTGTCGAGAGCAGCGACAGCGCCCTTGGCCATGTCGTCGTTCTCAGCGTAAACAACGTTGAATTCCTTGCCGGAGTCGATGACAGCCTGAACGATCTGCTCAGCGGTCTCAGCGTTCCACTCAGCGGTCTGCTGGGTCACGAGGTTCCAGTTGTCCTTGGCAGCGACCATCTCGTCGACAGCGCCGGTACGGCCGATCTGAGCTGCGGAGCCCATAACGCCCTGGATGTGAACGATGTTGTAAACGTCGAGGTTCTGGGACTCGAGCCATGCAACAGCGGTGTTGCCTTCCTGAGCCATGTCAGAAACGATGGAAGCCTCATACAGGCTGGGATCTGCATCGATGGTGCGGTCGAACAGGATGACCTTGATGCCGGCAGCCTGAGCGTCCTGGAGAACGCTGTCCCAACCGGCGGTGCCGGCTGCGGAGAGCAGCAGGTAGTCAACTTCGTCCTGGATGAACTTCTGAGCAGCAGCGATCTGCTCGTCGTTCTTCAGGCTGTATGCGAAGGATGCTTCGTAGCCGTTGGCCTCGGTGAAGGTGGCCTTCATATCCTTGTCATTGGCGGTGCGGTAGCCGGACTCGTTGGGGTCGTTGTTGATGATGCCGACCTTGATCAGAGTGGCTTCGGGCTCTGCGGGAGCAGCGGGCTCGGCAGGAGCTGCGGGAGCTGCGGGCTCAGCAGGAGCTGCAGGTGCTGCGGGAGCAGCGGGGGTTTCGGTCTTGCCGCCGCAGGCGCAGAGTGCAAGAACCATGCAAAGAGCGAGCAGGAGTGCAAAGAACTTTTTCATTTTTTCTTCCCTCACAATTAAATTTTAGGTGAATCGGTCACCCATGTTTGCATTATTAACATGTATGCCCGAAACCGTCAACGCCTGAAAAACAACAGCGTAAAAAAATCAACAAACAGCGTAAAAAAATCATAAAAACACTGTTTTTATCAGTACGGACGTTCGGACAAGTCGGTTTCGGAGATGCGGCGGTAGGAAAACCACGTTTCGTCAACATAAACGAGTTTTTCCGGTGTTTCGCCCGCCTCCAGCTGGCGGATCAGGTTGGCAACGCGCGGGCCGTGCATGGGATTGCATTCAACGCAGAGATTGATATTGCCGGCAAGGCACTCCTCCAGCGCGGCATGCACGGCATCGAAGGTGATGATGATAATATCGCCGTCCGGGCCGTAGGTGAGCCCGGCTTCGTCCAGCGCCTGCATTGCGCCGAAGGTCATGTTGTCGTTTTCGCTGTAAATGACGTTGAAGCTCTCTCCGGTTTCCAGAAAATCGCGAACCACCTCATAGCCGCATGCTTCGGTAAATTCGCCCTGCAGCCGCGCTGCGATCGACCAGAGCGGATGGGAGGCCACGGCGGAATTGAGCGCGTGGGTGCGCAGAATCTGCGCGGTTGCACCGTCGGTGCCCTGAATGTGGAGGATGCGGATATTCTCGTTTTGCATGCGCTTGAGGGAAATCTCGTTTTCAAGCCACTGCACGGCGGTGCGGCCTTCTTTCAAAAAGTCCGACCCGACCCAGCTGACATACAGCGATTCATCCTCCACCTGGATCTGGCGATCCACGATGATGACGGGCAATCCCGCATCCTTCGCTTCCTGCAAAACGCTGTCCCAGCCCGTTTCTGCAATCGGAGCGAGCACGATATAGTCCACGCCCTGCTGGATAAAATTGCGTATGGCGAGAAATTGGTTTTCCTGCTTCTGCTTTGCGTTGTCAAACAGCAGGTCGAAGCCGTTTTCTTCCGAGAGCGCGTCGAGCATGGACTGCGTGTTGGCAATGCGCCAGTCAGACTCCGAGCCGAGCTGGGAAAATCCGACCACGATCAGATCTTTTTCCGGCGGCTCGGGTTCGGACTTGACGGCGCAGCCGCAGGAGGCTGCCAGAAGCGTGCACGTCACGAGCAGCGACGCAATATTTTTTATCGTTTGTTTCATTTGGCAGATCCCTCCGCGGTGTTGTCGAGCGGGATGATGATGGTGATCGTCATGCCGTCGTCGGGTGTGCTGTCGATGGTGAAAGTGCAGCGCTCGCCATACATCAGGCGCAGCCGCTTGTAGGCGGCGATCAGACCGAAGCCGGACGCGTCCTCCTGCAGCGAAGCACGGATTTCGGCAAGCTTTTCGGGGGTGAGTCCGGCACCGGTGTCCTGCACGCGGATGCAGGCGCAATCGCCTTCCTGCGATGCGGTAACCGCGATGCGGCCGCCGCCACGCTTGGGCTTGATGCCGTGGTAAATTGCATTTTCCACCAGCGGCTGCAGCGTCATTTTCGGGATGCAGCAAACATCCAGCGCGGGATCAATGGAGATCTCGTAGCGCAGAATGTCCTTATAGCGCACCTGCTGAATTTCCAGATAGCTGCGCACGTGCTGGGCTTCCTCACGCAGGGTGATGATGTCCTTGCCGTTGCTGAGGAAGGAGCGGAAGTAGGTGGAAAGGCTGGAAACCATCTCCTGTGCCTGTTCGTTTTTGCCCGTTTCGATGAGCCAGATGATGGTGTCGAGCGTGTTGTAGAGAAAATGCGGGTTGATCTGCGCCTGCAGCAGGGCAAGCTCGGTTTCGCGCAGCTTCTGCTGCTCGCGTTCGTTGAGCTCCATCTGCGCGCTGAGCTTGCTGACCATTTGCTCAATGCCGTCGCTGAGCGTTTGCAGCTTTTCGTCGTCGGCTTCAATGGGCGGCTGCGCGGCGAGATCACCGCGTCCGATCTCGCCGACACGCACGCACAGCGCGTCGATCGGCTCGGCAATGTTGCGTGCAAGGCGCGAAGCGTTCGCCGTGAGGAGGGTGACCAGCAAAATGACAAGCAGGATCGTGACCGAAAGATCCACGATCATCCATGTCTGCAAACTGGCCTCAAGCTCCGCCATTTCACCCGCTTCATAATACAAATATGTATAAATGTAGCGCTCTATGAGTTGGGTGATGATATAAACATTCGATTCCAGCTGACTCATACGCGCATCGTAGCCTTCGGTACGCTCGATTTCGCGGATGCAGCTGTCGAGATTGTCGCAAAGGCTCAGGATATTGTCGATCACCTTGAGACTGTCGCGGTTTTGGGTGCTTTCGCGCAGCGTCATGGCCAGCTGCCGTGCCGTTTCCACTTCTTCCAGCGGCAAAACATCGCTGCTGCCGGTGACGAAATAGTACATCTTCAGGTCAACTTCGTCTTTGAAATTCCGGTTGAAAGTGGAGGCCACCGTGATGTTGCGGCTGGCCTTGGAGTTCTGCACGCTGAACTGAACGAAAAACAGCAGCAGAAACGCGGCAAGCACACACATGGGCATGATCGTCCATACCGTCATGCGCCAGAGCTTGCCGTCAATTGTTTTTTTGTTTTTATGAAAGGGAAGAATCCTCATTTATCTGTCTCTCCGGCACGGTATTCCTTCGGGGTGCAGCCCTGCGTTTTTTTGAACACAAAGCTGAAATAGCGCGGATCCTTGTAGCCCACGGCTGTGGCAATCTCGCCGGAGCGCATATTGCTGTGGCGCAGCAGCTGGCGGGCTTTTTCCATGCGTTTTTGTGCGAGATATTCCACGAACGACAGGCCGGCGCGCTGACTGAAAACGGCGCTGAGATAGTTTGCGCTGACATTGATGGCCTTGGCAAGGGAGTTGAGGGAGATGTTTTCGTCGGCGAAATGCTCGTCAACGTAGGCCAGCGCGCGGTCGGCAAGGTCGCCGGTTTGCTTCTGCGAAAGCTCATCGCGCATATCCATGGCAAGGCGCAGGGCGCTGCGAATGTAATCGCGCATCTCCCCGGCGGAGATTTCGGGCTCCATCGGCGGCAGCGCGGCAAGGAATGCGTCGCGGTCCGCGCCCAGCTCCTGCAATACGAGCGCGGCGTTGATGCGAACGTTCAGGAGCAGATAATGGCGAAACGGCGCGTTGCCTGCTGCGCTGCGCAAACTTTCGGTGTATTCCGAAACGAAAGAATCCACCTCATCGGAAAGTCCGGTTTTCAGAAAATTCCGGATGATGAGCGGGTCTAAGCTGTCCACATCCGGGGCGTCGATGCTTTGGGGCGGCTCATGTGCGCCGCGGCGTGCGGCCTCCTCGGTGAGGATATGGGTTTCCGGCATCAGGTGACGGTGGGCGAGCAGACGTCCGGTTTCGGCAAAGCTTTGCGGCAGCGCGGAAAGGCTGAACACAGGGCGGCCGGCGGCGGCGTACCACAGCAGGGAAAAGCCCGCGCTCTCGCAGATGAAGCCGATGATATCAAGGCACTGCTGCGTCAGCGCCTCCAGACGGTTGGGAGCGCCCTTGATGAGCACGGCGTGGCTGAATATGCCGGTGCGGAACAGAAGATGGCAGTCCTCCTGCGCAAGCCGGTGGAGCAGCTCGTCCTGCAGTGTGTCCACGGGCTCGGAGTAGGATGAGGGGGCGGTTTGCGGCTGCAGGGTGAACAGAACAAGCGCATAGCCGCGCGCCGCGATGTCGATATGGAGCGCCTCGGCCTCGCTGAGCAGATCCGCCTGCGGCGAGGCTGCGTTTACCAGCTTTTCAAAAAAAGCGTTGCGCTCGATTTCCAGCGCTTCCAGCGCATATTTCAGCGAATAGCTTTTCTGCTCGCGCGCTTCCTCAATGTGGCGGCGGGTGCGCTCCAGCGCGGCAACCATATCCGCTTTCATGATGGGCTTGAGCAGATACTGGTCCACATGCAGCTCAATGGCCTGGCGGGCATATTCAAAATCGTCGTAGCCGCTGAGAATGATGATGTGCGTGTCCGGCAGCTCACGGCTGACAATGCGGCTGAGCTCCAGACCGTCCATAAACGGCATTTTGATATCAGTGATCAAAACGTCGGGACGAATCTCCAGCAGCTGCGGCAGCGCCATTTCACCGTCCGTTGCTTCGCCTGCGAATATATAGCCGCAGTCACTCCAGGGAATGCTGTCGCGCAAACCCTCACGCACAACGCTCTCGTCCTCTGTCAGAAAAACCTTCAGCATGAAAATCACCTCTTGCCGACAAAATCCGTATCTTTCAGTATAGCGTGAAACAGTTCAAAACGCAATCGTTTCCCCTGCGCTGCTGCACGAAAAAACATCGATATGCTTTGAAATTTTCGGGACATGTGGTATGATGAAAATATGCCGTGCGCAGGCACGGCGTGAACAAACGAAAGGGAAACGCGGTCCGGCCGGTATCGGCTGCGGCCGAAAGATGAACGCCATGCTGCAAAGCACGCTGTGCTATATCGAGCGCGGGGAGGAGTGGCTGCTGCTCCACCGTGTGAAAAAAGAAAATGACGCCAACCGCGATAAATGGATCGGCTTGGGCGGAAAATTCGAGGACGGGGAAAGTCCGGAGGAATGCATGCTGCGCGAAGTGCGCGAGGAAACGGGACTGCAGCTGACCGCCTGGCGCTACCGCGGCATTGTCACATTCGTGTCCGACCGCTGGGAAACGGAATATATGCATCTGTTCACCGCGGATGCCTTTGAGGGCGAAGTGGGCGAATGCAGCGAAGGCGTTCTGGAATGGGTGCGCAAGGCTGATTTTGCTGCGCTGCCGCAATGGGAGGGCGACCGTATTTTCCTGCGGCTGCTGGAAGAAAATGCGCCGTTTTTCTCTTTGAAGCTGCGTTATGAGGGCGAACGCCTTGCCTATGCCGCGCTCAACGGTGCGCAGATCGTATGAGAACGCTGGAACTGACGGTTTCGCCCGCGCAGGAGGGGCGGCGCGTGAAAAGCCTGCTGCATCACTGCCTGCATATTCCGGAGGGGATGATTGCCGCGGTGAAGCTGCGGGAAACCGGCATCACCCGCAACGGGCTGCGCTGCCGCACGGTGGATACGGTTTGCGCCGGCGACGTGATACGCGTTGAGGTGGGGGATCTGCCGGCGGAAACGGGAATTGTGCCGATGCCGTATCCGCTGGATATTCTTTTCGAGGACGAAGATGTGCTTGTGGTGAACAAGCCTGCCGGTATGGCAACCCACGGTCGGGCGGAGCGCGGGGATATCACCCTCGCCAATGCGCTGGCTGCGTATTGGGGAACCGATCGGGCGTTTCACCCGGTTACAAGGCTGGACCGGGGAACGAGCGGCGTGCTGGTTGCAGCCAAAAGCGGCTATGCGCACGAACGGCTGCGCCGGATTTTGCACACGGATGAATTTGTGCGGGAATATCTTGCACTGGCGGAGGGAACGCTGCGCGAACCCTGCGGCAGCATCACGCTGCCGATCAAAAAGGATGAAACTGCGAAAAACAGATTTTGCACCGCGCCGGACGGCATGAGTGCACGCACGGACTACACGCTGGTGGAAACGCGCGGGGGCTTGAGCCTTGTGCGGCTGCGGCTGCACACGGGGCGGACGCACCAGATCCGCGTGCATCTTGCCGCGCTCGGCTGTCCGCTTGCGGGCGACCGGGTTTACGGAGCGGCTTCGACGCGCATTGACCGCCCTGCGCTGCACAGTGCGCAGCTGCGGCTCATGCAGCCGATCACGGGACAAGCGCTGGAGATTTCGGCGCCGCTGCCGGAGGATATGGAGGAACTATGGAAACATACGAAATGAAAGTGATCGCGCGCATACGCAGCGATTTTAAAACCAAGTTCGGCATTCCGCGCCAGAGTGGACTGGTGGAAGAACTCACGGCCACGGTGGTGTTTGAGCCCGCTTACCGCAACGCTGACGCGCTGCGCGGTTTGGAGGGATTTTCCTACCTGTGGCTGATCTGGGGTTTTTCCGAGGCTGTGCGCGAGGACTGGTCTCCCACGGTGCGTCCGCCGCGTCTGGGCGGCAATGTACGCATGGGCGTTTTTGCAACGCGCTCGCCGTTTCGTCCGAACCCGATCGGCTTATCAAGCGTGAAGCTGCTCGGCGTGCGCGCAACGGAAGATTGCGGAACGGTGATCGACGTTGCGGGTGCCGATTTGATGGACGGCACGCCGATTTTTGACATCAAACCCTACACGCCGTATGTGGACAGCCACCCCGATGCACTCGGCGGATTCGCGGCGGGACGGCCCGACACCATGCCGGTGGATTTTCCCGCGCAGCTGCTTGAGCGGATCCCGCAGGAAAAGCGCGCTGCGTTGTGCGGCGTGCTCGCGCAGGACCCGCGTCCGCGCTATCAGGAGGATGCATCGCGCGTTTACGGGCTGGATTTCGGCGGATACAATATTAAATTCCGCGTGGCGGACGGGAGAGTGACCGTTATAGACGTGGAAGCGGAATAAAAAAACATAAAAAAGCACAGAGCGCTTTCGAAAGCGTTCTGTGCTTTTTTATATCCGATGTGCAGGCTTTAGCTGTCGAGAACGGCGGAGGCGTTTTTGAGTTCGTCAATGATGGCGATGCGCTGGGGGCAAACCTTTTCGCAGGCGGAGCAGCCGATGCAGTCGGCAGCCTTTCCGCGGCGGCGTGTGGCGAAGCCGTAGGAGTTTTTTGCCGGGGTGACGTTGCCGTAAACCTTGTAGAGATTGTAGGCTTCAAAAACGCCGGGAATGTTGATTTTCTGCGGGCAGCCCTTGGTGCAGTAGCCGCAGGCGGTGCAGGGCACGGTGGGGAGAGAGCGGAGATAGCCGAGCGTTTCCGCGAGGGCAGTGCGTTCATCGTCACGCAGCGGCTCGAAATTTTTCATAAAGCCGGTATTGTCTTTCACCTGCTCAACCGTACTCATGCCGCTGAGAACGGTGACGAGACCTTCCAGAGAAGCGGCATAGCGCACAGCCCAGGAAGCCTCCGACATTTCGGGACGCAGCGCTTTCAGCGGCGCTGTGGCTTCCGGCGGCAGGATAGAGAGCGAACCGCCCTTTACGGGCTCCATGATGATCACGGGTTTGCCGTGTTTTCTGGCAACTTCGTAGCATTTGCGCGACTGAACGCGGGGGTCCTCCCAGTCGGCATAGTTGATCTGCAGCTGAACAAATTCCGCCTCGGGATGCGCGGTAAGGATTTCGTCAAGCGCCTCGGCGCTGTCATGCATGGAGAAGCCGAGATGGCGGATCAGGCCCTCTTCCTTGCGCCGGCGCAGGAAGTCCCAGATGCCGTATTCGTCGAATTTCTGTGTGCGGCCGGGGCCGAGGTTGTGCAGCAGATAAAAATCGAAGTAGCCCGCGCCGGTGCGCTCAAGCGAGGTGTAAAACATCTGCTCGGCATCGGCCTTGTCTTTTGCCATCCATGCGGGCAGCTTGGTGGCAAGGAAAAAGCTGTCTCTCGGGTGACGGTCCACCAGAGCGAGCTTGGCTGCGCGTTCGCTGGCGCCTTCGTTGTAGCCGTAAGCCGTGTCGAAATAATTGAAGCCTGCTTCGAGAAACAGGTCTACCATTTCCTTGACCTGCTCAATGTCGATTTCGCTGCCGAGCATGGGCAGGCGCATGAGGCCGAACCCCAGCTTGGGAATGCTTTCGCCGAGATATTTGTCCATGTTGCGTTTGCTCCTTTCCGCTGTGGCGGGCAGCGCGTTGTGCGCCGCGCGTCCGTGAAGAATAAAGGGTAATGTGTTTCCGGGTTCATCTTAGCACGGCGCGCAGAACTTGTAAATCAAAAGATTGACCGCTTGCCGGGGCGGCGCTATAATATACTGCAATCTAAGCGAGACCGGAGGAACGGCAATGGAGCGACCCTTTACAAAAATTATCATTACGCCGAAAGGCGAGCGCAAGCTGCGCGGCGGCCACCCGTGGGTGTTTGACGCGGAAGTGAGCGAGGTTTGCGGCGGATACGAAAACGGCGATATTGTTGACGTTTATTCGCAGAAAAATCGCTATCTCGGCTCCGGCTTTATCAACGACAACTCCAAAATCCGCGTTCGTCTGATTTCGCGCAATGCAAACGATCGCTTTGACGCTGCCTTCTGGCGGCGCGCGCTGAAATATGCCGTCGATTATCGCCGCAGCGTGATGGGCGAGGAGGATTTTGCCTGCTGCCGCCTGATTTTCGGCGAAGCGGACCGATTTCCCGGTCTGACTGTGGACCGATTCGGCAGCGTGCTTGTCACCGAAACGCTTTCGCTCGGTATTGAGCGGCGCAAGAATGAAATCTTCCCCGCACTGGTTGATGTTTTGCGTGAGTGCGGCGCGGAGATCACCGCCGTTTATGAGCGCAACGATGCTGCCATCCGCCTGAAAGAGGGTCTGGAGCAGAACAAGGGATTTTTTATGGGCGAGGGCAGCGGACATGTTGAAATTTGTGAAAACGGCATCTACTACGATGCGGATTATGTAAACGGGCAGAAGACTGGTTTTTTCCTTGACCAGAAATACAACCGCATGGCTGTTCGCCGCATCGCAGCGGGCAGGCACGTGCTGGATTGCTTTACCCACACCGGCTCGTTCGGCTTCAATGCCGTGATGGGCGGCGCTGCACATGTGACGAGCGTGGATATCTCGGCAGACGCGATTGCCCAAACGGAGAAAAACGCGCTGCGTAACGGCTTCGCGGACAAAATGGATTTTGTCTGCGCCAATGTGTTTGAACTGCTGACGGATATGGCAGCGCGCGGCGCGAAGGCGGAATACGACTTTATCATTCTCGATCCGCCGGCTTTTACAAAATCCAGTGCTACCGTGAAAAATGCCTACCGCGGCTATAAGGAGATCAATCTGAAGGCCATGAAGCTGCTGCCCCGCGGCGGCTATCTCGCAACCTGTTCGTGTTCGCATTTTATGACGGATGAAATGTTTCGCGAAATGCTGCGCGACGCGGCGGCGGACGCGGAGGTTTCGCTGCGGCAGATTGCGGCGCGGCAGCAGGGACCGGATCATCCGATCCTGTGGAATGTTCCGGAAACCGATTACCTGAAGTTTTATATTTTCCAGGTGGTGTGAACGCTATGCTGAATCTGACCTGCCCTGTTTGCGGCGGCGAGCTGATGCGCGCCGAGCGGACGCTCCGCTGCGCGAAGGGACATTGTTACGATATTGCAAAACAAAATTATGTAAACTTGAGGATGCGCAGCCAGTCGTCGAAAAAGCGCCACGGCGACGATCAGCTCATGGTGCGTGCGCGGCAGCGCTTTCTGGACGCGGGCTGGTATGCGCCGCTGCGCGACGCGCTTTGTGCGCTGGCTGCGGAGTATGCCGGGGGCGGTGAGCTTCTGGATGCCGGCTGCGGCGAGGGATACTATACCTCGGCGGTGCGCGCGGCGCTGACTGCGGCGGGGAAAGACGGCGATGCGGTCGGCATTGATATTTCCCGCACGGCGCTGATTGCTGCGGCGAAGCGCGACACCTCGCTCAAACTGGCGGTTGCCGGCGTGAACGCGCTGCCGGTGCCGGATGCGTCGGCGGACGTGGTGCTGAACATTTTTGCGCCGAACGACGATGCGGAGTTTGCGCGCGTTTTGCGCCCTGGCGGGCTGCTGCTGAAAGCCGTGCCGCTGGAGCGGCATTTATTCGGACTGAAAGCGGCGGTTTACGACAAGCCCTATCTCAATCCCGCGCCGGACTATGCACCGGAGGGCTTCGCGCTGCTGGAACGCCGCGATGTTGTCGGGGAAATTACGGTTGCGCCGCAGGAGATGATCGAGGCGCTGTTTATGATGACGCCCTACTACTACAAAACGGGCGCTGCCGACCAGGCCAAACTGCGCGAGCTGCGCAGCCTTACAACGGAGATTGCCTTTGGCGTGCTGGCCTTCCGGCGCGACAAATAGACCTTGCTTTTTTCGGCACGCTCGGGTAAAATAGCATGGCGCAGCCGCGGCTGCGCCATGCGTTTGCCCGCAGCGGCGAACACAAAAAAACTGCATAGGCCCACGTAGCTCAGCCGGATAGAGCGGCCGCCTCCTAAGCGGCAGGCCAGAGGTTCGAATCCTCCCGTGGGTGCCATCGGAGCAAGCGACGCAAAGCTTGCTCCGCTTTGCTTTATACGGCGGACAGGGCTGCGCGGACTGTGAAGTGATTTCCGCGGGATTTTTACTGCCGCGCCGTGCGGATTTTTGCGGAGAAAATGCGGAACAGGACCGGGTTTTGTGCAAAACTTCCGCAAAAATGCGTTTTTGCCGGCAGAAAACGGCAGAACGACAAGCGGAAACTCTTGCCAACAGGCAATGAGGATGCTATAATTACCTTTCGTGAAAAATACCGAATGCGGCGGATGCCGCTGCAAGAGAAAGGGTTTGATCCTTTGAAAAATATCAGAAATGTTGCGATTATTGCCCACGTTGACCACGGCAAGACCACGTTGGTTGACGAGATGCTGAAGCAGGGCGGCGTTTACCGCGAAAATCAGGAAACGGTTGATCGCGTGATGGACTCCGGCGACCTCGAACGTGAGCGCGGCATCACCATCATGGCAAAAAACACCGCCGTGACTTACAAAGACGCAAAAATCAACATTGTGGACACGCCGGGCCACGCCGACTTCGGCGGCGAAGTGGAGCGCATCCTCAAGATGGTCAACGGCGTTATTCTGCTCGTTGACGCTGCCGAGGGCCCCATGCCGCAAACCCGCTTTGTGCTGTCCCGTGCGCTGGAGCTGGGCCATCGCGTGATCGTTGTTGTCAACAAGATCGACCGTCCCGACCAGCGCATCCACGAAGTTGTGGACGAGGTTCTGGAACTGCTGATGGATCTGGACGCCACCGACGAGCAGCTGGACAGCCCCATGCTGTTTTGCTCCGGCAGACAGGGTACGGCAAGCTATTCCCCCGAAACTGCGGGCACCGACCTGATTCCGCTGTTCGACACGATTATGGACTATATCCCCGCGCCCGAGCAGAACACCGAGCCGCCGTTTCAGATGCTTGTGTCCGCCATCGACTACAACGAGTATGTCGGGCGCATTGCGATCGGCCGTATTGAGCGCGGCATGATCCGCCAGAACGACGAGATCGAAGTTTGCAACTATCACGACACCGACTCCGCACCGCAGAAAGCGA
>SVMK01000010.1 GCA_015067465.1 Oscillospiraceae bacterium
TATGAATACCGAAGCGGGGTGAGGATGCGATCGCTGCGGTATTCATAGTCCGCCGCGCAAGCGCCGCGGGGGCAGGGCTTGGAGCAGCCCTCAAAACCGGGACCGCGTCTCGGCGCGGCACGGACGATTTTTCCGTCGGAAACGGTGATGTCCATGATGCAGCGGTTTGAGCAGATGCCGCAGATACAGCTTTTGATTTCTTCCATATTGCATCCTCCTATAGTTTACATAACGATAGAATCAAAATCGGGAAGCATAGCCGCAGCGGCGGCAGAGCGGCTCTGCGGCAACGCGGCGGGAAAAGCCTTCGTAAATTGCGCGGGCGCGGGGGGAGGCAAGGATTTCGTCAAGCGTGCTGTTGAAGAGATTGCCAAGTGCGAGTCTCCCTTCGGAATCCAAACAGCAGGGGACGACCGTGCCGTCGCACAGTATGCCGATATGGTCGCGCAAACCTCTGCAAAAACTGACGTTTTCCTCGTCGGCATCGGGGTCCGGCCAGTCGAACATACTCGCGGTTTCCAAAAAAATGCGCTCGGACAAAACGGTGTTTTTCTGACCTTGCTGCCAGGGGGGAGGGAAAGCGCTGCGGAGAATGTCGATGATTGCGCCGTTTTGCGTATCGGCACCGCCGCCGTTCCACAGGCGGAGCGAAACAAGAATTCCGCGGGCAGCGGCGGTACGGGAAAATGCAGCACAAGAGTTTACATAATCATAGAGTGAAACGTGCAGGCGATTGGCCTCCCAGGACTGCAGGGAGATGTTGACACGGTGGACTGCAGGGGCGCTGAGCAGGGCGCTGCCGCGCTCTGAAAGAAGCGTTCCGTTTGTGGTGATATTCACGCGAAAACCATAGCTTTCCGCAACGGCGAGCAGCTCTGCCGGTGCGGGATGCACCAGCGGCTCACCCATGAGGTGAAAATAAAGATACTCCGTGTGCCCGCGCAGCTTTTCGGCAAGATGCGTGAATTCCTCTATGGTGAGAAAGTGTGCCGGGCGCTGCGTGCCGGGACAAAAGCTGCAGCTGAGGTTGCAAACATTTGTGATTTCAAGATAAATCCGTTTGAACATGATTTTTACCTTTTTCGCTTCAGCGGGCAGCCTGCTGCGAACCATTTGAAAGTGAGCGGCCAGACGCAGGTTGCAAACAGAACGATCATGCCGTAGCGCAGTGCGTTTGTAAACATTGCGCCGCCAAACAGGGCGCTCAGCAGCACCTTGCCGCCGGATTTGATGCCGAAGATGATGGCAATACCGAGCACGCATTTGAGAACCTGCGCCCAAAACGGTGCGCCGACTTCAAAGCGGATGTATTTCCGTTCGATATAATTTCCGATGATGATGGCAAAGCCGCCGCCTGTGAGCAGCCATGCGTTTTTCTGTGCGGAATGGAGATTGGCGCTGTCGATGCCGTCGCCGAAAGCGTGAAGATTTGTCCACAATGCGAAAAGAAAGCTCAAGCCTGTGAGGACAGCGAAAATGACAGTTAAGCGTGCGCCGGTTGTGTCGGCATTGCGAAAAACGGGCCGCGCGATGAGCACCAGTGCCGTGGCAATCACAAGAGAAAACAGCACGTCCGCCGGGGTGTGAACGCCGAGATACATCCGCGAAAACGCGACGATCACGATGGCGGCGATGCATGTGATGCGAATTGCGCGGTTTTTTGTCCAGGCCGCGCAGCAGCCAAACAGGGAAACCGCGTTTGCTGTGTGGCCGCTGGGGAAGGAATAGCCCCCTGCACCGGCGCGGGCGCTTTCCACGATGGTGAAGTTGGGATCAAGCACCCAGGGACGCGGGACGCGGCAGGTGATTTTAATGAACTGATTGATCAGAATATTGAAAAAACCCACAACGAGCAGATACAGTCCGCACTGCTTGCTGCAGCACCAGAACACCACCAGCGCCACTGCGATAAACACTGTTTCGTCTCCGATTAAGGTGAGGGCGGACATGCATTCGTCCAGCAGCGGACTGCGGATGGATTCAAGCAAATAGAGAAAATTCATACGGGAACCTCTGGAACTATGTCTTCAAAATATCCCCCGAGGGTGACTCGGGGGACGATCGGGCGGTATCAGAAAATGTCTTCTGCGACCTTTTCGGGCGCATATTCGAGTACAGACGGGTTTTTGAGGAAATACTTGAGATATTTGAAGGCAACCGCATAATACATGCCGTCCACGGTGCGCTCGTCCATCACAACTTTATAGTCAATGTATTTGCGCTCTGTGGGCATGCCGGACTTGTCCAGCTCATAGGCGCGGCGCTTGGCGCCGAAGGAGATGAAAACAGGCAGATTGCCGAAATTATAAAGGTGATGGTAGATGGGCGGGATGCCGAGACTGCCGAGATCGGTGATGATCATGCTGCCGTGGAAGGGGCTGGCGTTGAGCAGCGCCTGGGGAAGAAGATCGAAATAGTCAAGCAGATTGAGCAGCCAGACGGCAAATTTCAGAAACAGGCCGGGGAGCTTGCCGAGCATACCGGCAACGCGGTCGGTGCCGTTGTCGCCGTCATCGGCTTTGATCTCGTCGATTTTTTCGTTGAGCTTGCGATAAACGTCGTAGATGGTGTCGGTCGGCTCAAACTCCACCTTGATCATGGACTCGTCGGCATCGGAGTTCATTGCGCGTTTCACAGCCATGACAATCTCGATGTTTCTGCGGGCGAAAATTTTCTGCCCGCTGACAAAGCGGTTCAAGCCGGGGCACTGCGCAACGGTGCGGATATAGGCCGTGATGAAAACGTGCAGCATGCCTATGCCTTTCCAGCCCTGCTGGCGGCGTTCGCGCAGCCATTTCTCCAGATCGGTGATTTCGACGGAATCAGCAAATTGATTGCTTGCGTCGTTTTTCTTCACCATGATGTAAGGGATTAATCTATAAAGCGGCGCGAGCGAGCGGAGCTGACGTCCTTCTTTTCGATCGCCGATGCGGCGCTTGTAAATGACTTCTGCCATGAAAGATCCTCCGAAATTCAGGAATAATATTTTTAAAATTATAAATATGTAAGCATTATACAGTTTGCCCGACGGAATAGCAAGCACTTTTCTTGTCTGCAACGAGTGTGAAAAAAATATCAATCATAACCAATAGTTAAATGATTATCAATTTAAAGCATAATCAATTATTGGAAATTACTTGAAAATGACGATTAATTAAGATATTATATGGTTTATAGTAACAATGCAGAAAACAATAATGGTTGTATTTCAGATTGTTATGCATTATACTACGTAAAGAACCGGAATACGAATCCGTTCGTATTCGAATACGTAATTTAAATAAAAGGATCGCTTACTTACGATCTTTGGAGATTGGGAGGTGTTAAATGTGTCCCTGGAAGCTATTCAGGCATTGACCGCAGCTGAAGAAACGGTTCGTAGCATGCGCGCCGACGCCGCAGCGGAGGCGAAGCAGAAGCTGGCGGCCGCCCGCGAAAGGGGAGAGCAGCTGGTTGCGGATGCCGTGAAAAAGGCAAAAGCCGAAATGAGCGAACTCTCCAGACAATCCGACGAAAAAGCGAAGGCTGATGCCGTGGCTTTGGTCGGCAACAATGAAAACCGCAAGGCGGCAATGCGAGTGCGCGCTGAATCGAAAGCGGAGAAAGCTGCCGCATTCATTGTCGAAAGGATCGTGAACAGCTGATGGCAATTGTAAAAATGAAAAAGCTCCGTGCAATCGCCGCCGCATCCTGCAAGGAAGAACTCATGCGGGAACTGCTGCTGCTCGGCTGTGTGGAGCTGAACGAACAGGATTATCTCCTGTCTGACCCCGAAACAGCAGCGCTGGTATCCGGTGTGTTCGGGGATGTGACTGCCGCCAGAACGCAGCGGCAGCTGTATGCAGACGCGATCCGCATCCTGAATGCTCATGTCCCGGTTAAAAGTCCGATGCTTGCGCCCAAGCCGCAGATCAGCCAGCAGGCTCTGATGGACGATGAGCGCAGCGAGCAGCTTCAAAACGCGGCGCAGTCGCTGCTGGATATGGAAGAGCGTCTTCGCGTGATGGAGGTGGAAATCTCCAAAGAGCGGCTGATTGTTGAATCACTGCAGCCGTGGAGCAAATCCGATCTGCCGCTGGATTATGCCGGAACCAGGCATGTTGCGGCAATGTTCGGCACGGTTGCGGCCGCCACGGATATGGATGCGTTTTCCGCTGCGGTTTCCGCCGCTTCGGAGGCAACGGAGATCATCGAGATCAGTCAGGACAAAAACGCGCGTTATCTGCTTGCGTTTTATGTTCGCGCCGATGAGGAAGCGGTGCTTTCCGCGCTGCGCAGCTTCGGCTTTGCCCCGCCGACATGCGGCGCGGTGCACGGCCTTGCGCGCGACGGTATGGCAGAGGCCGAAAAGCGGATTGCCGATCTCGGAACCGAGCGCATTGAGATTCAGGCGCGCATTGCCGAATGCGGAAAACTCCGCGAAGAGTTCCGCATCGCGTTTGACAGAGCGAGCACCAATGTAGGCTGCGAGGAAGAAACGGGCAAACTGCTCGCAACCGAGTCCGCAATTTTGCTGGAAGGCTGGTCGGTTGCCGACAAGGCCGACGAGGTTGCGGCGCTGCTTGAGCGCATGGAATGTGCGTATGAGTTCACCGAGCCGGACGAATCGGAATACCCCGACGTTCCCGTTCAGCTGAAAAACAACAAGTTCACCGAAGGCCTGAACATGGTCACGGAGATGTACAGCCTGCCCATGTACGGCTCGGTGGACCCCAACCCCATTATGGCGCCGTTTTTCATTCTGTTTTACGGCATCATGATGGCGGATATGGGCTACGGCCTGCTGATGATGCTGATCGGCTGGCTCGTTATGACGAAGAAACGCCCCAAGCAGGGCTTCCTGCGCTACTTTGGCCTGATGATGATCGAAGGCGGCTTTGCCACTTTTGTCATCGGCGTCCTCACCGGCGGCTTCTTTGGTGACGCTCCCTACTATGTGGTGCACCTGCTCAACCCCGAGAGTACCTGGGCGGGACTTCCCGTGATCATCGACCCGCTTAACGACACCGTTATGGTGCTCATCGGCGCGATGGTCCTGGGCCTGATCCACCTGTGCTACGGTATGGCGGTCAGCTTCTACATGAAGACTCGTGACGGTGACCTCATCGGTGCGCTGTGCGAAGAAGGCGGCACCTGGGCGCTGTTTTTGGGCGCAGGTCTGACGCTGCTGGGCCTCGGCGGCAATATTCCCCTCTATGTGGGTTTGGCCTGCTACGCTGTGGGCAAGATGCACAGTGGCAAGGGCATCATCGGCAAGGTCATGGCCATTTTCTCCGGCATCTACAGCGATGCCACCGGCTGGTTCGGAGATATTCTCTCCTACGCCCGTCTGATGGCGCTGATGCTCGCCGGCGGCGTTACCGCCCAGGTGTTCAACCGTCTCGGTGCCATGCCCGGCAACATCTTCGTGTTCCTCATCATCTGTCTGGTGGGCAACATGCTGAACTTCGGGTTGAACCTTCTCGGCTGCTATGTGCATGACCTTCGCTTGCAGTGCCTTGAGTTCTTCAACAAGTTCTACGAGGCTGGCGGACGTCCGTTTAAGCCCCTGAAGATTCATTCCAAGTATTACAATATTACTAAATAATAAATTAAAATCATTTTTGGAGGAAGAAAAAATGAAATTCTTTGAAATGTTTGGCGGTTTCGGCATTGCTATGATCGGCGCTGCACTGGCAGTTCTGCTGCCCGGTATCGGCTCTGCAAAGGGCACCGGCTGGGTTGGTGAAGCCGGCGCCGGCCTCTGCACCCAGGAACCCGAAAAGTTCGGTAAGGCTCTGATTCTTCAGGTTATCCCCGGCACCCAGGGTCTGTACGGTCTGGTTATCTGGTTCTTCGCTATGCTGAACATGGGCGCGCTTGACGGCACTGCCATCAACATGGACCTGACCACCGGTGTTCGCTATTTTGTTGCCTGCCTGCCCATCGCAATCGGCGGCATGATCTCCGCATTTGCACAGGCCAAGGTTGCTGTTGCTTCCATCAACATTCTGGCAAAGAAGCCCGACGACTGGTCCAAGGGCATGATTTTCTGCATCACTGTTGAGTTCTACGCCATTCTGGCCCTGCTGGCCTCCTTCCTGATGATCCTGAACGCAGGCTGAGCCGGCCGCTGAAAAGCGCAGATCACAGGAAAGGGAATGACCGATTATGAATGGAATTGATAAAATCTCCAACCGCCTGATCGAAGATGCAAAGGCTGACATCGAAAAGCTGAACCTTGAAACCCAGGCCCAGTGCGATGCGATCATCAAAGAGTATGAGCTGAAGGCTCAAACCGAATACGATGCGATCGTGAGCGAAGGTGAAAAGGCCTGTGAGGTTCGCGTTCGCCGCCTTGCCAGCACGGCGGATATGGAGGCAAAAAAGGCCATCCTCGCCTTCAAGCAGGAACTGGTTGCAAAGGCATTCTCCGATGCGGTCGATCAGCTTGTTCATCTGCCGCGTGAGCAGTATGTAGAGTTTCTCGCCGCGCAGGCGGCAGCTGCTGCCGCATACGGCACGGAGGAACTGCTGTTTAACGATCGCGACGCGAAGACCGTCGGCGCGGATGCGGCAAAGGCTGCCAACGCCATTCTCAAGCAGAAGGGCATTCACGGCGGACTGACCGTTTCCGAGGAAACCAGAGAGATCCCCGGCGGCGTGATCGTCCGTCAGGGCAATATTGAGGTGAACTGTGCTGTCGACACGCTTGTTCAGATGAGCCGCGGTGAGCTTGCCTCGCAGGTGGCGGAAATTCTGTTCACCTGATTCACTGACAAGGAGGAAACGGACTTGTCAAGGAAAAAAATTAAGGACAATCAATACATTTGCCTTTCGGCGATTCTCCGTGCGAAGGAAGCCAAGATGCTTACCCGCGCGCAGATGGAGCGCATGCTGACGGAAACATCTTTCCCGGATGTTTGCCGCATCGCTTCGGAATGCGGCTATGCGGATATGAGCGGCATGGACGTTGCCGGAATCAACGCCACCCTTGCGGAAGCACGCGCCAGACAGCTTTCCGAGATCAGCGAACTGATTCCCGACGCCGCAGTGCTGGATCTTTTCCGCATGAAATACGGCTACCACAATGCCAAAATCGTGGTGAAATCCCGCGGTGACATTGACGCCCACCGTGACCTCATTTCCGAGGCACGCCGCTTCAGCGTGGAAGAGCTGCTTGAGGTTTACCGGTCCGAGTCCGAAAACGGCGCGCTCCCCAAGGTTTATGCCGATGCCATCCGTGAGGCGAAATCTGCCCTTGCCCGCACGGGCAACCCGCAGCTTTCCGATTACATTCTGGACAAGGCGTACTTTGCAGAGCAGCTGCGTGAGGCGGAGAAATACAGCAAACCTTATATCACCGACTATGTTCGTCTGCAGATCGACAAGGCAAATCTTTGCAGCCTGATGCGCACCATGGATATGGATAAGCGCGCCGATGCGCTGCAGTATGCTCTGATTGAGGGCGGAAATATCAGTCTCGACGAGATCAGCGCCGTGGAAACCCGTGAGGATCTGACACAGCTGTTTGCCAAGACGATTTTTGCCAAGGCGGCAGCGGCGGAGGGCATGACGGAGATGGAGAAAGCGGCGGACAACGCCATACGCGAGTATGTTCTCCGTGTCAACTACGTCCCCTTTGGCCCCGAGGTTGTGATCGAGTATGTTTCCGCGCTGGAAAACGAGATCATGTCACTGCGAATTATCCTCACGGGTAAGCTGATGGATATTCCGGTGGAAAAGCTGAGAGAAAGGCTGCGTGAGAGCTATGTATAAGATTGCGGTCATTGGCGGCAGCGACAGCGTTATCGGCTTTAAGGCTCTCGGGCTGGACACCTATGCTGTGGACTCCAGCGACGAAGCGCGCAGCGTGCTGCATGAGATCACAAAACCGAGAGAAGACGAATACGCCATCATCTACATTGAAGAAACGATGGCGGTGCACATCCTGCCAGATATTCGAAAATTTGACGAGCGCCCCTCTCCGGCCATCATTTTGATCCCCGGCCGTGACGGCCCGATCGGATTGGGACAAAGCGCATTGAAGGAAGCCGTCGAAAAAGCAGTCGGCTCCGATATCCTTTAACAGAAAGGAACACGAAGTATATGAGTGGTAAAGTTATCAAGGTTGCCGGACCTCTTGTGGTTGCGGATGGCCTTGCAGAAGCCAACGTATCGGACGTTGTCCGCGTCGGTGATCAGCACCTGATCGGTGAGATCCTGAACATGACGGGCGACCAGGCGAGTATTCAGGTTTACGAAGAAACGACCGGCCTCGGCCCCGGCGCAGAAGTTCTGACGACCGGCTCTCCGCTCTCCGTTGAACTCGGCCCCGGTATGCTGGAGGGTATCTATGACGGTATCCAGCGTCCTCTGACGGAGATTCGCGACCTTTGCGGCAGCACCATCGCCCGCGGCGTTGATGTGCCTGCCCTGAACAGAAACAAGCAATGGGATTTCCACCCCGTTGTGAAGCCCGGCGATGTGCTCGCTGCCGGCGACGTGTTCGGTACGGTTCAGGAAACCAGCGCCATTCTCCACAAAATCATGGTGCCTTACGGCATTTCCGGTACGGTCAAGAGCATTGAAGAAGGCTCTTTCACCGTAACCGACACTGTTTGCGTTCTTGAGCGCGACGGCAAGGAAATTCCCCTCACCATGATGCAGAAGTGGCCTGTTCGTGTGAACAGACCCTATGAGAAAAAGTACGTTCCCGATGCACCCCTCCAGTCCGGTCAGCGCATTGTGGACACCATGTTCCCGATCGCCAAGGGCGGCACCGCGGCCATTCCCGGTCCCTTCGGTTCCGGTAAGACCGTTATGCAGCACGCGCTGGCAAAGTGGTCGGATGTGGACATCGTGGTTTACATCGGCTGCGGCGAGCGCGGCAACGAGATGACGGACGTTCTGATGGAGTTCCCCGAACTGATCGACCCCCATACCGGCGAACCCCTGATGAAGCGCACCGTTCTGATCGCAAACACCTCCGACATGCCCGTTGCGGCGCGTGAAGCTTCGATCTACACCGGCATCACCATCGCGGAATATTTCCGCGACATGGGCTACGACGTTGCCGTTATTGCAGACTCCACCTCTCGCTGGGCCGAGGCTCTGCGTGAGATGTCCGGCCGTCTGGAAGAGATGCCCGGCGAAGAAGGCTATCCCGCATACCTCGCTTCCCGTATTGCGCAGTTTTATGAGCGCGCAGGCGTGATTGAGTGCCTTGGCAGCGATGCACGCCGCGGTTCCCTGACCGCAATCGGCGCCGTTTCGCCTCCGGGCGGTGATATTTCCGAGCCTGTCAGCCAGGCAACGATGCGTATCACCAAGGTGTTCTGGGGTCTGGACAGCTCTCTGGCCTATGCCAGACACTTCCCGGCCATCAACTGGCTGAACTCCTATTCTCTCTACCTTGACTCTTTGAAGCCCTGGTATGAGAACAACTTCCCCGGCTTTATGGACAATCGCAATAAGGCGATGGCCATTTTGCAGGAAGAAGCCAACCTCAACGAAATCGTCCGTCTGGTCGGCGCGGATTCCCTTGCTCCCGCGGAGCAGCTCACGCTGGCTACCGCCAAGATGATCCGTGAAGACTTCCTGCAGCAGAACGGCTTCGCCGATGTTGACTCCTATTCCGAAACCGAGCGTCAGTTTATGCTGCTCGGCATGATCCTTGATTATGACAGCCTTTGCAGAGCTGCGCTGGAGAAAGGCGCTGAACTGAGTAAGATGATCAACATCAAGGCAAAGGAAAAAATCGGCCGTGCAAAGAGCGTTCCTGCGGACATCTACAAGGCCGAATACAAGAAGATCAGCGACGAAATGAAATCGCAGATCGAAGAAGCAAGTCAGGGAGGTGAGGACGCATGATCAAAGAATACAGAACAATTCATGAGGTCGCCAGCCCTCTGATGATGGTTGATCAGGTGGAAGGCGTTACCTACGACGAACTGTGCGAAATTCAGCTTCCCGACGGCGATGTTCGCCGCGGCAAGGTTCTGGAAGTGAACGGTGACAAGGCAGTTGTTCAGCTGTTTGAAAATGCAGCGGGCATCAACCTTGCGCAGTCCAAGGTCCGCTTCCTGGGCCACCCGCTGGAGCTGGCTGTCAGCGAGGATATGCTCGGCCGCGTTTTCAACGGCATGGGCCAGCCCATCGACGGCGGTCCCGAAATTCTGGCGGAGGCGCATCTGGATATCAACGGCCTGCCCATGAACCCGGCTGCCCGCGCATATCCCGCAGAGTTTATCCAGACCGGCGTTTCCACCATCGACGGTCTGAAC
The DNA here is from genome assembly GCA_015067465.1 of Oscillospiraceae bacterium. GTDB lineage: Bacteria > Bacillota > Clostridia > Oscillospirales > Oscillospiraceae > SVKR01. Next base: position 10,266 of record SVMK01000010.1, read on the forward strand.
ACCCTCGTCCGCGGTCAGAAGCTGCCGATCTTCTCCGGTTCCGGTCTGCCGCACGCAAATCTGGCAGCGCAGATCGCGCGTCAGGCAAAGGTTTTGAATGATGACGCCAAGTTCGCCGTCGTTTTCGCGGCAATCGGTATCACGTTTGAAGAATCCGAGTTCTTTGTGCAGGAATTCAAGCGCACCGGCGCCATTGACCGTACCGTGCTGTTCACCAACCTGGCTAACGACCCCGCTGTTGAGCGTATCGCAACGCCGCGCATGGCTCTGACCGCCGCAGAATATCTTGCCTTTGAAAAAGACATGCACGTTCTGGTCATCCTTACCGACATCACCAACTATGCCGAAGCGCTGCGCGAGATTTCTGCTGCGAAGAAAGAGGTTCCCGGCCGCCGCGGCTATCCCGGCTACCTTTACACCGACCTTGCAACCATGTATGAGCGTGCAGGCCGCCGTATCGGCAAGTCCGGCTCCATCACGATGATTCCCATCCTCACCATGCCGGAAGATGACAAGACCCATCCCATCCCCGACCTGACGGGCTATATCACCGAGGGTCAGATCATTCTCTCCCGTGAGCTGCATCGCAAGGGCATCGTTCCTCCCGTGGACATTCTGCCCAGCCTGAGCCGTCTGAAGGATAAGGGCATCGGCGCCGGCAAGACCCGCGAGGACCATTCCGGCGTTATGAACCAGCTCTTTGCCGCCTATGCAGCCGGTAAAGATGCAAAGGAACTGATGACCATTCTGGGCGAAAGCGCACTGAGCGAAACCGATAAGTATTACGCAAAGTTTGCCGAAGCTTTTGAAGCAAAGTATGTCAATCAGGGCAACGAGACCAACCGCACCATCGAGGAAACGATGGACATCGGCTGGGAGCTGCTGAGCATGCTGCCCACCAGCGAGCTGAAGCGTATCAAGCCGGAGTTTATCGAGAAATACCTGCCCAAAAAGTGAGGTTGAGGTAAATGGCAACAAAAACAGTTACCCCGACAAGAATGGTGCTGAACCAGACGAAGGCTCGTCTGAAAACCGCAGCACGCGGTCATAAACTTCTGAAAGACAAACGCGATGAGCTGATGCGTCAGTTTATGTCTGTTGTGCGTCAGAACAAGGAACTTCGTCAGAGAGTGGAGGAAGGCCTCACCGAGGCTTTTGCCGCCCTGACGGTTTCCAGCGCGGTGATGAGTCCGGAGCTTCTGGAGCAGGCGCTGATGTATCCCCGCCAGAGTGTTGAGGTAGATGTAAAGTTCAAAACCGTCATGAGCGTCAGCGTTCCGCAGTATAGTTTCACAACGCAGAACGCGGATCCCGGCGAAATTTACCCTTACGGCTTTGCTCAGACCAGCGGCGAGCTGGATATTGCAATCCGCAGTATCAGCCGCGTTTTTGAAGACATGCTGGAGCTTGCCCGTGTGGAAAAAACCATGCATCTGCTTGCGGAGGAGATCGAAAAGACCCGCCGCCGCGTCAATGCGCTGGAATATGTCATGATTCCCGAAATGCAGGAAAATATCCGTTATATCACAATGAAGCTTGCGGAGAACGAAAACTCCACCAAGGTTCGCCTGATGAAGGTGAAGGATATGGTTCTGCAGCAGGCGCACGACTTCAAGTATTCATAAAACTGCCGCATGGCGGTGAAAAATGAAAAAGACCATCGGATTTGTCCGATGGTCTTTTTGCATATTGATTGCAGTTTCAGTCGATTCCTGCACGCAGCGCGGCAAACATTTCGGGAAGCTCCTGCTCCAGGGAATAGGATTTTCCGTCTTTTACCCAGATGTGCAAACTGGATGCGGAAGCATTCGGCTTGCTTGCACCTTCCGTCCAAACCTCGTATCGGAAAGCAAGCTTTTTACCTTCGCAGAGCGTCGGCGTGATGCGAACCGACACCGAGGCCGGGTAGGAAACGGGCGCGCCGTAGTCCAGCTCAAGATGCACCATGGCAGGGTCAATGCCGCGCGCGTGGGTGTATTCGTAGCTGTAGCCGCACTTGGCGAAAAAGTCCATGCGCGCCATCTCATACCAGATGGGGTAAACCGCGTGGTGGACGATTCCCATGCTGTCGCAATCGGGATAGCGAACGTCGATTTTGGTTTCAAAGGTCATAAATTTCCACCTGCTTTTCGATTGGTAAAAAGGCCATGCCCGCACGCGGCGCGGACATGACCTTTTGATTTTTGTGAGATTATTCTTCGTCCACGTAGCAAACCGGCTCGGTTTTGCCGTCGCGGATGCAGTTGCGGGTGATGCCCATGATCTCGCGGGCTTCATCGGCGGTTGCGATTTCGCGGCCGGCAATTTTAGCCAGCTGAACTGCGCGCTCAACGAGCTGAACGTTGGTGGCGATGATTTTGTTGCCGTTTTCGTCCTTGCCGAACATGATGTTGTCTTCCAGACCGACGCGCAGGCCGTCGCAGCCGAGGGCGAGACCGGCGAGCATCATGGGCATGTGAGCCTTGCCGATGCCGGAGACGGACCAGGTCGCGCCCTTGGGCAGCTTGCCGACGAGGAACGCCAGGTTTTCGGCAGTGCCGGGCATGGAGCCGCCAACACCCATGACAAACTGGATGTGGGGGTTGCCGGGGATGTTCCACTTGTTGACGTAGTACATCACGGAGTCGATGTGGCCGGTGTCGAACACTTCGAATTCGGGCTTGATATCGTGCTTAATAACCTCTTTGGAGAGCTTGTTGAGCATGCGAGGGCTGTTTTCAAAGATGTAGCTGTTTGCCCAGTTGAGCGTGTTGGGGTCGAAAGAGCACATCTCGGGCTTGAGCGCGCCGAGGTGCTGCAGACGTTTGTGATCTTCATACTCGCCGCCGGAGGTGGTCAGGTTAATGACGATGTCAACACCTTCCTGCTTGCACAGTGCGCGGGTTTTTTCAACGGCTTCGGTGAATTTGTCAAGGCTCATGGACTTGTAGCCAATCTGCATTTCGCCGTTGACGATTTTGTCCTCGCGAACATGGATGTGGGCGATGGAAGCGCCCGCCTTTGCACAGGCGACAATCTGCTCTGCCAGTTCATCCGCGGTGTAGGGGACGGTGGGGGCCTGCTCTTTTTTGGTGCCTGCGCCGCAAAGGCAGACCTGAATCATAACTTTATTGCTTTTCGCCATGGTTGGATTACCTCTTTCAATATTATTTCGTCTTATGTTGTTGGTTGAATGAATCAATCACAAAGCTCGATAACGGTTGCCTGGCCCATACCGCCTGCGATGCAGAGCGTTGCAAGGCCGTATTTCAGTTCGCGGCGCTTCATTTCGTAAAGCAGCGTTACAAGGATGCGGCAGCCGGAGGAGCCGACAGGGTGACCCAGTGCGATCGCGCCACCGTTGACATTGATGATGTCCATCTTGTTCTCCCAGCCGAGCTGCTTGATGCACCCGAGCGACTGCGCTGCAAATGCCTCGTTGAGCTCGATGAGCTGGATGTCGTCAATGGTGAGGCCGGCGTAGTCCAGTGCCTTGGGAACGGCATAGACCGGGCCGAGACCCATGGAACGGGGATCGTTGCCAGCAGTGCCCATGCCGATGATCTTTGCCAGCGGCTTCAAACCGAGCTGCTTGGCCTTTTCCTCGCTCATCAGCAGCATGGCGGATGCGCCGTCGTTGCGGCCGGAGGAGGATGCGGCGGTAACGGTGCCGGTCAGTTCGGAAGTATTGAAAAGCTTGCCGTCTTCATCTTTTTCAATGTTGAAGCAGGGCTTGAGCTTTGCCATCTTCTCCAGGGAGGTTTCGCGCTTGGGATATTCGTCGGTGTCGAAAACAATCGGGTCTTTTTTGCGGCCTTGCGGCACGGTGATGGGAACGATTTCGTCCTTAAAGCGTCCCGCGTCGATGGCGGCAATGGCGCGCTGCTGGCTCATCATGGCGAAGTTGTCCTGTTCCTCGCGGGTGATGCCGAGTTCTGCGGCGATATTTTCGGCGGTGGCACCCATGTTGTAGCGGCCGTACATTTCCTGCGGCTGGCTGCGGAACTGGCCTTCGGTCACAGCGTCCACCAGCTCGGTGTTGCCCGTGCCGACACCCCAGCGTGCGTTGCGCAGATAAAATACGGCATTGGACATGCTTTCCGTGCCGCCGGCGAGAACCACGTCGGAAACGCCGGTCATGATCTGCATTGCGCCGTTTTGCACGGCGGTCATGCCGGAAGCGCACTGGCGCATGACGGTGTGGGCGGAGGCGGTTTCGGGGATGCCGACCTTGAGCGCTGCCATGCGGGCAATGTTGGGTTCGTCGGAGGTCTGGCGGCACTGGCCCATGATCACCTCGTCGATTTCCTTCGGGTCGATGCCGCTGCGGTCGAGGATGCCCTGCATCACGCAGCAGGCCATGTCGTATGCGCTCAGCGGCTTGAGCGTGCCGCCCATGGAACCGACGGCGGTGCGGCATGCTTCAACGATGACAACGTTTTTAAGCTCCATTGGAATACATTCCTTCCATAATAATCGTTAAGTTTGCGCTGCGCAGAGCGTTGCTGCGCATAGGTCCTGAACAGTCGGATATGGATGAGCATCACATCCGATCGCTCAGGCTGCTTTTTGTGCATGATTGCGTGTTGCTATGGGCAGAAGCCGCAGAACTTCTGCCCATAGATTTTGCATGGATATAACTTACTTCTCGAGCACGATCTCGCCGAAGTTTACGCTGCCGGCAGTGCGGCAGGTGAGAACGGCGGGCTTCCAGCCTTCGGCCTCGATGGTGACGGTGAAGGGCTTGTTGGTGGGCAGTCCCTGCACTTCAAAGTCGCCGAGGAAGTCGGTGACCGTTTCGTAAACAGTGCCGCACTCGTCGCACTTCACGGTGACCTTTGCGCCCTTGACGTCCTCGCCGTCGGCAATCACTTCGCCGCAGATGAAGGGCTTGGGCAGATACATATATTTCACACCGGGCTGTGCCTTGAATGCGGGCTGGAAGTCCTCCAGCTCGGCGGCGTGCTCGGCTGCGAACTTGGAGATTTCGCTGTTGGGATCGTCCAGATCGCCGAAAATCAGTGCCTGGTTCGGGCAAACCTCGCTGCAGCGGGTGTGCTTTTCGCCGGCGTCGAGCATGTGGGCGCAGCCGTTGCACTTCTGTGCAATGCCGGCAGCCTCGTTCCACTGCACGCAGCCGTAGGGGCAGGCCTGCAGCAGCTCTTTGTCCGCGCTCTTGGCCGGGTCGAGGATGACGAGACCGTCGGGACGGGCGTAAAACGCATCGGGGCGCTTTGCAACGCAGGGAGCGTTTTTGCAGTGCTGGCAGGGGATGGCGATATAGTCAACCTTCACTTTGTCGTGCGTGCCGTATTCGATCTCCTTCACGCGCATCAGGCTCATGCCTTCGCAGGTGGCGGCGCCGTATTTGCCGTGGTCGTTGCCGATCCATTCGTCCTTGCAGGCGAGGAAGCAGCTGTAGCAGCCGTTGCAGCGATCAACGTCGATAATAAAACCGTATTTAGCCATATCGTTTTTCTCCTTTCGTCATGCGTTTCAGCATTCCCACTTGCGGCACTCAATGAGGCAGGAGTTCGGGGCCATGCCCGGAACATTCTTGCTCAGCCAGCGCTTGCTCGTGAGGATGTTGACGCAGCCGCCGCGGTCGGTTGCACCGGTCTCGGTGGTGATCGGATCATACTTGGCAGAGCAGCCGTAAGAGTGCATCACGCCGACAGGCACGCGGTAGGTGACGTCCGCTGCGCAGAGAACGCTGCCGCGGTCGTTGTAAAGCTCAATGATGTCGCCGGTCTTGATGCCGCGCTCCTTGGCGTCCGCGGGGTTGATGCGGGCGATCCAGTAGGCGTAGCCGTCGATGATCATGCGGTGGCAGGGAATCTCGTCGATCCAGCTTGCGTGCGTGTCGTAATGGGTGTGGAAGCTGAAGCGGGGGTGCGGGGAGATGATCTGCAGAGGATATTTCTCATACAGCTCGGTTTCGTGGCCTTCCCAGGAGGGAATGTAGTGCGGCACGGGAGGACGCTCGTTGTCGTCGGGGGAGAGATCTTTCAGACTCTGACTTGCAAATTCCAGCTTGCCGGAGTAAGTTCCCAGTTCGTGAGAGTTTTCTTTCGGCTGCTGAATGTTGAAGTTGTTTTTGGTGGTGATCTTGGGGTTCAGGTAGTCCTGCGTGTCGCAGGGACGGCCTTCGTAGTACCAGCGGAAAGCGGGATGGGGCTCGTAGTCCTCGGGAACGGGGACAATGTAGTAGCCCTTTTTGTTAAACTCTTCCCAGCTGCAGCGCTGCGAAAGCTCGGAGAGGTTCCAGTAGGCTTCGGCCCAGTCATCCTCGGTTTTGCCGCCGTCGGTGTACTGCTCCCACACGCCGAGCTTCTTTGCAACTTCCTGGAAGATTTCATAGTCGCTCTTGCTCTCGCCGAGGGGCTCAACGCACTTCTGCTCGCGCACGATCACGCGCCAGTTGTTGCCGATTTCGGCGTGGGTGGTGTAGCCGCCGCCGACGGACCATTCGCCGAGGTCGTTGCGCTCAAGGTTGGTGCAGGCGGGGAGAATGATGTCGGCAAACTTTGCCTCGCCGCCGAACCAGCAGTCCTGGTTGAACGCAGTCGAGCTGATTTTCGCCTCTGTGGCGATAGAGCTTGACATAGCGGTTGGTTTCCGTCATGGTGCCCATGAAAGAGCCGCCGTAGCGCCAGAGCATCTTGACCTGACCCTCGATGGGATATTCGTGGTGGTTAAACTGCTGCGCCAGAGACTGACCGCAGAAACCGTCGCCGATGAATTCGCCGCTGCCCTTGATGATATCTTCGGGATAGTTCAGGCGATACAGACGCTGCGTGACCTTGGAGGCGGGATACTTGATGTTGGCCGCGCGGGACTTGCCCATCTGGGAATCGGGTTCGGCATAGCCGGGGAACCAGGTGTAGTCGGCAGGTGCGCCCATGGTGGTGCCCCAGATGGACACGCCGGGCTTGCCGAAGCCCTGCATTGCGCTCAGCGCGATCAGGAAGCGGGCTTCCTCGGTGCCGTAAGCGGTGCGGCAGGCGGAGCCTTCGCCGCCGCGAACGCCGCCGGCGAGTGCAACGCGCTTGCTTGCCCATTCCTTGGCCAGAGCACGGATGCGGCGGGCGGGAATGCCGGTTTTCTCACCGGCCCATTCGGGCGTTTTGGGGATGCCGTCTTCTTCGCCGAGGATGTATGCCTTGAACTCATCAAAGCCGACGGTGCGGTTTTCGATGTAGAAGTGGTCGTAGGTGTCGTCAATGATCCACTGGTATGCAATGGCGGCTGCCAGTGCGGTGTCCGTGCCGGGACGGGGTGCAAACCAGGTGCCGTCCATAACGGCGTTGGTGTAGTTGTAGAACGGGTCGATGAACACGCACTTCATGCCCATTTCCTTCATCCATACGCGCCAGATGTTGGATTCCTGACCGGAATAGATGCCGTGGGTGGAGTCGGGGTCATTGGACCAGAACACGACCATGTCGGTGTTCTTGAAAGCGTCCTGCAGCAGGTCAAACTGCTCGGGCTGGCCCAAACGCCAGTAGAAGCCCCACATGTGGGGAGCGCCCCACATCCAGCCTTCCCAGGAGTCCGGGTTGTCGAGGATGGGCGTGTAGTTGAGCATGGAGAAGAAGCGTCCGAACGGCGCCATCTTGTAGCCGACGATGCCCCAGTTGTGGTGGGAACCGGTCAGCGCGGTGATGGCATGGCCGTCGAACACGCCGTTTTCGTCGCGGGGTGCCAGACGGTTGATCTCATTGGCGAGGAGAGTTGCGGCCTCGTCCCAGGAGATGCGCTCGTAGCCGGAGATGCCGCGGGTTTCGGGATGGCGGTCGCCGTTGGGATCCCAGTCCACGCGCTTCATCGGGTAGAGGATGCGGTCCTTGGAATACAGCCTGTTCTTCTCGGCCATAATGTTCTGTGCAACGCGCATTGCCTTAGGCGGGGAATACTTTTTTCCGGTTTTGTCCTCAACGGTCCATGCCTTGGGATAGTCTTCTTCGGGGACCTGCAGGGGACGGATGCGGGTGATCTTGCCGTCTTCAACATAAACGGAGATCGGGCCGCCGGTGGTCAGGTTGGTGAATACCTTTTCCAATTCTGTTCTCTCCTCCTGTAGAATATTTTGTGTTTGATTTTAACTTACGTTGATTATCAATAAAAATGGCAGCGAGCCATAATTATATGCTACATATTGTATTGTAAACCTTAGTACTGTACCAAGGTCAATAGCGGAAAACGATGAATTTTCGGATTTGGAATTTAATTCTCAAACAGGGGCCGGATGGTATCCGCAAAGAGTTTCACTGCGGGGTTCACAATGGGTTTGTGCCATGCCAAAACATAGTTGCGCAGCGCGTCGTCACCGTCAAGCGGGAAAAATGCGACATTTTCGGAATAAAAGACATCGCGCATGGCGTGCGGCAAAATGGAAATGCCGAGACCCGCGCCGACAGAGAGCAGGATGGCCTCGGTGCGGTCGCACTGAGAGACGATATCCGGCTTGTAGCTGCGATTTGCGCACAGGAGCATCACACGCTTATAAAGGGCGGGGCCGTCGTTTTGAGAGCAGGCGATGAAGCGCTCGCGCGTTAAGCGGGAGAAATCAACACCCGAGGTTTTGAATTCGTCTGCCAGCGGATGGTCGGCGGGCATGGTGAGACAGAGCCTGTCCGAACCGACGGAAATCATTTCGAAGGAATCGCCGCTCGGAACCATGTCCGTGATGGCAAAATGGAGGTCGTATTTGTCCTCGTTCATCACCATGGTCTGCTCAAGGCCGGAGGCCAGACGGATGTCCACGGTGATGTCGGGATATTTTTTGCTGAAAGCGGCAAGGCAGCGCGAGAGCATGGAGGATGCGGTTGTCAGCGCGGAAACGGTGAGCTGGCCGACCTCGCCGGCGTCCATTTTTTTCAGCTGCAGCGCGGACTTCTGCACCAGCTCCACCACTTCCACAGCGCGGGGGAGAAAGGCTCTGCCGGTGTCGGTTAGGATAACGCTGCGCTTATCGCGGATAAAAAGCTGGGTTTCGAGCTGCTTTTCCAGTTCGCTGATGTGATGGCTGATGGAAGGCTGTGTCAATCCGTTGCGGCGCGCCGCCTCGGAAAAATTCAGCGTTTGCGCCACGGATATGAAGTATCTCAGTTGGTTGATGTCCATGATTTTCTCCCAAACATACATTAATATTTATTGTTATCAATATACAACAAAAGATTTATTACGTCAATGCAAAAACCTATAGAAAATGCCTTGACAGAAATTTTGCACAGCGTTATGATATAAATATAGATGATAATAGTATAAAAAATATTTATATCTTGCGATTTAATAGAAATAAAGCAGAGAATCAGTGCTGTTTTGCGCCGAAAGAGGAGTTGTAAACATCGAATGAAAGACAATAAATTCCTTCCCGATGAGCAGAATATTGTTTCGTTTTCGCTGATGGGTCCGGAAAGCGGAGGCCCGTGCATGGTGGATTCCAACAACGGCCGCATTACGCGCATCCGTCCGTATTTTTATGATAAGGAGTACACGGATGCGCACTGCAACCCCTGGAAGATTGAGGCGAGGGGACAGACCTTTACCGCGCCTGACCATGTGACGATCACGCCCTTCGGGCTGGGCTATAAATCTCGCGTTTATTCTCCGAACCGTGTGAAATATCCGCTCAAGCGCGTGGACTGGGACCCCGACGGCGACCGCCATCCCGAAACGCGCGGACAGAGTAAATATGTTCGCATTTCCTGGGACGAGGCTGCAGAGATTGTTGCAAAGGAACTGAAGCGCCAAAAGGAGAAATACGGTCCGGAAGCTGTTTTGTGTCAGGCCGACATGCACGGCGAGGGTAAAAATGTTGCCCCCAGCCACGGCTGTCCGAACCGCCTTTTGAGTCTGATGGGCGGCTACACGCTGCAGATGCGCAATATGGACTCCTGGGAAGGCTGGTTCTGGGGGGCAAAATATGTTTGGGGCTGTGAGCCGGTTGGCGAAATGGCACCGCAGGCAAATCTGTTTCCGGATATTGCAAAGCACAGTGACTTGCTGCTCTTCTGGGGCTGCGATCCCGAGGTTACGCCCCTCGGCGTTGTCAGCCATATGCCCAGCCGCCTGTGCTATTGGCTCTCCGACCTTGGCATCAAGAGCGTTTATGTGTGCCCCGATCTTAACTACGGCGCGGCTGTGCATGCCGATAAGTGGATTCCCATTCTGCCGAACACCGATGTGGCCCTGCAGCTTGCCATTGCTTATATCTGGATCACCGAAGACCTTTACGACAAGGACTATATCGAAAAACACGCCTACGGCTTCGACAAGTTTGAAGACTATGTTCTCGGCAGGGAGGACGGCATTCCCAAAACGCCGGAATGGGCAGCTGAGAAGTGCGGCGTGAAGGAATGGACGATCAAGGCCCTTGCAAGGGACTGGGCGAACAAAACCGCCTCCATTCTCCACGGCAACGGCGGGCCTTATATCCGCGGCCCTTATGCATCCGAGCCTGCGCGCCTGGAGGTTATGCTCCTGGGTATGCGCGGCGTCGGCAAGCCCGGTGTGCATCAGGCAAAGGTGATTGAGTGGAGCCTGTGGAATCGCGACTATCCCGTGCCTTTCCAGGGACAGTTTATCCCTAAAATCACCGCCATCGCCGACCCGCTGCGTCCGGTGGACGGCGATGTTGCGCCGCATATCAATATGCGCCGCTTTGAACTGACCGACGCACAGAAGCAGAGAGCGCCGGAACTGATTGAGCTTTTCAAAAAACTGCCGGCCCCGCTGCAGTTTATCCCGCGCTGCCATGTTCACAAAGCAATTCTGGAAGGCCATGCCGAATGGCGCGGACTGCAGTGCTTCTCCTCAAGCCAGCAGCCCTTTGGCGATAATCAGCGCCATCCAACGCAGCAGTATCAGTTTGAGCAGATGCAGTATCCGCGCCCGGGGCTGAGCCGCGTGCACATGATCTGGACGGATGCGCCCTGCCAGGTGACTTGCTGGAACGACGGCAACATGAGCCAGCGTGCGTTCCGTGACCCGAGCATCGAATGCATCGTTGCGCAGCATCCCTGGCTGGAAAACGACTGCTATTTTGCTGATATTATTTTCCCGGTTGTCACGAAGCATGAGATGAACGACCTGGGCAACGATATGTCTTCCGGTGCGTTCACCTCCATCTATCTTGAGCAGCCCTGCTGTCCGCCTGTGGGCGAGAGCCTGAGCGACTTTGACGTTTGCGCCAAGGTTGCCGAAAAACTCGGAAAAGAGTATTACGACGCTTACACCGGAAATATGAGCGAAACCGACCGCGTTCGCTTTTTCTACAAGGCCACCGGCTGCGAAGACTACATGACCTGGGAGGAATTCAAGGCCAGAAAGATCTTCGTCGTGCCCTGCAAGCCGCAGGAAGAGCACAGCGCGATCCCGGCGGGACTTTATAATTTCTATGTTGATCCCGAGAATCATCCGCTCTCCACGCCGACGGGCAAGCTGGAATTTTATTCCACCGAGATTGCGGAGCGTCTGCCCGACGATCCCGAACGCCCGCCCGTGCCGCACTGGATCGAGTGCGGCGAGAGCCACGATGAGCGGCTTTCCGGCGAGCGTGCAAAAAAATACCCCCTGCTTTGCGTGAGCAATCACGGTCGCTGGCGTATGCATGCCCAGTGCGATGATATTGTCTGGAACCGTGAAGTGGAAACCATGAAAATCCGCGGCGCGGACGGCTATCAGTATGAGCCGTGCTGGCTCTCCGTGAAGGAAGCGGAAAAGCGCGGCATCCGCCACGGCGATATCGTGAAGGTTTATAACGACCGCGGCATCGTTTTGTGCGGCGCCTATGTGACCGAGCGGTTGATCGACCGCACCTGCTATGTTGACCACGGCGCGCGCCTTGACCCGATCATTCCCGGATGGCTGGACCGCGGCGGCGCGATCAACTGCATCACCCCGGCGAATACCACCAGCAAAAACGCAACGGGCATGGCGGTTTCCGGTTTCCTGTGCGAGGTGGAAAAGGTCAGTGAAGCCGAGTGGGCGGAGTGGAAACGCGATTACCCCGAAGCATTTGCCAGAAAAATCGACCCGGATGCGGGTGTATGCCTTGCAGGCTGGTTGATTGACGAAGAAACGGAGGAAGCGGCGAGATGAGCAAAATATTCCTGATTGACGTTGCCCGCTGCACCGGCTGCTACAACTGTCAGCTTGCATGCAAGGACGAGCACTGCGAAAATGACTGGACGCCCTACGCCGCGGCGCAGCCTCTGACGGGGCAGTTCTGGTGCAAGGTGACGGAGCATCTGCAGGGCACCATTCCCAAGGTGCGCATGCACTATATCGCCCGCATGTGTGCCCACTGCGAAGATGCAGCATGCATGGATGTTTGCCCCGCGCATGCGATTGTCCGCCGCGAGGACGGCTTTGTGCTGATTGACCCGGAAAAATGCAGCGGCTGCGGCAAATGCGTGGATGCCTGCCCGCACGGCGTGATTTATTTCAATGACGGGCTCAAAATTGCCCAGAAATGCACCGGATGCACCCATCTGCTGGATAACGGTTCCGCGCAGCCGCGCTGCAGCGAGGCCTGCCCGACGGATGCCCTCGTTTTCGGCGAGGAGAGCGAACTGGCCGACAAGCTTGTCGGCGCGAAACCGCTTGCACCGGGCGGCAAGATCTGGTATAAAAATATCCCCGGCGAATTTATCGGCGCCACGGTTTACGATCCCGTTGAGAAGGAAGTTGTCATCGGCGCCAAATGCGTTTTGACCGGCCAAAACACCGTTTTGGAAACGATTACCGACAGCTACGGCGACTTTTGGTTCAACAATCTCCCGAAGGACGAAACCTACACGCTCACCATCAGCGCGGAAGGTTTCCGCACCAAGGAATTCACCGATATTTCCACGGAAAAATCCGTGAATCTCGGCGATGTTCCGCTTGAAAAATGAGAAAAGACAGCCGCGATGCGTATCGGGGCTGTCTTTTTCGCACGATTTTTACATATTATTCATTGACATGCGAGAAAATCGTGCTATAATCAATCTCACGTTGCAAAACAAATGTTATGAAACGCACGTTATGAAACGAAATACAGCTGCCGGCCTGTGTAATTTCACGCGTGTTTGCCGGCACAATGACTGAAAACAACCCGGTGCGGCCATGCCATTCCGCTTTTGCGGTAACTCCGTGCGCTTTTCCGGTGGAATCTGACTGAAAGAAGAGGAATATTCTGTAATGCTCAAAATCGAACATCTGACAAAAACCTACGGCGATTTCAAAGCCGTTGACGACCTTTCGCTTCATATCGCTCCGGGCGAGATTTACGGCTTTATCGGCCATAACGGCGCCGGAAAAACCACCACGCTCAAGAGCGTGGTGGGCATTCAGAGCTTTGATGCGGGCGAGATTACCATTGGCGGCGTTTCTGTGCGCAGCGACCCCATTGCCTGCAAAAAGCAGATTGCCTATATCCCCGATAACCCCGATCTTTATGAGTATATGACCGGCATACAGTATCTCAACTTCGTTGCCGATATTTTCGGTGTGGGCGCGGTTGAGCGCAGCGAACGCATTCATACATATGCGGAAACTTTTGAGCTGACGGCCGATCTCGGCGAGCCGATTTCCGCCTATTCCCACGGCATGCGTCAGAAGCTTGCCATCATCTCCGCGCTCATCCATGAGCCGAAGCTGATTCTCATGGACGAACCGTTTGTCGGTCTCGACCCCAAGGCGACGCACAGCCTGAAGCTGATTATGCGCGAAATCTGTGATCAGGGCGGCGCGATCTTCTTTTCCACGCATGTGCTTGAGGTTGCGGAAAAGCTTTGCGACAAGGTTGCCATCATCAAGGGCGGACGCCTGATCCGCTGCGGCAGCATGGAAGAAGTGCGCGGTGACGAGAGTTTGGAATCCGTATTCCTGGAGCTGGAGGAATAAGGAACTATGCTGAAAGCTCTGATCAAAAAACAGTTGATGGAACTGTACGGCAATTATCTGCAGGGAAAAAACGGCAAACGCCGCTCCCGCAAGGGTGTGATCGGCTATGCCGTGCTGATGATTGTTTTGATGCTGGTTCTCCTGGGCGCATTCAGCGCGATTTCCATTGGCCTTGGCCTGGCACTGATCCCCTCTGGAAATGCGTGGCTGTTTTTCTCCATCCTCGGCCTTATGGCGCTGGTCATGGGCGTATTCGGCGATGTGTTCAGCACGTATTCCGCGCTCTATCACGCAAAGGACAACGATTTTATGCTGTCTTTGCCGATTCCGCCGTCAAAGCTCCTGTTTGCGCGCATGGTTGCGGTGTATGTAACGGGACTGCTTTATGTTACGCTTGTGTTTTTGCCTGCGGTGATCGTATACTGGGTGCTGGCGGAATCGCTCACGCTTTGCAAAATCCTGTTCCCGGTGCTGCTGCTGTTTGTGATCGCCTTTTTGGTGCTGGCGCTCTCGTGCATACTCGGCTGGGTGGTCGCTCTTATTTCCGCAAGACTGAAGAACAAAAGCTATATCACGGTGCTGCTTTCCGTGGTGTTGATTGCGCTTTATTATGTGGTTTATTTCCGCATCAATATGCTTTTGCAAAATATCATGCAGCATCTTGACGCGATTGCCGCCACGATGCAGTCGGCGCTGTATCCTTTCTATCAGCTGGGACTTGCGGCGGACGGCAACCCGCTTGCGATGCTGATTTTCACCGCCATGGTGGGGGTACTGTTTGCGATTGTGTATGTGGTGCTCTCGCGCAGCTTTATCCGCATTGTCACAACAAACCGCAGCGAGAAAAAGCGCGTTTACAAGGCAACGGCGGCAAAAGCGGAGAGCGTGCAGAAAGCGCTCTACCGCAAAGAAGCCAAGCGCTTCACTTCCAGCGCAACTTATATGCTCAACTGCGGACTTGGCCTGATGATCACGGTTGTGGCGGCTGTGGCTGCGGTGATCAAGGCAGGCGCGGTGCGCGATGTTGTTTCCGAACTGGCCCAGAATCTGCCGATGCTGGCGGAAATTCTCCCTTCGGCGCTGACGGCGTTTATGTTTATGATGATTTCCATGAACACGATTTCCACGCCCTCCGTTTCGCTTGAGGGAAAGCAGCTTTGGATTTTGCAGTCGCTTCCAGTGGAGCCCCGCGATGTGATTGCGGCGAAGCTGCGGCTGCATGTGATTGTCAACATTGTTCCTGCGGCGGTTTCCGCTGCGGTGATCGGAATTGTCCTGCAAATCGGCGTGATCGGTATCCTTCTGACGCTTGCGGCCGTTGCGGCGTTCACTGTTTTTACCGGACAGCTCGGCTTGATGCTCGGCCTGCGCAAACCGCATCTGACATGGACGAACGAAACCGTTCCGATCAAGCAGAACATGAACGTGCTGATTGTGATGTTTGGCGGCTGGGTGATTGCCATCGCAATGGGCGCCGGGGCTTATTTGCTGCGCAATGTGCTCGCCGGTGAAATCTTGCTTGCTGCGATTACGCTGGTGCTCGCTGTGCTTTGCCTGCTGATGCAGCGCTGGCTGCGCGGCAGCGGCGCAAGAATTTTTGCTGCGCTTTAATCTGCGCGGAGAGGTGGATGTGCTATGAAAGATATTCTCACCGCACCCTTTATTGTGGAACTTTGCCGCACCTGCTCAAACATGTATGCCCACGGCTGGGACGAGCGAAACGGCGGCAATATCAGCATCCTGCTCGACGAGGCGCAGGTGGGGGAGTATCTTGACCTTTCCACTGTGCAGCGCAGCATCCCTGCCGGGTTTTCCGCGCCGGAGCTTGCGGGAAAGATTTTTCTCGTGACCGGCACGGGGAAATATTTCAAGAACGTTGCGTATGATCCGGCGCGGAATCTCGGCATTGTCCGTCTGGACGAAAGCGGCACCGCGGCGCAGCTGCTTTGGGGATTTTCCGACGGCGGCAGCTTCACAAGCGAGTTTGCCGCCCACATGATGAGCCATGCCGTGCGCCTGACCGCCGACCCTAAACACCGAGTTGTGATGCATTGCCATCCGAACAACCTCCTTGCCATGAGCTTTGTTCATGATCTGGATTCCCGCGCATTCACAAAAACGTTGTGGCAGATGTGCACGGAGTGCATCATGGTGTTTCCCGACGGCGTGAATGTTCTGCCCTGGATGCTCTGCGGCACAACGGCGATCGGAGAGGCAACGGCGCAGCAGATGCGCTCGGCGCGCCTGGTTGTTTGGGCGCAGCACGGCATTTACGGCGCCGGCGCGGATCTGGACGAAACTTTCGGCCTGATCGAAACGGCGGAGAAAGCCGCGACGGTGTATCTCAAGATCGCGCATCTGCCCTGGAAGCAAACCATCACGGACGCGCAGCTGCACCTTGTGGAAGAGCGCTACGGCGTGACGGCGCGCGAGGGCTGGCTGGATTGAACGCAGCGAAAAAACGGAAGTTTACTGCCGAATTGTAACAGCTGTGTAACAAGAAAAATGTAAAATACGGAAGGGTGTAACCACACCTTTCCGTATTTTTTTATTTTTTGCTTTAAATGGCTGAAAAGTCTTGAAAATTCTTGCAATCAGCGATTTAACTTGTTATATTAACTTTATAATTCTGCTATAATGCGGTTTTGTTGTTCAAAATGACGATATTGAAAATTGTTTGCACGGTTTGCTGCAAATATCGCGGTTGAAGGAGTGAGTTAGATGACCGACACGGTCACAATGCTCGGCGTGCGCGGGAGCATCCCGCAAAGCGGCGCCGATTATATCCGCTACGGCGGTTCCACCGTCTGCGTGCTGGTGCGCCTTGCGGGCGAAACGCTGGTGCTCGACGCCGGCTCCGGCATGACGAAGCTCCCCGCGTTTCTGTGGCCGGAGGAAACGCAGCTCTCGCTCCTGCTTTCGCATCCCCACCTTGACCATTTGCTCGGCTTTCTGATGTGCCCGATTTGCGTCAATCCGGATTACACCCTCCGGGTTTACGGCGCGGTGCGCGAAGGCCTTTCGGTGGCGGAGCAGTTTGCCCGCCTGATGGCACCGCCGATCTGGCCCGTGCGTCCGCAGGACCTTGCGGCGAAAATCAGCTTCTGCGACCTGACGGAGCACGCGGAGATCGGCGCGGTTCGCGTGGACACCATCGAGGGCGCGCACCCCGGCGGAGCACGCGTGATCCGCTTGCGCGGCAACGGAAAGGCGATCGTGTTCGCAACGGACATCACCCTCAGCGGCGAGATGACCGACCGCCTTGCCGACTTTGCGCGCAACTGCGATATGCTGATCATTGACGGACAGTACACCGACGCAGAATGGGAGAAATTCTGCAATTTCGGCCACACAACCTATACCGCCGCGGCACGCTTCGGCAAGCTTTGCGGCGCGAAGCAAACGAAGATCATTCACCACGCTCCCGTGAGAACGGACGCAATGCTGGACGCTGCCGCGGCGGAGCTTGCCGCGATCAACGCCGACTGCACTTTCTCGCGCGAGGGAGAGGAGATTACGCTATGACCGACACGCAGTTTCAGCAGCTGCTGAATGTTACGCTCGCCATTTCCGCAGAGCGCGACAGGGAAGCTCTGCTGACCTACATTCTCGACACGGCGATGGATCTGACAAACTGCGACGGCGGCACGCTGTATCTCCTCGAAGCCGACGGGCTGCATTTCTGCCGCATGATGACGCGCAGCATGGGCATCCGTCAGGGCGGACACGCCGATCCTATCACGCTGCCGCCCGTGCCGCTGGAGCCGAGCTACATATCCGGCTGGGTTGCGATGAACAACCGCCTTGTGAATGTTGCCGATGTGCGAACGGATAAGCGCTTTGACTTCTCCGGCTCGGCGCGCTACGACGCCATGACCGGCTACTGCACGCGCAGCATGCTGGTGATCCCTCTGGCGAACGACCGCGGCGACCTCATCGGCGTGATGCAGCTGATCAACGCGCTTGACGCCTCCGGCGCGCCGGTGGCATTCCCACAGGAGCTTGAGCCGCTTGTTTGCGCCATCTCTTCGCAGGCGGCAATCAGCATCACAAACATGCAGTACGCCGAGCAGGTTACCGAGCTGCTCGATTCCCTCGTCGGTGCGCTCTCTACGGCGATCGACGAGCGCACCCCCTACAACGCAAACCACACCCGAAACATGGCGCGCTACGGCGCTGCGTTTCTGGACTATCTCGAAGCCACAGACCACCCGTGGAAATTCGACGCCGACCGCAGAAGAACATTTCTGCTCAGCGTATGGCTGCACGACGTGGGCAAGCTGGTTGTGCCGCTGGAGGTTATGGACAAGCAAAGCCGACTGAGCCCCGCGGCGCTCTCGGAAATCCGCCAGCGCTTCACGAAGATGCAGCTGCTCGACCGCATCGCCCTGCTCGAGGGCCGACTCTCCGAAGCGGAGGCGGCAGAGGCAGCGCAGCTGCGAAGCGACACGCTCGCGCTCATCGAGCGGGCCGACCGCGCGGGCTTCCTGCCGGACGGCGACCTTGCCGCCATTGACGCTGCGGCAGCGCGCAGCTACACGGACGAAGCGGGGGAGACGCAGCCCTGGCTGACGGAGGCGGAGCATATATGCCTGAGCGTTCGCAAAGGCACGCTGACGGCGGCGGAGCGCGGCATCATGGAAAGCCACGCTGTGGTGACCGGGCGCATCCTTGGGAGCGTGACGTTCCCGAAAATCTACGCGGAAGTTCCCGAATGGGCGGCGGCGCACCACGAGCTGCTCAACGGCCGGGGCTATCCCGGACACCTGACCGCAGAGGCGATTCCGCAGGAAGTGCGGCTGCTTACGATTCTGGACGTTTTCGACGCGCTGACCGCCCGCGACCGGCCGTATAAGCCCGGGATGCCCGTGGAGAAAGCGCTGTCCATCCTGCGGAGCATGGTGGACGAAGGCGGCATAGACAAGGAAATTCTTGCTCTGTTTGAGCAGAGCAAATGCTGGGGAGGAGAAACATGAGAAACTCTGCAATCAAGCGCATGATCGGCCTGATGATGGCAATGGTGCTGTTCGTCGGCCTGATGGCGCCCGCCGCGGCTGCGGATAGCGCCGTTGGCACAACGCTGCGCCTTGACAAGGCCGAAGGCACCGTTACGGTGAGCAACGCCAGCGGCAAGGCACAGACGATCAAGGAAGGCATGCGCCTTTACAGCGGCTACACCGTGACGACCGGCACCAAAAGCGGCGCTTACGTCAGTCTGGACGGGAGCAAGGCCATCAAGCTGGATTCCTCCAGCTCCGCTGAGATCAGAAAATCCGGCAAGAAGCTGGAAGTTTTTCTGAAATCCGGCAATCTGCTTTTCGACGTTTCCGAACCGCTGAAAAGCGACGAGAGCCTGAATATCCGCACAGCCACCATGGTCACCGGCGTTCGCGGCACTGTGGGCTATGTTCAGAACGTTGACCGCAGCCTGTCCTACCTGTATCTGCTGGAGGGCAGGGTGGAGGTGAATAATATTGCCTCCGGCACGGGCACTTCCCAGACCGCTACCCTCGTGGGCGGTCAGGCCATTGCCGCAACGAAGCCCGACGGCGAGATTGTCAGCGATCTGCAGCCCATGGGACAATTCAGCGACGACGCTCTGCCCGGCTTTGTCTGCCTTGAACTGGCGATAAATGAGCGGCTGCGCGATCGCGTGGAGGATGCTATGCCTTCGCTGCCGATGCACGACCTTGTTTACGATGCGCCCGAGCGCTTGCAAATGGAGCGGGCTGTGGAGGAACAGGCCGCCGCCGCAATCGCGCAGCAGGTTGCGCAGCAGCCCGCGCCGAAGCAGGAAACGCTGTATGAAGCGGGTGACTTTGTGGATTCTGCTCCGACGCAGTATACGATTACGTTTGTGCCTTTGACTCAGCGTGATCCAAGCAGTGGAGATCCTATAACTGTGCCATATTATGTTGACTATACCATAACCGGTACAAGTGAAGGGGAAGGAAGCTTGCAGGTTCCGGCTGAGGATTCGACTCAGAGCGTGAGTATAACCGTCCCTGCCGGAGCAGAGTTAAGCTTTATGCTTTTTAACGACATCGGAGGAATGATTGTTTACGAAGATTCCACTCAAATTCCGCCTTACTATGGTGGTGGTTCTGATTTTCCGACTTATACGATTTCCTCTGTCAACCGTGATATAAGGATTACCGTCACTCTTGAGGCCTAACCACCTACCCCATGATGAGACAGACATTTTTGAAACGTACGCTTACGGCGCTGGTCGCCGCGGTGGTTTTCACTGCGGCGGCGGGCTTCGGGCTGCTGGATGCGCCCGACGGGGCCGTGTCTGACCGGCTGTATCAGCGTCCCGCGGCAACGGACGGCGAGATCGTTGTGGTCGGCATGGACCGCCGCGCGCTGGAGGAGCTTGGGCCGATGCCGTGGCCGCGCGACTATATTGCGGACGCGATCTGCTATCTCAACGCAGATCCCGACTATGCCCCCGCGGTGATCGCGGTGGACGTTCTGTATGTCGGCGAGAGCGCGGACAGCGGAGCGGACGAGTATCTTGCCGCCGCTGCGGCGGACGGCGGAAACGTTGTTGTGGCGTCTGCCGCAACTTTCGGCAGCAGCATTGTGACGGGCGCGGACGGATTTTATATGGACACGCGCGCCGTGCTGGCATGGGACGAGCCGTTTGAAGCCCTTGCCGCAGCTGCCGACAGCGGACACATCAACGCCATGGCGGACGCCGACGGCATCATCCGCCACACAATGAACTATATCGACGTTCCCGGCGTGGGGCGCGTGGAGTCGCTCGCGCGAACGGTTTACCGCCGCTGGGCGGAGGTGAGCGGGGAGGCGGTTTTGCCCTTTGCCGGGGAGGAGCGCCAATTCAGCTATCTGCCGTTCACGGCGGCGCCGGGCGGGTATTACGACGGCGTTTCCGTGCTGGACCTGATCTACGGCGAGGCGGACCCTGAATATTTCGCGGGGAAGATCGTGCTGATCGGGCCGTATGCGGCGGGAATGCAGGACGAATACCGAACTTCCATCGACCATGCCGCGCCGATGTACGGCGTGGAGATTCTCGCAAACACGATCGACGCGTGCCGCGCGGGCAAGGTGTACCGCGAGGCGAATGAGGCGCTGCAGCTGGGCATTGTCTTTGTTGTCAGCGCGGCGGCGCTTGCGTGGTTTTACGACCGCAAGCTGCTGCACGCCCTGATCGGCTGGCTGGGCTGCTGCGCGGTGTGGGTGGCGCTGTGTCTTGGGCTTTTCGGCGCGGGCATCGTTTTGCATGTGCTGTGGGTGCCGCTTGCGGTGACGGTTTTGTTCATCGTGACGGTGGCGATCAACTATCTGCGCTCGCAGCGCGAAAAGCGCCGCATCACGGCAACGTTCGGGCGCTATGTTGACCCCGCGATTCTCAAGGAACTGCTGGTGCAGGGCGGCGCAGCCGAGCAGCTCGGCGGCACGATGCGCGAGATCGCGGTGCTGTTTGTCGATATTCGCGGCTTCACCACGATGAGCGAGGCGCTTGACCCGCCCACCGTTGTGGAGATCATCAATAAGTATCTCACGCTGACCACCGAGTGCATTATGCGCCACCGCGGAACGCTGGACAAGTTTGTGGGTGACTGCACGATGGCGTTCTGGAACGCGCCGCTGCCGCAGGAGGATCCCGTTTATCTGGCCTGCTGCGCCGCGATGGATATGGTGGAGGGCTCAAAGCAGCTGGGTGAGGAGCTGATGCAGCGCTTTGGCAGAACGGTGAGCTTTGGCGTGGGCGTGCACTACGGTCCCGCGGTTGTGGGCAATATCGGTGCGCCGCGCCGCATGGACTACACCGCCATCGGCGACACTGTGAACACCGCGGCGCGTCTGGAAGCCAATGCCCCGGCGGGCACGGTGTATATCTCCCGCACGGTTGCGGATCTGCTCGGCGACCGCGCGACGGTTTCTTCGCTGGGCGGCACGATCAAGCTGAAGGGAAAAGCCGACGGCTTTGAAATTTTGACTCTGGATTCACTTCGTCAGGAAAGGAACGACAGCCATGAAACTTAAAACTATCGCGCTGATCCTTGCGTTTGCGATGCTTTGCAGCGTTGGCGCTTTTGCCGCGCAGGAGCCGGATTATGCTCTTGCGTCTTACTCCGGCATCTACATTGAGGACGGCGATCTTATGATCACTGACTGCTACAACAACGTCATTTGGCGCGCCTGCGGTCACGGAGATGACGGCTATGTGATTGAGCGTCTGGCCGGTAAGGTTGGCATCACGGGACTTGACGGCGCACCGATGGGCTTTTACAGCGACGGCAAGGCGCTTGAGGCCGGATTTGTGTCGCCGTGGACGATTGCGCCTTACAAAAAAGGCTACGCCGTTTCCGACACGGAGGCGAATGTGATTCGCTATATCAGCGCCGACGGCGTTGTTACTGCGGCGGGTAGCGGCGTTGCGGGCATGAGCAACGGCTATGCCTATGCCGCGAAATTCTCCCGTCCGACCGGGCTTGCCACCGACCGCTGGGGCAACCTCATGATTGCGGACACCGATAACGGCTGCATCCGCGTGCTCGGCAGAACCGGCGAGGTTTACACCTTTGTGTCCGGTCTCGTTGAGCCGACGGGCATCTGCTGGGGCAGCGACGGCGTGCTGTATGTTGCCGAAACGGGCGCAAACCGCATCTGCGCTGTCAGAAACGGCGTGCTGGAAGTGGTTGCCGGCAGAAAGATCGCTGCGGAGGACGAGGAAGTTTATATCGGCGGCTATGCCGACGGGCCTGTGGAGAAAGCGCAGTTTGACCATCCGCAGGGCATCGCGGTGGGCGCGGACGGGGCAATCTATGTTGCCGACACCAACAACGCCGCGATCCGCAAGATCGCCGATGGGCGCGTGACAACTGTGACGGCGGCAAGCGGCCTGGACGCTCTGCCCATCAGTCCGCGCGGCCTCGCCGTGGAGGGTAACACGCTCTTTGTCTGCGACACCGGCGCCCTGACGCTGCTGCATTGCGACATTTCGCCGCTTGTCTACTCCGATGTTCCCGAAGATGCAGCGTACGCTGAGGCGGTTTATGCCGCCACGCAGCGCAAGCTGGTGGACGGCGTCGGCAACGGTCTGTTCGCGCCCGACGCGCAGCTCAACCGCGCGATGTTTGTCACCATGCTCGCGCGCGTGCAGCGCAATGTGGATGGCACGACCGTGATTGACGGCGCTGCGCAGTTCCCCGATGTGGCGGCCGGCGTGTGGTATGACGCAACGTCGCGCTGGGCGGCGGATGCCGGCATCGTGCTGGGAATCAACGGTAAATTCTGCGGCAGCGAGGCCATTACGCGCGAGCAGCTGATCACGATGCTCTACCGCTATGCGCAGATGCGCGGCTTTGATTGCAGCGCTTTCGCTGCGCTGGATGCTTACGCCGACGCTGCGGCTGTTGCGGAATATGCGCTCGCGCCCATGCAGTGGGCGGTTGGAGCCGGCATCATCGGCGATGCGGACAGTGCGCTCGCACCCAAGGCCGTTGCCACCCGCGCGGAAACGGCGCAGATTCTTGTTGCTTTCATGGATGCGATGGGCATCTGACGCGCGCGATTATCATCTGAAACAAAACACCCCTGCAGCGATTTCGGCTGCGGGGGTGCTTTTTTGCCGTATGCTGTGGTTTGCGCCGGGGAGTGGGGGCGAATGAAAAAATCCCCGAAAACCGGAGTTTTCGGGGATGATTCGTGAATTTTCCGCAGATCAGCGCTTGGAGAACTGGGGTGCGCGACGTGCGGCCTTGAGACCGTACTTCTTACGCTCTTTCATACGAGGATCGCGGGTCAGGAAGCCTTCGGCCTTCAGAGCGGGGCGGAAGGTTTCGTCCACGAGCAGGAGAGCGCGGGAGATGCCGTGGCGGATTGCGCCGGCCTGACCGGAAACGCCGCCGCCGGTGACGGTGCACTCGATATCGACCTTCTCGGTCATTGCGGTGGTAACGAGGGGCTGACGAACGATGAGCTTCAGGGTTTCGAGGCCGAAGTAATCATCGATGTCGCGGCCGTTGATGGTGATCTTGCCGGTGCCGCCGGGAATGAGGTGAACTCTGGCGACAGAGGATTTACGACGGCCGGTGCCGTACATATAGGGGCGCTTGCTGACATAAGTTGCCATTGTGTTCTTCCTCCTTCTTTAGCGATCCCAAACTTCGGGCTTCTGGGCAGCGTGCTTGTGCTCGGCGCCGCGGAAAACCTTCAGACGGGTGAGCTGATCGGCAGCAATCTTGTTCTTCTGCAGCATGCCCTTAACAGCCAGCTGCATTGCGAACTCGGGGCGCTTTGCCATCAGTTCTTTGTACTTGACTTCCTTCAGACCGCCGATCCAGCCGGAGTGGTGACGGTAGAACTTCTGATCGAGCTTCTTGCCGGTCAGAACTGCCTTCTCAGCGTTGATGATGATGACGAAATCGCCGCAGTCAACGTTGGGGGTGTAGGTGGGCTTGAGCTTGCCGCGGAGCAGGTCGGCGGCGAGAGCAGCGGTCTTGCCCAGGGGCTTGCCTGCTGCGTCCAGGACGTACCACTTGCGCTCAACGGTCGCCTTGGTAGCCATTGTAGTGGACATGGTTGTTTCCTCCGTTATTAGAAATTATTTAAAAAACTTGTTCAGGTGCGCTCAAATGCAGCAATTAAGATAATTGACATTTCAGCTTTGGATAGCTACAATAATCAGTATTGTGCACATAAACAGCTTTTTCTTTATATCACAAGCTTTTTTTAATGTCAACACAATTTTTCCCGCAAATTGATATACAACAACGAGAACTCGCGAATGCTTTGATTTGCTTCAAAATACTCCCGTTTTCTCGTTTTCGATTTTTAAATATTTTTTGGTGATATATGAACAATTTACTCAATAACTTTTGTTCGCTTGTTCGCAAGGGTGTGGACGAGTATCATATGATCGAACAGGGCGACCGCGTTGCGGTTGGCATTTCCGGCGGGATGGACTCGCTTTTGCTTCTTTGCGCGCTGAAGCATCTGCAGCAATATTATCCTCAGCACTTTGAACTGCGCGCGATCACGATCGACCTTGGCTTTGAGGGGATGGACTTTTCTCCGATTGCCGAGCTCTGCCGCCGCCTTGATGTGCCGTATACCCGCATTCAAACCGATATCCGCGAGGTCGTTTTTGATGTGCGGCAGGAGGAAAACCCCTGCTCGCTTTGCGCGAAGATGCGCCGCGGCGCGCTCAACACAGCAATGAAGGATTCCGGCTGCAATAAACTGGCGCTCGGCCACCACTATGACGACGCCGTTGAAACCTTTATGATGAGCCTGCTGTTTGAAGGACGCATCAACTGCTTTAAGCCGATGACGTATATGTCGCGCATGAATGTCTGGCAGATCCGCCCGATGATCTATGCGACGAAAGAGAAGATTGCCGCGGTTGCCGCGGCACTGGAGTTGCCGGTTGTTGAAAATCCCTGCCCGCAGGACAAAGGCAGCAAACGCCATGAAATCAAAACGCTTCTTGCTGAACTTGGCAGGGAGTATCCGGATATGAGAACGAAGATTTTCGGCGCCATGCAGCGCCAGCCGCTTGAAGGCTGGGCACCTGACCCGATAGACAGGAGTAAAAAAAGAAAATGATTGGTATTGATCTGACGAAAGGTAATGTAACGAAATCGCTGCTGCGTTTTACCGTGCCGTTTCTTGTTGCGAATGTGCTCTCAACGCTTTACGGTCTTGTGGATATGTATATTGTGGGACAGTATGCGGATGCAACGCAGATTTCCGGCGTTTCCATCGGCAGCGGTGTGATGATGCTGGTTAACTGCTTGTTGATGGGGCTTGGTACGGGCGGCACCGTTCTGGTCGGACAGATGGCCGGATCTCGCCGCGAAAAGGACGAAAAAGAGGTGATTTCCACCGTTTTCACCGTTTTTCCCCTGACTGCAGTGATGCTGATTGTTGTAGGTTTTGCGCTCAAAATTCCGATGCTGCATCTGCTCAACGCCCCGCCGGAATCTTTTGATGCTGCAAACGCCTATGTATCCGTTTGCCTGTTCGGCTTGTTTTTCACCGGTGTTTACTGCGCGATTGCTGCTGTTTTGCGCGGCAAGGGTGACAGCAAGGGACCGACTGTGTTTGTTGCGATATCCTGCCTTTGCAACATTGTGGGGGATATTTTCTGCGTAGGCACGCTGGGCATGGGGGCCGGCGGTGCGGCGCTTGCCACCACGGTGTCGCAGGGCGTCAGCGTTGCTGCCGGATTTATCTATCTCCATCGCCACAATTTCCCCTTTGATTTCCGCCCGTCCAGCTTCCGCATTTATAAAAGCAAATTCAAAATGCTGCTGCGCATCGGTATCCCCACCGCCCTGCAGGAAACGCTTACAAGCATTTCGCTGCTGGTGCTTGAGGCGATTATCAATTCCATGGGCTATGTTGCCTCCGCCGCGGTCGGCGTTTGCAACCGCGTTTTCAATGTTGCCATTGTTCCGGGGCTTGCCTTTGCCGCTGCGATTTCCGCGATGGTTGCGCAGAACACGGGTGCGGGCGAATATCTTCGCGGCAAAAAGTGCCTGAGAGTCGGCCTCGGCCTTACCGTTGCCGTTGCTGCGCTGATTTTCCTGCTGATGGCGTTTTTCCCGGCGCAGATTATCGGCATTTTCACGCACGACAAGGCCGTGATTGCGAGCGGCGTTGAGTATATGACGTTTTATAAGTTTGACTGCATGATTTGCTCAATTGCATTCTGCATCAACGGCTATATCAACGGAACGGGCCACACGCGCTACACCATGATTGTGAATCTGGTGGCTTCGTTTGCGGTGCGTCTGCCGCTGGTGTGGCTCATCAGCCGCATTGCGGGAACGCTGTTTTACATCAGCCTCGGTCTGCCTGCCGCCAGCCTGGTTCAGGTTTGCGTCGGTGTCGGTTTTTTGCTGTTTGCAAAAAGCGAACGCGAACAAAGGCAAAAGCTTCGCCTTGCCGAGTGAACCATCGCAAGGGCATATATAATCAAAGCGCTGCGGAGTATCCGCAGCGCTTTGATTATAACTTTGCGGATGCGTGAATGGTATTCCCGGCCCTGTCTGCTTGCGCGGCGGAAGCGGGTGTGCTACAATGAAAAGCGGCAACTGTTAGAATATGTATGTTGCATTTCAGAGGGATTTATGAAGAATTTAACTTCCGAAAAAAAATTACTGCTTGCGCTGATTGTGCTCGGCTTTGTCTGCGCGCTGGTGCTTTGCGGGATTCGCGCGGGAATCGAAGCGAAAAATAACCGCGTTTGTATTGCCATGGGTGAGGCCGACCTGCTGCGCATCGCGCAGGAAAACGGACTTTCGGATGCTGCTGCGGCAGCGGATGCCATCGGCGTTTGCATGATGGAGCGCGATGCGCTTTGCTCGGCGGGAATGCTTGTGGAGGACGGGGCGCAATTCAGCCATTTGCCGGAATTTGGCGAATATGTGCCGAATTCGGAGAATACGCGTGTTTTTCTGATGGAAGGGGAGTATGCTGCGCGGTATGCAAGCCTTGGTTATTCCGACGCGCAGCCCCTTGAGGATATGCTCTACCGCGCCGTGACCGACCGCAACATCCGGCTGCTGTATCTGCGGCTGTTTGAAACGCCGGAGCACACCGTTGTTACCGATTTGGAGGCATACCGCGGCGTAGTTGACGGACTGGCCGGGCGCCTTGCGTCGCACGGACTGACCCTTTCGCAGACGCCGTCTGCCATTGGTCATTATACGCCCCCCGCTGCGCTGCGCTATCTTGTCGCGGTTGGGGTGGTGGCAGTGGCACTGTGGCTGCTTGCGGCGGTGTTTCCCCGCGTTGGAGCACGCTGGCTTGCTTGGCTGATGATCGTTGGCGCTGCGTTTGCGTCGGCGGCTTTGAAGCTGGTCCCTGCGCTGTTCACATGGGGATTTTCGTTTGCAGCGGCGGTTGTGGCACCCTGTGCTGCGATGCGTCTGGTGCTGCCGCTTACAGCCGCGAATTCTGCCTGTTCGGGCCGAATGGCGGTGCTGCTGCGGTTTTTAAAAACGCTTGCGGTCGGCTTTGGAGCAGCTCTTGCAGGCGGATTGGCGGTTGGCGCGCTGCAAAGCGGGAGCGAATGGCTGCTCGCGGTGGAAAATTTCCGCGGCGTCAAGCTCAGCCAGATGCTGCCGCTGATGTTTGCGGCATTTCTTGCGCTGCGCGATGTGTGCACGCCGAAGCAGTTGCTGCAGGGCCGCGGCGCATGGCTCATTGCCGTGCTGGGCGTGGCTGCGGTTCTTGCCGGAATCTGGTTTTTCCTGCTGCGTACAGGCAATGCCGCGGCTGCGGTATCCGTTGCCGAACAGCGTTTTCGTGCATGGCTTGAAAACATCCTGCTTGTGCGTCCGCGAACGAAGGAGTTTTGCATCGGCTGGCCGTGTCTGGCGCTGGTTATGCTTTCGCGTCGCCGCGGTCATAAGCGCCTTGCGCTCGTGTTTTGCGTTTTTATGACGGTGGCGTTTTCGTCGATTGTCAACACGTTTTGCCACAGCCGCGCACCGCTTTGGGTGTCGCTTGTGCGAAGCGTGCTCGGTGCGTTGGCGGGCTGCGGTATCGGACTTGCGCTGCAATGCCTGCTGTATACCGAAAAATTGCCGGAAAACGGGGAAAAATCGCAATAATCAGCCGTTTTGACTAAAATAAAAGGTCGTGTATCGTTTGATACACGACCTTTTTCAGTGATGGTGATGTTCGTGGTGGTGGCTGCCGCATTCGCCGCTTCGCCCGCGCAGAATATCGACGCCGTGGCGCAGCGCGCCGATTACGGCACCGAGGCACTCGCGCGCCGCTTTCTCGCTGCCGGGGCAGTTAACAATCAGCGTTTCGCCGCGAATGCCCGCCGCTTCGCGCGACAGACAGCCGCGCGGGGTGATTTTCAGAGATTCCGCGCGCATGGCCTCCGGGATGCCGGGGCACTCGCGCTCAATGACGGATTTGGTTGCTTCGGGCGTGATGTCGCGCGGTGAAAAGCCGGTGCCGCCTGTGGTGCATACAAGGCAGACATGCAGATCGTCGGCGCAGTGGAGCAGCGTTTGGCGGATTTTGTCGTAATCATCGGGGATAATTTCGGTATAGTCAACGCTCCAGCCGGCTTCCGTGAGCATGGCGGTGAGTGCCGGGCCGGAAGTGTCGGCGCGCAAACCTTGCGCACCCTTGTCGCTCACGGTGATAACCGCTGCGGAATATGTCATGTCGCTCATTGTGGCGTTACAGCTCCTCTCTCACAAAATCGCCGGATTTGCCGCCGCTTTTTTTCAAAAGACAAATGCGGTCGATCACCATGTCGCGCTGAACGGCTTTGCACATGTCGTAAACCGTCAGCGCAGCGACGGAAACTGCCGTGAGCGCTTCCATTTCCACGCCGGTTTGACCGGTGCATTTCGCCGTTGCGGTGATTTCAACGGCAAGCTCGGCTTCGTTGAGGGTGAAGTCAATGTCAACGCCGGAGAGGGCGATGTTGTGGCACATGGGGATAATGTCGGCGGTGCGCTTTGCACCCATGATGCCGCCGATCTGTGCTGTGGTGAGAACGTCGCCTTTTTTGATGCCGCCGGAACGGATCAGATCAAAGGTTTCGCGGTTTACAAGCACGCGGCCGAAGGCAACGGCGATGCGTGTGGTTTCGTCCTTTTCGGAAACGTCCACCATCCTTGCTCTGCCGCTTTCGTTGAAGTGGGTAAAATCACTCATGCAGGATCATCCTCCGATTTCGTTCATGTTTCTGCCCGCGTCGCTCCGCTCGTTGGCGGAGAGCGTACTGTGTGCCTGCGGTTTTGCGCAGATTCCCGCTTTGAGGGCTTCGGTCAGCGCGTCGCCGTGCTTGCCGCGCAGCAGAATCTCCTTGTCGGAATGCAGGCAGGGTTTCAGATAGCCGTCCGCCGTCAGACGGATGCGATTGCACTCGCTGCAAAAGCTGCACGACAGGGGACTGATCAGCCCCACGCGGCCGGGGGCGTTGGGCAGCGCATACAGCTGCGCAACACCGCTGCGAGCGTTTTCAAGAGGCTGCAGCGCGGGAACTCGCTCCAAAACGGTTGATGCGGGTATGTAGGCTTCCGGACCGAACGGAACAACGCAGCCGATCGGCATCAGCTCGATGAAGCGAAGCTCCACGCTGTGTTCACGTGTGAGGTCCACAAGCGCCGGGATTTCGTCATCGTTGATGCCGCCGAGGAGCACAGTGTTGATTTTGATGGGAGAGAGTCCGGCCTGCTGCGCTGCACGGATGCCGTTGAGCGCCTGGTCGAGTGTTCCGAGGCGCGTGATGCGGCTGTATTTTTCGGCATTGAGCGTATCCAGACTGATGTTCACACGGCTGAGCCCGGCGGCTTTCAGATCCTGCGCCATTTCGGGGAGGAGGAGGCCGTTGGTTGTGAGTGTGAGCTCGCGGATGCCGGGGATGGCGCGCAGCGCGCGGATCAGCTCCGTTACGCCGCGGCGCACAAGCGGTTCGCCGCCGGTGAGGCGCAGCTTCGTGATGCCGAGGGATGCTGCAGCCGTGACGATCTCAATGATTTCTTCAAATGTTAAAATCTCCTTGCGCTGCAGTTTACTGATGCCTTCCGGCGGCATGCAGTAAATACAGCGGAGATTGCACAGGTCTGTCAATGAAATGCGCAGATAGTCGATCTCGCGCCCATAGCGATCTTTCAAGGCGAACTTCCTTTCGGAATGTGTTGCGGTGCGCCGCCTTTGACGGCTGCGGACCTTATTCAATTTACCATATTTCCGCGCCGATTACAAGCGCGGCGGGGCGTGATTGCATTTTAGCCGGGGGGCATGATAGAAAGAAGAAACATGAACGAAAGCGGATCAAAAAAGCCGCCTGCTGTCCGAAGTTCGGACAGCGGGCGGCTTTTTTGCGGATGTATGGTGCGTTTTGGTGTTACACGCGGTAGAGCAGATTGCCGTAGCTGGGATAAGGCCATGCTTCCTTGCTGACAATGTTTTCAAGCGTGTCGCTCGTTTCGCGGACAAGGCGCATCTTTTCGATCACATTCCGGCGGTAAGCAACTGCACGGCTTGCAAGCTGGGGAATATACGCGGTTTTTTCGATTGCGGCGTCAAGGTCGCTGCTGCGCTTGTAGAGCTCGTCGCAAAGATTCGAAACGCGGTCGAGCAGGTCGGTTTCGGCGCGGTGGGTAAATTTGTGGTAACCGCCGATGCGGTCTTTCGCGTCGATGGCCTCCGCGATGTGTCTGCCGTAGTTGATTACGGCGGGAATAATGTCGCGCCGCACCATCTCGCTCATAACGGATGCGTCGATATTCACCTGCTTGCAGTAATTCTCAAGCAGAATTTCTTCCACGGCGGAGAGCTCCGCGCGGGAGAACACCTTGTGGCTCTCAAAAAGTGCGACATTTTTTTCGTCGAGCAGGTGGGGGATGGCTTCCGCGGCGGAAACATAGTTGGAAAGCCCGCGGCGCTCCGCTTCTTCCACCCATTCGGCGCTGTAGCCGTTGCCGGAAAAGATGATGCGCTTATGCTTGCGCATGGTTTCCTTGATGATCGATTCCATTGCGCCGCGCTTGTCCTCCGCCTGCTCGAGAATGTCGGCGAAGTGGCGGAACGATTCTGCAACGACGGTGTTCAAAACAGTGTTGCAGTCGGCTGCGGACATGCTCGAGCCGAGTGAGCGGAACTCAAACTTGTTGCCGGTGAAGGCGAAGGGGCTGGTGCGGTTGCGGTCCGTGGTGTCCTTCGGGATGTCCTGCACGGCGCTGACGCCGAGCGTGAGAACTTCCTGGGTCTGGTTGCTGTAGCCCTCGGCGGCGGAAAAGGCGGAGAGAATGCGCTCCAGATCCTCGCCGAGGAACATGGACACGATGGCGGGGGGCGCTTCAAAACCGCCGAGACGGTTGTCGTTGCTGGCACTGGCGACGGAGATGCGGAGAAGGTCCTGATATTCATCCACCGCGCGGATCACGGCGCAGATGATGGTGAGGAAACGGGCGTTCTCCATCGGCGTTGTGCCGGGCGTTAACAGGTTGATACCCGTGTCGGTGACGAGACCCCAGTTGTTGTGCTTACCGGAACCGTTGATGCCCGCGAAAGGCTTTTCGTGCAGCAGGCAGGTCAGGCCGTTGCGTTTGGCAACTTTTTTCATTACCTCCATCGTGAGCTGGTTGTGGTCCACGGCAACATTGCACTTGGCGTAGATGGGAGCGAGCTCATGCTGCGCAGGCGCGGCTTCGTTGTGCTCGGTTTTTGCGGGGATGCCGAGCTTCCAGAGCTCTGCGTCCAGATCTTTCATAAAAGCGGCAACGCGCAGCTTCAGCGCGCCGTAATAGTGGTCATCAAGCTCCTGACCCTTCGGCGGCTTTGCGCCGAGCAGGGTGTGACCGGTGTAGATCAGGTCCTTGCGCTTTGC
>SVMK01000077.1 GCA_015067465.1 Oscillospiraceae bacterium
TATTACTGCGCAAACAACACCATCTACGGCACCGAGTGGCACTATGTTCCCGAAGTGTCCGTTCCGCTGGTGACCGATATGTCCTCCGACATCCTCACCCAGAAGCTGGATGTCAGCAAGTTCGGCGTCATCTTTGCCGGCGCGCAGAAAAACCTTGCACCCGCCGGTGTTACGCTCGTCATCATCGACAAGGCACTGGCAGGCCATGAGCAGGCGATCACGCCGCTGATGATGTCCTATAAGCTGATGATCGACAAAGATTCCATGTACAACACGCCTCCCTGCTACAACATCTACATGCTCGGCCTGATGCTTAAGTGGATCAAGAAGCAGGGCGGCCTGACCGCCATGGATGCGCTGCGCCGCGAAAAGAGCAGCCTGCTTTACAACTATCTTGACGAGAGCAAGCTGTTTATCCCCTGCGCGCAGAAGGAAGCACGCAGCTTCATGAACGTTACGTTCAACACCGGCGATGCCGACAAGGACGCCGCATTCTGCAAAGCCGCAACCGCAGCGGGCTTTGTCAACGTGAAGGGCCACCGCCTTGTTGGCGGCATGCGCGCTTCCATCTACAACGCTGTGCCCATGCAGGCCGTTCAGGCGTTGGTTGAATTTATGAAAGATTATGAGGTAAAAAACCGTGTTTGAAGTTAAAACTATGAACAACATCGCCCGGCAGGGACTTGACGCCCTTGCCGCCGGCGGACTGACCGTTGACGTTGATGCAGAAAATCCCGACGGTCTGCTGATCCGCAGCGCCAAGCTGCATGACATGGAGTTTGGCGACAAGCTCCTGGCGATCGCCCGCGCAGGCGTTGGCACGGACAATGTTCCCGTTGCCCGCTGCACCGAAGCCGGCATCGCAGTTTTTAACACCGCCGGCGCAAACGCCGAGGCGGTTAAGGAACTGGCGCTGTGCGCGCTGCTGCTTGCTTCCCGCGATATCGTGGGCGGCATCGAGTGGGTTAAGAGCCTGGAAGGCACCGAAAATATTGCCGGCGCGGTTGAAAAGGGCAAGAGCGCTTATGTCGGCCCCGAAATCGGCGGTAAAACCCTGGGCGTGATCGGCCTCGGCGCGATCGGCTCTCTGGTTGCAAACGCTGCCGCGGAGCTGAACATGACCGTTTACGGTTACGATCCCTACATGTCCGTTGACGCAGCATGGGGCCTTAACAGCATTGTCAAACATGCTCCCGATCTGGACACCATCTTCCGCGAGAGCGACTATATCATGGTGCAGGTGCACTACAATGACGAAACCCGTCATATGCTGGGCGCTGCCGAGTTTGCGAAGATGAAGCAGGGCGTTCGCATCATCAACCTTGCCCGCGGCGAACTGGTGAACGACGAAGCCATGCTGGCGGCGCTTGCCTCCGGCAAGGTTGCCCGCTATGTCACCGATTTCCCCAACAACACCCTTGCAGGTGCTGCAAATGTGGTTGCCATTCCGCATCTTGGCGCATCCACGCCCGAGAGCGAGGAAAAGTGCGCCGTGATGGCAGCGCAGGAACTGGCGGACTATCTCTACAACGGCAATATCAAAAACGGCGTGAACCTGCCCAGCGTTCGTCTTGAGCGCGCAGGTGTTGCCCGCCTCTGCGTGATCCACCGCAATGTTCCCCGCATGATCAACCGTTTCCTCGATCTGATCGGCGCGGAGAATATCAACGTTGAGCATATGATCAACAAACCGAAGGGCGAAGTTGCCTACACCATCATCGACCTTGGCAGCGACATCAATGCCGCGATCGAAGAGAAGATTGCAGCAATGGATGAGGTTATGCGCGTGCGCGTGATCCGCTGAGTCGAAAAACCGAGCGAAACTCCGGCAGTATACCGCGCGTATGCCGCCGGAGTTATAGTACATACGATCCGCACGGCGGACATATACTGAAAATGCGATTTTTTTCGCAGAAGAAGGAGAAAAACTATGACAAGAGCACAGATCAAAGAGCAGGCCAGAGCGCAGCTGAGTTACAACATTTTCGGCAACAGCTGGATGACGGCGCTGCTGGTGTGTTTGATTGCGGAGGCACTCGTTGTTGCAGCAGGCACAATCCTGCCCGGTGTTGGCGCAATGGTGGTGAGCGGTCCGATTGCGTTCGGACTGGCCTGGCTGTTTCGCAAGCAGACGCGCGACCATGAGGTTATGAACATTATCGAGGTGTTCAACGGCTTCATCATGGACCTTGGCCAGAATTTCCTGCTTGGCCTGCTCAGCGGCATTTTTGTTGCACTGTGGAGCATGCTGCTGGTGGTTCCCGGCATTGTGAAAGCTTATTCCTATGCCAGCGCTTACTACATTAAGATTGACAACCCCGACTATGACTGGCGTCAGTGTCTGCGCGGCAGCGAGGATATGATGCGCGGCCACAAAGCTGAGCTCTTTTTGCTGGACCTCAGCTTTATCGGCTGGTACATTGTCGGCGCAATGTGCTTCGGCATCGGCGCGCTGTGGGTTATGGCCTATCATCATGCGGCTCGTTCCGTTTTCTATGAAAACCTGAAAACGCTTGCTGTCGGCAGCGGCGATTACGGAAACGCTGCTTCCGACAACGGCGGCTGGTATAACTGATTGCAGACGAAAAGCGGAGCCTGCGGGGGAAAAACCCGCTGTGCTCCGCTTTTATGTGTTATGCTTCGCTTTGCCATGGCGCAAAATCGGACTTTTTCCTTGCCTGTATGCGGGTGAAAATGGTATAATCAGGTAAAATGTTTCGCACCGATCCGGTGTCGGGGAGGAATCGCTTTGTATGATGAAAGACACGGCAAAATGATGGCTGACAAACTGCTGAAAATCCGTTTGCTGCATATGCGGCTGCAAACGATTTTGCAGGGTGCGCTGCTGGTGGTTTTTGTTGTGGCGCTGCTTATTGTCGGCGGCCGGTTTTCCGCGCTGCAGCGTGGCATCAATACGGTTAACACGCAGCTTCAGGACATCGACATGAACGAGGTGAACGCGGCAATCGCGTCGCTGTCCGACGCGGCCAACCGCTTCAGCGAGATCGATGTTGCCAGTCTGAATGCCACGGTGGCATCGCTGCACGATGCTGCCGACAAACTGAGCACTGCCGATGTGGCGGAGCTGAACGCGGCAGTTGCGTCCCTGCGCAGCGCAGCCGATACGCTCGATACGCTGGACGTGGAGTCGCTCAATTCACTGGTCGGTTCGCTCGACAAAGCGGCAACCGTGCTGGAAAATGCGGTGTCGGGCATCAACGGCGTGTTCGGAAGATGATGCCGCTGCGGCAGGCTGCGGTGCAAAAATGCGAAATCAAAGGCGCTTTTGCCGCTTTGGCGGTCAGGGCGCCTTTTCGATTGACCAGAGGCTTTCGAGCACAAGCAGGGCGGGGCGGAAGAGATTGTTGAGGTTCCAGAAGCTGAATCCGGCAAGGCCGTATTGCGCGGCGAGCCGGTATTTCGCGTCGAGACTGCGCGCATCTTCAAACCATACCTCGTGTCGGCGGCCTTCGGCGTCGGTGTAGTTAAAGTAGGGCGATTGCGCAGCCTCGTCAAAGCGGATTTGCGCGCCGACGGTGCCTGCGAGCGTGACGGCGGCAACATTGGTGAGCGCTTTTGCCGCGCTGCCCTGCACGAACGGAAGCGTCCAGTTGTAGCCGTAATTCGGCACGCCGAGGAGAATTTTTTCGGGCGGAATTGCGCTCACGGCATAGTCGAGCACGCGCCGAACTTTGTCCAGCGGCGCAACCGCCATCGCCGGGCCGTAAGTGTAGCCCCATTCATATGTCATGAGCACAACGTAATCCGCCGCCGCGCCGTGGGCGGGATAGTCGTGCGCGGCGTAGAGCAGACCGCTCTGGTCGGCGGAGGTTTTCGGCGCAACGGCGGTGACAAGCAGCTTGCCGCGTGCATGCAGCCGCTCGGCGAAGCGGCGGAGAAACTGATTGTAGCTTTCGCGGTCAAATGGCTTTACATATTCAAAATCCAGATTCACGCCGGACCAGTCCCCGCGATCGAGCAGGTCGCTGACGTTTTGCAGGAAATTGTCCTGCGCATCGCTGTCGGTCAGGATGCTGTGGGCAATGTCGCCGGAAAAGCCGCCCGCTTCTTTCAGGTTTGTCAGCGTCAGAAGATTGGCGGTGCCGTATGCCGCGCTGCGGTCGGTGGCAATGCTGTAAGTGGGGGTTAGTTCGCCCTGCGCGTCCGCGCGAAAGGAAAAGGGGGAGAGCCATGTCAGATACGGCAGTGTGGCGTTCAGCGTTTCCGTGCGTGCGTCGGTGATGTAGCCGTTTACCGCGGCGGTGCCGAGATGGGGCGTGCGAAAGGGGATTGTGATCACCTGACCGGGATAGATGCGCTCGCCGCTGCCCAGCTGCGTGTTTGCTGCCGCCACGGCGGCGGGGGTAACGCCGTAGCGCTGCGCAATACGATACAGGCTGTCGCCGCGGCGCACGGTGTAGCGAACGGAGTCAACCGGGATGACGAGCGATTGCCCGATGCTGAGTACGGACGGGTTTTGCAGCTGATTGGCATAAACCAGTTCTTCCGGCTTCAGACCGAAGCGCCGGGCCAGTGCATAGATCGTGTCACCGGAGCGTACGGTATAAATTTTCATGCAAATAGTCTCCTTTTCGGAACAGAGTTTCATATTATCCTATTCCGCGCTGCCGAAAAGAGTCAAAATAGTTTACATAACGAAAAATATTCCGTAAAAACAGAAAAAACGATTTACATAGAAAAAATAATGTAATATACTATTATGTCGTGAAATCGTCACGAATTCTAACACAAATGGGGAATTATCATGAGCAGATCTATTGGTACAGTTGTACGCGGCGTACGAGCGCCTATCGTTCGCCAGGGCGATGACATTGTTGAGATCACCGTGAACGCCGTTTTGTCGGCAATGAAGGAAAACGGCATTGAGCCGCAGGATAAGGACATTGTTGCAGTGACCGAGTCTGTTGTGGCGCGTGCGCAGGGAAACTATGCCACCGTGGAGCAGATTGCGACGGACGTTCGCTCCAAAACCGGCGGCGGCACGGTTGGCGTCACCTTCCCGATTCTCAGCCGCAACCGCTTCGCGGTTTGCCTGAGCGGCATTGCTGCCGGCTGTGAGAAAGTTGTGCTCATGCTGTCTTATCCCTCCGATGAAGTGGGCAACCATCTGGTGAGCATGGAGCAGGTGGACGAGGCCGGTCTGGATCCTTACGTCGATGTGCTCTCTCTTGCGCAGTTCCGCGAGCATTTCGGCAATGCGGTGCACCCTTTCACCGGCGTGGATTATATTGACTTTTATTCCGACATCATCCGCAAGGCCGGCGCAGAGGTTGAGGTTGTGTTTGCAAACCGTGTGCAGGCCATCCTCGACTATGCCGACACCGTGATCACCTGCGATATCCACACCCGCGGACGCAGCAAGCGCCTGCTGAAAGCCGCCGGTGCCAAGACCGTTCTGGGTCTGGATGATATCCTCACCGCTTCTGTTGACGGCAGCGGCAGCAACCCCACCTACGGTCTGCTTGGCAGCAACAAGGCCACGGACGACAGCGTGAAGCTCTTCCCGGTTGACTGCATGGAGATCGCCCGCGCCATCGGCGAGGGCATGAGCAAGGCCACCGGTAAGCGCGTTGAAGCCATGGTTTACGGCGACGGTGCGTTCAAGGATCCCTGCGGCAAAATCTGGGAACTGGCGGATCCTGTTGTTTCCCCCGGCTACACGGACGGATTGATCGG
>SVMK01000078.1 GCA_015067465.1 Oscillospiraceae bacterium
TTTCTCCGCTTCTGAAGACGGAACAGAAATGACAATCACCATCGGGGTATCCTCCTCTATTGGATATGTCAGAAATATTGCTGCGCATCAGCAGCAAGGCGGCAAGCTCTATCTTGACTGCTATTCTGCATTTGGCGGCATCAACGGTTCTTTGGGGGCGAAAAACGAGTATACTGTCCAACTCCGCGAGGATACCGAGACAATCGCCGTATATCGTTCGGATAACTGTTATGACACCGTTTTGGAAAAGGACGAGAACGGCAAATGGCACTATGCGGAAACTGAGTAATTTCCACCTTATTCAAGCTCACATATGCAAAAAAGAATGACAGCTTTCGTGACGGAGCCTGCCATTCTTTTTGCTTTTTTACTGTGCCTGTGCTTATAATATACTTACATTGAACCGTTCGGGGAGGTACCTGACATGCAGCAAAAACAGATTCCGGCACTTATCCTGGTCTTTGCGCTGCTTCTTTGCGGCTGCGTCGGCCGGCAAAACGCCCCCCCCTCCGCATCGCCGACGCCCACACATGAAGCGGCCCCCGCCGCCACCCCCGCCCTGACAACGCCCGCAACTGCGTCGCCCGTTCAGCCGGAAAACAGTGCGGAGCCAACGTCCCCGCCACACTCGCCGCTGTATCTTCCCAACTGCACAGCGGAACAGATCACGGAATATTTCAACGAAGTGGTGCACCATGTGGAATACTCCGACGGCACGGGCGATGACCATCTGGTTCAAAAATGGCTGTCGCCGATCCGCTACCGGATTTGCGGCACACCCACGGAAGCCGACGAAGCGGCGCTGCGCGCTATTGCGCAGCAGCTGAACGCTGTGCCGGGTTTTCCCGGAATCTGTCCCGCGGAAGACGGAATGCAAGAGAACATGACCATCAGTTTCTTGGATCCGGCAGCATTCAGTGATTCGTTTTCTTCCGTAATCAACGGCGAGTATGCTTTCGGGGCAACGCAGTTTTGGTACTACACACAAACCAACGAACTCCACACAGCACGCATCGGCTGCCGCACGGATATTGCACAAATCAGCCGCGACTCTGTTTTACCGGAAGAAATCATCAACTCCCTTGGCATCAGCGATACCATCACGCGAACAGACAGCATCACCTATCAGTATTCCGACGAAAACACGCAGCTGAGCGATATTGATCTTCTGATTCTGACGCTGCTTTACAATCCGGCAATCCGGTGCGGCATGGATGCCGACAGCACCGCCGCCGTCATACGGGAACTGTATTATTGACCTGTCCGTCTTTCCTTGACAGATATGGTAAACTATTAGAGAAAAGCATCGGTTTTCCGGAGGCGCAGCATGGACAAAGCATTTGTAGTCATTGACATTCAAAACGACATCACCAAGCATTACAGGGACATCGTCGACGGCATCAACACCGCCATTGCCTGGGCGCAGCGCAGCGGAATGCACATCGTGTATATCAAGCACAACAACATCACCGCCGGCACCCGCACATTCAAGCCCGACTCCAAAGGCGCGGACTTTGCGCCCGAACTGAACGTGGTATCGGACAACATTTTTGTGAAAACCAAGAGCAATGCGCTGACCAGCGAGGCCTTTGCCGCATTCATTGCCGCGCAGGGAATTCGTGAGTTTTATATCGTCGGAGCCGACGCAACCGCCTGTGTGAAATCCACCTGCTTCAACATGACAAAAGCCGGGTATACCGTTCATGTGATTTCCGACTGCGTTACCAGCTACGATCTGAAAAAGATGGACGAAATGCTCGCTTACTACGAAAGCAAGGGCTGCGAGGTCAGGCCGCTCGCCGCTTACATGCAGTAATTCCCGTTTCGTACGCTCAAACGCACGGATCATTGCATACGAAAACTCTGCCTGCCCCATAACAAAAGCGCCTTCGGACAAACCGTCCGAAGGCGCTTTTTGTTATATGCGTTTGGTTTACTTTGCCGCTTTTGCAGCCTTGTTCTTTTCCCAGCTGGTAACGCACAGGGAGCAGGCGATGTCGCCGGTGATGTTCAGAGTGGTACGGCCCATGTCGAACAGACGGTCAACGCCGTAGATAATCATGATCATCTCAACGGGAACACCGATGGCTTCGAGCACCATGGCGAGCATAATCACGCCGGCGCCGGAAACGCCTGCGGTGCCGATGGAGGCCAGGGTTGCGGTGACAACAACGATGATCATCTGACCCAAGGTCAGGTCAACGCCGCAGCAGGCAGCCAGGAAGATGGTGGCAACGCACTGGTAAACAGCAGTGCCGTCCATATTGATGGTAGCGCCGAGGGGCAGAACGAATGCAGCAACGTCCTTCTCTGCGCCCATCTTCTCTGCGCACTCTCTGCTCACGGGCAGCGTTGCCACGGAGGAAGCAGAGGTGAATGCGAAGATCATGGCAGCGCCGGCACCCTTGAAGAAAGCGAAGGGGCTGATCTTGGCAAAGGCACGCGCGGAGAGAGAATAGACCAGAACCGCGTGGATGAAATAGCCAACATAAGCGCACAGCAGAACCAGCGCGATGGGGCCGAGAACATCAGCGCCCTGCGTGGCAACAACCCATGCCATCATGGTGAAAACGCCGATGGGAGAGAGCTTGATGATGAACTCCATCACCTTTTCAAACACGGCATAGATGGAATCAACCATGCTGACAGCGAGGGTTCCGCGTTCGCCGGCAGAGAGGATGCCGCCACCGATGAGCAGGGCAATCACGATAACCTGCAGCATGTTGGCATTGAGGAATGCAGACCACATGTTGCTCGGGAAGATGTTCACCAGAGTGTCCATAAAGTTTGCGGAGGTCGCCTTATCCCAAACCGCGCCTTCTTCCAGCGCCAGTGCGGGGAACCAGCCCAGTCCGTCAAACAGGGAGCCGATAGCGAGACCGATCACGCAGGCCAGCGCGGTGGTGACCATGAAAAACGCGACGGTTTTCCATCCGACGGCGCCAACCTTTTTCAGGTCGCCCATGGAGATGATGCCGCTGATCATGCTCAGCAGCACAATGGGAACAACAATAAACTTCAGCAGATTGATGAAGATCGTTCCGATGGGTTTGAGATAGTTTGCCGTGAAGGATGCGGTGTTGGTAAAATAGCACACCAAACCAACCACGATACCGCAGAGCAGCGCAACAATAATCTGCACCGGCAGCGACAGTTTTTTCTTTTCCATATTATTCACTCCTACTTTGATTCGCGCGCATAACAAGCACACATCCAACATTATATTGGATTCTCGCCCGTTTTGCAACATTTTTATGCACTTTTCATGCGATCGTTACTTTTTTCACCTGTAAAATGCGCCGATTTGCATTTTTTGTCACTCCGTCTTGCAATTTCAGCGCGTTTTCCGACGGGAAAAACCGCTTTTCGCAGCTTACACGCGGATGCTCACCCGGCTGCCGCCGCTGCGGTCTTTCGTTACCACAATCTGCCGGTCGATGCGCTCTTTCAGCTCCGGAACATGCGAAATGATGCCGACCAGCCGGTTGCCCTCGGCCAGTCCGCCCAGCGCCTGCATCGCCTGACGCAGCGATTCCTCGTCCAGCGTGCCGAATCCTTCGTCCACAAACATGGTGTCCAGCCGCACACCGCCCGCGGAACATTGAATTTCGTCAGACAAGCCGAGCGCAAGCGACAGCGACGCCTTAAACGATTCGCCGCCCGACAGCGTTCTGACGCTGCGCTCCGTGCCGTTGTAGTGGTCAATCACATCCAGCTCCAAGCCGCTCTGGCTGCGTCTGTTTTCCGCTTCGCGGCGGCGCTTGAGCTCATACTGCCCGCCGGACATCACCATAAACCGGGTGTTGGCCCGCTCGATAATCCGGTCGAAAAATGTCATCTGAATATAGGTTTCCAGCATGATTTTTTCCTTGCCGGAAACGCTGCCGTTCGCTGTGTCGGACAGCGATTTCACCCACGCCAGCCGCGTTTCCAGCGCATCAAGCGTCTGCGCGGCACCCGCCACGCCCGCAGCCGCAGCTTCGTTTGCGCTGATGCGGGTATTCACGGTTTTGCGCAGTTGTTCGTTGTCCCGCCGCTTCTGCTGCAGCGCAGCGCGCCGGTTTTGCAATTCGTTCGCGTCGATCTCCTCGGCGCCGCGAAGCTGCGCTTCCAGTTGGCGCAGTCCGCCCTCCAGCGCGGCGATTTCGCTCTCGCAGCCGCTTTTTTCGCTTTGCGCACGCTCCATCGCTGCGCGCAGCGCTCCGGCGCGGGCGGCAAGTTCGTCAATGCGTTCCTGTGCCTGCTCGCGGCTTTCATAGCGCAGCTTTTGCGACAGCGCGGTGATCTGACCGTCAAGCGTTTCCAGCCGCGTAACGGTTTCCGCGGTTTCGATGCTGTGCCGGGCAATGTCCGCTGTCAAACGCTCAAGCCGCGCTTCCTCCGCCGGAATTGCGTCATCAAGTACGGCGGCGCGCTCGATTTTTGCATCCTGCGCGGCAATCTTGGATGCAAGTGTGTCAAGGCGCTCTTTCAACTTTGCACCGCGTGCTTTCGCAGCGCTTCGCGCGTTTTCCTCTCCGCAGTCGCCCAAAAGCGACCGCGTTTGCTCCAAAAGTTCCGCGCTTTTCGTTCGCACGGCACCGTCCAGTTCGCCGGCAGCGCGGCTTGCGCTGCGGGCTGCGGTCAGCGCGCGCTGAAATGTTTGCTCCGCCTCGTTCAGTTCCGCTTCCGTGGGGGCGGCAGCGGACTTCACCGCCGGTGCCGGGTGCGCCGTGCTGCCGCAAACCGGGCAAGGTGTGCCCGGCGTCAAAAGCTCGGCCAGAACGCCCGCCTGCTCGCGCAGAAAGGCGGTGTTTTTCTGTTTCCAAGTCTGCTCGGCGGCGTCGGCATCGCTTTGCGCCGCAACAAACTCGCTTTTCGCCCTTGTGCAGCGTTGCTCCAGCTCCGCAAGCTCGCGCAGCTGCTGCTCCAGCCGCTCCAGCGCACCCAGTTCCCGCGCAAGCGATTCCTTCTCGGCGGCAAGCCGCTCGCGCACACTGCCGGACTCATTCAGTCCCGCGCGTTCTTCTCGCAGGGCGGTCAGTGCTGCGGTGCATGTCGATTTCTGCGCATCCTCGGCCTTGCGCTGCGCCACAAGCTCTCCAAGATTTCGCTCCAGTTCGTGTTTCCGGGCGAGCAGCGCGTCCCGCGCATCATATTCGCCCAGCGCCCCGCGAAGCTCCGCCGTTTCCTGCGTGCAGCGCTCAATCTCCGGCTGCTGCGCCCGCGCCAGCTCCAGCGCGCGGCATCGTTCCGCCAGCTCCGCCTGCTTCTGCGCAAGGCGCTTTTCCGTCTCTGCTTTCCCGCGTCGTGCCTGTTCATACGCTTCGGCGCGCCCCAGTCCCGCATTGACCTGCTCAAGCGCTTCGTCCAGTCCGGCGCACTCCGTTTCCAGTCGGCGTGCTTGTTCGCGCTCCTGCGCGATCAGCCGCGCAAGCAGTTCTGCGGTGTCCGAAACCGGAAGCCGGCCCGCCTTGGCCTTTTCCAGTTCACGCTGCAAAATGTCCGATTCCGCACACACTGCGCCGCCGATATACTGGGCAATGCTGCGGCGGGCCGCCTCGCAATCGCCGGAAATCGCCGCGCTCTCCGCTTTCAGACGATCCTGCAGCCGCCGGTA
The DNA here is from genome assembly GCA_015067465.1 of Oscillospiraceae bacterium. Classification (GTDB taxonomy): domain Bacteria; phylum Bacillota; class Clostridia; order Oscillospirales; family Oscillospiraceae; genus SVKR01. The sequence continues at coordinate 5,600 of SVMK01000078.1, forward strand.
ATAACCGGTTTTGAAAATCTCGCGAAAAATCTCCTGACGGTCCTTCGTGTCCGCCAGCAGCAGCCAGAGGAAGTCGCCCTGTGC
>SVMK01000079.1 GCA_015067465.1 Oscillospiraceae bacterium
CTGGGTGCGCTCACGGTTGCCTTCCTTGACACGAACGGTAACACGGACGGTGTCGCCAACGTTCATCTCGGGCAGAGAAGCCTTCATGTACTTCTCGGTAAGAGTTTGGATCAGATCTGCCATTTTGTATTGTTCCTTCCTTTTATAGACGTTCATACCGGAGGGCACGCAGTGCCGCGGAAGCGGACCGTCTTAATCATAGCCATTCACAGGCCGTATAATATTACCACACGCCTGTTCGGATTGCAAGTGTTTTTTCGCTGAATTCAAACTTATTTTCGCTGATTGCTCAGCGAAACACCTTCATTCGGGCATCATAAACTTCCAAACGGGTGAATTCCTCAAAGTCCGGCACCAGTTCGGGCGCTTTCTGGCTCAGCGCAGCCACCAGATGCTTGGGATTCATCGTGGGTTCCTGCGCGGAAATCACCGCGCTCACACGCACGCATCGCTCTCCGGCCGTAAACCCGATTTCACGAATGGCGGGCGCAATGTCGCTCTCGTCCTCGCCGCGCTTGGTCTTTTTCGTAATGACAATATGCTCCTGCGCAAAAAACGCCTGAAGTCCGTCACGCATGGCGGCGGGATCCGCCGTGTCGTATTCAAAAACGCCGCTGATACGCAGCCATTTCAGATCTTTCACCTTCTGCACGGCGGGGTAAACCTCCAGCGCGGTAACGTCTTCCGGCATAGCGCTCGTCAGCAGCGCCGGAAGCGCAGCCGGATCCGCATCGCCGATGAGCTGAAAATCCATCAGTTCGCACTCACTCGCGCAGCCGAGATTGAGCGGCAGAAGAATGGAGATCACCGGATGGGGGTTGAAGCCCTCGCTGTATTTCAGTGCGCAGCCCGCGCGTGTGAAAACGCGCTGCATCGTGCGCATCAGGTCCAGATGGGAACTGTAAATCGCCCTGCCTTTTTTGGAAAAGCGGAGCCGCAGTTTCTCAGACATCGCATTTACCTCCGTTCAGCGCGCCCGCGCCGCAGCCTACGCAGCCGTGGCGGCAGTCCGGGCTCAGTTCGCCCTGCCACGCCCGCTCCAGTTCGCGGCGGAGATGCTTTTTCGTCACGCCCATGTTGATGTGGTCCCAGGGCATCACCTCGTCCGCTCCGCGCTCACGCGTGGTATAAAATTCCGCGCGCAGGCCGCATTTTTCCAGCGCGGAAACCCAGCGGTCATAGCGGAAAAAGTCGCTCCACGCCTCCAGCCGTCCGCCGCTGCGCCAAACTTCCTCGATCAAATCGCCGACACGGCGGTCGCCGCGGGAAAGAATGCACTCAATTTCGCTGGTTTCGGCGTCGTGCCAGTTGTAAACCACGTTGCGCGCCGTTAAGTTGCTGCGCAGCAGATTCACTCTGCGCAGATATTCCGCACGGCTCACCATCGGCGCCCATTGGAACGGTGTATGCGGTTTCGGGATAAAGCAGGAAGTGGAGATCGTAATGCGAACACCGCGGTTTTTGTTCACGGCATTTTCGCGCCAGCAGTGCAAAACATCGTTGGCAATCTGGGCAATGCCCAAAACGTCCTCATCCGTTTCGGTGGGCAGGCCGAGCATAAAATAAAGCTTGATGTTGTTCCATCCGCCGGCAAACGCCACACGGCACGACTCCATAATGTCCTCTTCACGGACATTTTTGTTGATCGCGTCGCGCAGGCGCTGCGTTCCGGCCTCGGGCGCAAAGGTCAGGCCGGACTTGCGCACTTTCTGAACGCGCTGCACAATGTCCATGGAGAAATTGTCCGCGCGCAGACTCGGCAGCGCAAGGCCGATGCTGCGGGGCACGCAGTAATCCAGCAGACCGTCGCAAAGCTCGCCGAGGGCCTTGTAGTCGCTCGACGACAGCGACGAGAGCGTGATCTCCTGATAGCCGGTTGCCTTCAGCGCTTCAATGCCCTGACGCACCAGTTTTTCGCTGCTGCGTGCGCGCACGGGACGGTAAACCTGTCCCGCCTGACAGAACCGGCAGCCGCGGATGCAGCCGCGAAACAGCTCCAGATTCACGCGGTCATGCACGATTTCCGTGTTCGGAACAATCTGATTCGCCGGGAAATGGCTGTTTTCAAAATCGGTGACAATGCGCTTGGTCACCTTGTCCGGTGCGCCGCCGCAGGCGGTAACTGCGGCAACGGTGCCGTCGGCATTGTTTTCAACAGTGTACAGTGAGGGAACATAAACGCCGGGAATTTCGGCAGCTTTTTTCAAAAACTGCGGCTTCGTCCAGCCGGATTTTTTCGCCGTTCGCAGCAGTTCCAGCAGCTCGCAGTCGAGTTCCTCGCCCTCGCCGAGCAGCATCAGGTCAAAAAATGCCGACATCGGCTCCGGGTTGCAGCAGCTCGTTCCGCCGGCAAACACCAGCGGCAGCAATTCCGTACGGTCCTCGGCCCTGATGGGGATGCCGCCGAGATCCAGCATATTCAGCACGGTGGGATACGCCATTTCGTAGCCGAGGGAAAAGCCGATCGCGTCAAACGCGCTAAGCGGATCGCCGCTTTCCAGCGCATACAGCGGGATGCCGTTTTTGCGCATCTCGCTCTCCATATCGTCCCAGGGTGCAAACACGCGCTCGCACCAAACGCCTTCCATCGCGTTGATCGTGCTGTAGAGGATGCGCATGCCAACGTTGCTCATGCCGATCTCGTAGGTATCCGGGAAGCAGAAGGCCATCCGCAGATCCAGTTGGCTTTTGTTCTTTTTGATTTCGTTGAATTCGCCGCCGGTGTAGCGTGCAGGTTTCTGCACCCGGGGCAGGATGCGTTTCAATCTTTCGTCCATGTCTTTCTCCCAAAGCAAAGTGATGCCATTCTATACCATTTGCCGGGAAAAAACAAGAGCCGCCCATGTCTGAAATTGCAGCACGCAAGCCACAGCCCCATTGCCGCAGCACCCGCAGCCCGCCGCTGCAGCAAGAGCAGCAATCCCAGCGCGGCAAGCACCAGCGACGCTGCGCGCGACGCCGCAGCCCCCCGCCGTTCCCCCAGCACCGCGCACAAAAGCCGTCCGCCGTCGAGCGGCAGCACAGGCAGCAGATTAAAGCACGTCAGCGCCAAACTCACCGCGCCGCTCACCTGGCCGAAGCGGGTTTTGCTCCAATGCGCCGCCAGCGCATATACCGCGCCCGCGGCAGGTCCCGCCGCAATGCAGGCGGCCGCTTTCCCGGCGCTGAGCATCCCGGCATAGTCCATTTCAAGCCCGAACACGCTCAGACTCACGCGCGTTACGCGCGCGCCGAAAACACGCAGCAGAACATAATGCCCCGCCTCATGAAAAAGCGCCGCTGCCGCCAGCGCGGACACAAGTCCGCTGCCGTCAAAAAAATACATAAGCGCAAGAAGCAGCACCGCTCCCGCGCTTATGTTCCATTTCACCGTCCCCATCAGCCGTTGATGTAGTATTCCGGGTTGAGATACACCCCGTCGTGCAGCAGTTCAAAGTGCAGATGCGGCCCTGTGGCAAAGCCCGTGGCCCCCACCAGCGCAACGCAGTTGCCGCGCGCCACCTGCTGCCCTGCACTGACATAGAGCATGCTGCAATGGGCATACAGCGTTTTCCACCCATCGCCGTGGTCCAGTTCCACCCGCCAGCCGTAGCTGTCGTCATATCCCGCATAAGTCACCGTGCCGTCGGCAAACGCGGTCACCGTTTCCCCCGCATTGGCTGCAAAATCTGTGCCGAAATGGAATTTAACAACATTCTGAATCGGATGCACCCGATACCCAAACCCCGAGGAGTTTCGCCCGCTCACCGGCGGCAAATACTCAAACGGTAATGCCGTATATGTATAGTCCGCATTCTCCGGCAGTGCATAATCGGCAAACGCCGCCTGACTTTCCAGAAACGCCGCAACAGCTGCCGGCAGCGGCGGTTCCGTCGGTGCCGGCTCCGCTTCGTTTTGCGTTTGCGCCGCAGCGGACTCTTCTATCTTATAGCTGACATATTGTGCCTGCGTCGGAGCGCGCGCTGCTGCGGTTTCCGGCATTTTCTCCTCCGCCGCCAACACTGGCAGCACCTGCGGCTGCGCCGCTGCCTGCTGCGTATTTTCCGCCGTTTGAACGCCAAACAGTTCCCGAACCGCGGCATAGCCTTCATCCGCCGCGAAGGTTTCCGTCAGCTTCCGCCGCACCCCGTTCGCCAGATCGGGGTGCAGAATTTTTGTCCCGACAAGCAGCGCCGCCGCAAGGCACGCCGCCAGAAATCGCCTTTTTTTCATGCGCACATCACATCCCCTTTTTCGCTTTTCTCCATTATAGAAATGCGCACGGGCAAATGCGGCAGAACGCTGTCGCACCACAGAGCGAAATTCGCGGAATGCTCGGAAAGCTCTTGACATTCTTGGCAATATCAATTATTATAGTTGGGCGTTTCGGGATGTAGCGCAGTTGGTAGCGTGCTTGGTTCGGGACCAAGAGGCCGCGGGTTCAAATCCCGCCATTCCGACCATGCGGAGTATCATTAAAGGATCTGAAAGTCTTTTGATGATACTCCGCATTTTTTAATTTACGGAAAATATCATACGGCAATCAGTTCCCGGGCAAGGGAAAATTGCAAATCCCGATTATTCCAAAATTTGAAGAAAGACCGGGTGATTTTGACGAGCTCCTATTGATCGGCTTCGACAAAACGCACTTGGAGGATAACAATCATCTTGACCGCATGGTACATTTCTTCCTTTACGATTACCGTTTTGAGCGTGTCTGGAAAAATCCCGACAACGATATTGAGAAATTGTCTCGCTACCGAGCAGTATTATCACCAGATTTCAGCATGTATCTGGAAATGGCACCTGTGATGCAGCTATACAATGTGTTTCGCAATCGCTGGTGCGGCGCTTACTGGGCATCCAAGGGGATCCGTGTGATCCCTACGGTCAATTGGGGCGATGAATCCACATTCGACTTCTGCTTTGAAGGAATTGAAAAAGGCAGTGTTGTCGCCGTTTCCACCTATATGGCATCAGAGCATGATAACCGTCAAGCTCAAAAGGAATGGTTTATGGCAGGTTACAATGAGATGCTGCGGCGCATTGAGCCGGAAAAGATCATCTGCTACAATACCCCCTTTCCCGAAATGCAGGGTAACATTGTCTATGTGGATTATGAGCGTAGTTCTTGGCGGCATATGAGCTACGAGCTTAGCTTTCGGAAAGAAGATTTGGATGCCTTCAAAATTGGTGGCACACCACAGTTGAATTATGATACAATAGAGCCATACCTAATCGGAAAAGGCGGCGGAAGCGCTTATGGTGGGGAGTGGAAACCAAAAAACGAGTTTGAAAAAAGGCTGCTAGGGAGTCCCGGTGAAATTAAAGTAGCATATAAAAAAGACGGGACAAAATATGAAACAAAAATTGGCGAAGATGGACGAGCTGTGCGTGAGCGTCATTACTCCAGCCATACTCCAAATGGGCTGCACTCCAACCCGCATGATCACATCATCAATTGGAATAACCCGCGCTACGGAGTACCGAATTTTGGACCACCAATCAATTATTGGGAGGTCAATGCCCCAGCCTTCAAGAGTACTTGGAAAGGAATATCTTCTATGACAACAATCATTTATGATAATAGGACACCAGAGGAAATGAGGTTTAAAACTATATCTGATTTCAAAGAATGCATTATTCGCGGTGGAGAGCCTGTCTTTGTCTGGAAAGAACTGAAATAT